>NZ_JAKKSE010000015.1:0-141497 GCF_025653595.1 Shewanella sp. SM95
TCGCGGAAGGCCCGAAGGTCCCCTCCTTTCCCCCGTAGGGCGTATGCGGTATTAGCAGTCGTTTCCAACTGTTATCCCCCTCGACTGGGCAGATCCCTAGGCATTACTCACCCGTCCGCCGCTCGCCACCTCAGGAGTAAACTCCCTTGTGCTGCCGCTCGACTTGCATGTGTTAGGCCTGCCGCCAGCGTTCAATCTGAGCCATGATCAAACTCTTCAATTAAAGTTTTGTTGCTTCCGTCTTGCGACTTCAGCGGCTCAATGAATTCTGATTTTTTGTTTCTCGCTAAAAGAAACAAACTGTACATATTACTATGAACACTCATTGTTACATTGATTTAAATTTTTGACTGCCAACCCTGAGGCTAAGCAGTTTCGATTAACTCAACACCTGTGAGTGTCCACACAGATTTGCTTGATAAATTGTTAAAGAGCGTTGACCACACACTGAGTTTTCAGCGGGTCAGGGCTGCGTATTCTACGCATTCCCGTTAGTGCGTCAAGTAGTTTTTTAAACTTTCTCAACACTCATCGTTTAGCTTGCTAACCGATGAACTGCTTGGCTTTCTTTGCTTAACTTGCGTTTCGCTGTCTGCCGTGTCAGTGGATGCGCATTATAGGGAGATTGAGAAAGTCCGCAAGGGCTTTTTTGAGAAAAATGGATCTTTTTTTAATACTTTCAGTTAGTCACACAATACCCCCACTTTATCCTCAGACTTATCCACAAAATGGGTTTTAACGGTTAAATTTGCTACAGCGGCGGGTTAACTTTAGAGGCTATCGATAAGAATGAAATGATGTTCAATGGGGAATAACGACGATTAGCTATATAAAGAAGAGTAAGAATGTAATCCGGATGACATGGGAGTAAACGTGAGGCTTAATTCTAAATTAATGAAGAAATAAAAAGGCAACTTAGATAAGTTGCCTTTAGTGTACGTTT
Organism: Shewanella sp. SM95; assembly: GCF_025653595.1. Classification (NCBI taxonomy): domain Bacteria; kingdom Pseudomonadati; phylum Pseudomonadota; class Gammaproteobacteria; order Alteromonadales; family Shewanellaceae; genus Shewanella; species Shewanella sp. SM95. Next base: position 944 of record NZ_JAKKSE010000015.1, read on the forward strand.
TATTCTACTTATTCAGTAGGCTTAATCTGTCAGCAGATTAACTTAACTTGCCGTGACATTGTTTGTACTTACGACCAGAGCCACAAGGACAAGGATCGTTGCGACCCACTTTGTCACCATCACGGATCATCGGTGCTTGCGCAGTGACAGCTTCATGCTCATCACCACCGCCAACAAGCGACTCTGCCGCTGCGTGTTGATAGTCGCGCTGGATCTTGGCATCTTCTTCACGACGACGCGCTTCCATTTCTTCCACATCTGACTGAGCTTGCACTTGTACTTTCGACAGCACACTGATGACGTCGTGTTTCAAGGTGTTCAATAGTTGTTGGAATAACTCAAACGACTCACGCTTATATTCTTGCTTTGGATTCTTCTGCGCGTAACCACGTAAGTGGATACCTTGACGCAGATGGTCCATCGCCGCTAAGTGTTCTTTCCACAGGCCATCGAGCGTTTGTAGCATAACGGCTTTTTCAAACTGGCGTAGCACTTGTGCGCCAACCATTTCTTCTTTTGCCTTATACGCATCGCCCCAAGCAGTAATAATACGCTCACGTAGACTCTCTTCATGCAGATCGTCTTCTTTATCTAACCATTCCTGGATAGGTAATTTGAGCATAAATTCTTGGTGTAGACGTTGCTCTAAACCTGGGATATCCCACAGCTCTTCTACTGATTGCGGTGGAATATACTGATCAATTACTGCGCCAATCACATCGTCTTGGATGTTTTGGATAGTATCTTCAATACTTTCCGCATCCATCAACTCATTGCGCTGGGCGTAAACCACTTGGCGTTGATCGTTAGCGACGTCATCAAATTCGAGTAATTGCTTACGGATATCGAAGTTACGGGCTTCAACTTTACGTTGAGCGTTTTCGATTGCGCGTGACACCCATGGATGCTCGATCGCTTCGCCTTCTTCCATACCCAGCTTTTTCATCATGCCAGAGACACGATCCGAGGCGAAGATACGCATTAAGCTATCTTCCATCGATAGATAGAAGCGTGATGAACCCGCGTCACCTTGACGACCCGCACGACCACGTAACTGGTTATCGATACGGCGTGATTCGTGACGTTCTGTACCTAGGATATGTAAACCACCCGCAGCAACGACTTCATCATGACGAATTTGCCAATCGGCTTTGATCTTAGCTTTTTGCTCTGCTGTTGGATTATCGAGTTCATCGATTTCCATGTTCCAGTTGCCGCCAAGCACGATATCGGTACCACGACCTGCCATGTTCGTCGCAATAGTCACAGAGCCAGTACGGCCAGCTTGCGCGACGATTTCAGCTTCTCGTTCGTGGAATTTAGCATTTAAAACTTCGTGCGGGATCTTTTCCTGCACCATTAAGCGCGCTAACAGTTCAGACTGTTCGATTGATACTGTACCCACCAATACTGGCTGACCACGTTCACGGCAATCTTTAATGTCTTTAATGATCGCTTGATATTTTTCATCGGCGGTCAAATAAACTAAATCCGCTTCAGTGTCAGCTGTACCTGTCATACCTGCCAGCTTCTCGTATTGACGGAAGTAGTTCTGGAAAGTGATCGAAGCCAATGTTTGGTTTTCGTTTTGAATGTGTACACCTTCTTTGGCTTCGACAGCTTGATGTAAGCCTTCAGACCAACGACGACCAGGCATAGTACGACCCGTGTGTTCATCGACTATGATGACTTCGTTGTCTTGTACTATGTAATCCACATCACGCTCAAACAGCGTGTGCGCACGAAGCGCCGCGTTGACGTGGTGTAATAGGGAAATATTTGCAGCAGAATAGAGTGAGTCGCCTTCGGCTAACATGCCGCGCTCGATCAGCAGGTTTTCTACTTTTTCTTGGCCACGCTCGGTGAAATGCACTTGTTTGGCTTTTTCATCAATGCTGTAGTCGCCCTCACCCACAAACTCTTCCGTATCTTCTTTATCTTGACGGATAAGATTAGGGATCAGGGTGTTGATCTTGATGTATAGCTCAGAGCTATCTTCGGCGGCGCCAGAGATGATCAGCGGCGTACGCGCTTCGTCGATTAAGATTGAATCCACTTCATCGATTAGGGCATAGTGCAACGGACGTTGTACTCGTTCTTGCGGTGAAAACGCCATGTTATCGCGCAGATAATCGAAACCAAACTCATTGTTGGTCCCGTAAGTGATATCGGCGTTATAGGCAGATTTCTTCTCATGTTGGCCAATACCTGCGACGTTGATTCCTACGGTTAAACCAAGGAACTCAAACAGTGGGCGGTTATTCTCGGCATCACGACGTGCCAAGTAATCGTTCACTGTAATCACGTGGACGCCTTTGCCTGTCAATGCGTTTAAGTAGGCGGGTAAGGTTGCCGTTAAGGTTTTACCTTCACCCGTACGCATTTCAGCAATACGGTTGCTGTCGAGTACCATACCGCCGAGTAACTGTACGTCGAAATGACGCATATCAAATACACGCTTAGACGCTTCACGCACTGTCGCAAAGGCTTCAGCCATGATGCTATCTAATGAAGCGCCAGCAGCTAAACGCTCACGGAACTCTGCGGTTTTCGCCTTTAATGCTTCATCGGTTAATTTTTCATAATCAGCTTCTAATGCGTTAATGCTAATAACGATCTTTTGAAGCCCTTTAAGGGTGCGGTCGTTGCGACTACCAAATACTTTTGTCAGTAATTTACCAAACATCTGAATCACTTATTCTCTGTAGGCCAAGTCCATGATGGAAACTAGAAGCCAATGTTTCAATTAACTTGCTTTGCGGTAGACAAACTTTTGTGGATCTATCTGCTGTCCGCCGCGCAACACTTCATAATGCACATGAGCCCCAGTTGAGCGCCCAGTGCTTCCCATACTGGCGATAGCATCGCCTTTTGCGACCACATCACCTACAGTCACTGACAAAGCTTTATTATGGCCATAACGCGTATGCAAACCGTTACCATGGTCGATTTCAACCAATTCGCCATAACCGAACATATTTCCAGCAAAAGTCACTACGCCTGCAGCAGTCGCAACAACTTTAGCTCCTTCTCGACCGGTAAAATCAATCCCTTTATGCACAGACCTGCGACCGTTGAAAGGGTCATTACGTAATCCGTAGGGTGACGATAACCAACCTTTATCGAGCGGGATACCTGATATATAACGTTCATCATCTATATGGTGGTTAGATGACACTGTTTCAAGTAGTGAAAGCTGAACATTATTATTGTCAATTCGTGATGCCAACTTATCCATATCGTCGATAAGCTGTCCGAGCTCGATGTTAGTGCCTAGTTCGCTCAAACCACCCACACCAACCTCGGATGAAAAATCAAAATCTTCATCCAACTTATTCTGCTGGGCGACCTGTTGACCTAAAGCTTCGAGACGGGTGATCTTGGCTTGCATACGTGCAACATGAGTCACAAGCATAGCCAGTTGAGACTCAGTAGCACTTTTAAGCTCTAAGACTTGTTTCTTTTGTTGTTCGCGCACGAGACGATCGTTATCGACACTGGCTTGCTGATCTTGAAATCGAGCGGAGTTGTGTTGATAAATACCGGACCCAGTGGCCAACAATAGTATTGGAAGTAGCAACCAGCGTTTACTGGGCTGCCAGCGTGTGACGCCATTCCGACCTTGAATAAATACTGTTACACTCATAGCCTAATTCAGCCATCTTATTATCATATGAAAAAGCCCCCTCAAGATCTCAGCCAATTACTGCATCAATCGGGAAAATTACCCGACCTTGCTGAGAAAGCGGAACTACTTATGTATCTGGATCAGCATGTGAAGCAGATTATTGCAGGTCCTGTTGCGGAGCAACTAAAAGTCGCTAATTTCCGCCAGGGTGTTCTTGTGGTTGAAACCACTTCGGCAGCTTGGGCTGCGCGAATTAATTTCCAAAAGCCGAAGCTATTAACCCAGCTTCAAGCAGAAACGCTCCCAATCCTTACCGCAATTGAAGTTAAAGTCAACCCGAGATTAGCAATGTATGACGCAAAGCCTAAACAGGGACATAAAGAATTAAGCCCAGCAGCAGCGGAGCACATTGCAGCATTAGCGGAAAATATTGGCGGTTCACTGGGTGAAAAACTAAAACGGCTGGCCTCATTGGCCAGCCGTAATAAATAATCTTACCGCTTTTTAAGCAAATACAGCGCCACCTGGTACGGTAAAGCTGACGGGGACATCGGCTTCTTTTTCGAAGCTGACCAACTCCCACGCATCTTGTTGCGCGAGTAAAGCACGCACCAATTGGTTGTTCAACGCATGACCAGTTTTATAAGCAGTGAACTCACCTAAAATAGCGTGCCCAGCTACATATAAATCACCAAACGCATCTAGAATTTTGTGCTTAACAAATTCGTCCTCATAACGCAGGCCGTCGGGATTAAGGACGCGATATTCATCAAGTACAACAGCGTTTTCCATGCTGCCGCCCAACGCTAGGTTGTTGGCTCGCAAATATTCGATATCACGCATAAACCCAAAAGTACGGGCACGGCTGATATCTTTCACGAAAGCAGAAGTTGAAAAGTCCATCACCACATGCTGTTGGCTACGAGCGATTTCTGGGTGCGCAAAATCAATTTTAAAATTGACTCTAAAACCTTTAAACGGTTTTAACTCGGCCCATTTATCGCCATCTTCAACGCGCACAGTGCGCTTAATCTTTAAGTACTTCTTAGGCGCGGCCTGCTCTTTAATACCCGCAGACTGCAACAAGAAGACGAATGGGCTTGCACTGCCATCCATAATAGGAATTTCAGGCGCGTCCACTTCGATTACAGCGTTATCTATGCCTAAACCCGCAAGAGCTGCAAATAAATGCTCAATGGTCGAGATACGAATACCTTCGTCATTGACAAGTGCCGTACACATAGTGGTTTCACGAACTTGCTCCGCCTTCGCTGGGATAGCGACGGCAGGACTCAAATCGGTGCGCACGAGTACGATCCCTGAATTAACGGGCGCGGGCATAATGCTCAAAGTGACCTTGTTGCCAGAATGCAATCCGACACCAGTAGTTTTCACCATTTTCTGAACAGTTCTTTGAAATATCATTCAGTTACCCGTTTATATGCCAATTATAAAGCCTAATATTTGTACACTCAGCGTCGGCAAATTGGCCGCACTGGTTCAACATAATAACATAACTTTATTATGTCACACAAATGCAGCTATGTTGTGGTATTGCCCAAAACGAACAACACCTCACACATTACGCTGGACTCAAACGCTATCGCTAGTCGGCTTGCTTACGCAAAAATGCTGGAATATCAAGATAATCCAATTCATGCTTTGTCGATGGTGCAGGCGTAGGAGCTGGCTGCGGTGCCGCTGGCAACACGTTGCCTTTTGGCGCTGCATAGTTCACATGTGCAGCTTCTTCGACATAAGCTTCGACTTTTGGTTCAACAACTACAGGCTCTGGACGAGGCGCTGGTTTAGAAACCAATTGGATATCTGGACGCTTTTCAGCACCAATACCAGTCGCAACAACCGTTACACGCAGCTCATCACTCATTTCTGGGTCGATGACAGCACCAACAACCACAGTCGCGTTGTCAGAGGCATAAGCCTTAACATGATTACCGACAGTTTCGAATTCTTCGATACTCATATCCATACCCGCAGTGATGTTCACTAACACACCACGCGCACCGGCTAAGTCGATGTCTTCTAATAATGGGCTGGCAACAGCAGCTTCGGCCGCTTCTTCAGCGCGGTCTTCACCGCGAGCGACGCCAGTACCCATCATGGCATTACCCATTTCAGACATCACAGTCTTCACGTCGGCAAAGTCGACGTTAATCAGACCAGGACGAGTGATAAGCTCGGCAATACCTTGTACCGCACCAAGTAACACGTTATTCGCTGCGGCGAACGCATCGAGTAAAGAAGTACCACGGCCCAATACTTTTAATAATTTTTCGTTCGGGATCGTGATTAACGAATCCACGTGCTTAGCCAGCTCAGCAATACCTTGCTCAGCGTAAGCCATACGTTTTTTCCCTTCGAATGGGAAAGGCTTAGTCACAACCGCAACGGTCAGAATACCTTCTTCACGTGCGATTTGAGCCACAACAGGTGCAGCACCTGTACCTGTACCACCGCCCATACCGGCAGCGATAAAGATCATGTCAGAACCTTTGATTGCCGCGCGAATGTTTTCGCGGTCTTCTTCAGCTGCAGCACGACCCACATCTGGGTTTGCCCCTGCTCCAAGACCTTTAGTGACATCGCGTCCTAATTGAATTGTTGAGCCAGCGCCTGATTTTCTCAGGGCCTGAGCGTCTGTATTGGTAACGATAAACTCAACACCTTCAATGTTGTGTTTGACCATATGTTCGACAGCGTTACCGCCGCCGCCGCCAACGCCGATGACTTTAATCACCGCGTCGTCTGAGTGAGTATCCATGATCTCAAACATTGTCTGATCTCCGTGTTGCCTGCGTTATGAAAATTAAAATTCGCCCTTAAACCAGCTTTGGACCCGATTCCAAGCGCTAGTTACCCCTTGGCGCTCAGGACGTTCGAACTGACGTTCGATCACCCGTCGTGCGCCGTAATGAAGCAGTCCGACTCCTGTGGAGTAAATAGACTGGTCCACGTATTCATATAAACCTTTGATCGGTAGCGGTGACGCTACGCGAACTGGCATGCCAAAAGTCGCTTCCGCAATATCGACCACACCTTGAATCGACGCTGTGCCACCTGTGAGCACAATACCTGCGGCGATTTGATCTTCTAACCCACTGTCTTTCAACTCTTTAAGCACAAGCTCAAACAGCTCTTGGTATCTTGGTTCAACCACTTCGGCGAGCGTGTGACGTGACATGCTCCGCGATGGACGACCACCTACCGATGGCACTTCAATACTGTCTTCGCGGCTCACCATAGAACTGCGAGCACAGGCGAACTGCACTTTAATTTGTTCAGCATGCGACGACGGCGTGCGGAAAATCTTCGCAATGTCGTTCGTCACTTGGTTACCAGCAACCGGTACAACCGCACAATGACGCAAGGCGCCATTGGTATATACCGCGATATCCGTAGTGCCACCGCCGATATCGACGATACACACACCTAAATCTTTCTCATCGAAGGTCAACACAGCATCGGCTGAAGCAATCCCAGAGAACACTAAGTCGTCGACCTTAAGGCCACAACGCTCAACGCTCTTAGTAATATTCTTCGCCATATCATTGGCGCAGGTCACTATGTGTACCTTGGCCTCCATACGCATACCGGACATACCGATTGGGCTGCGAATACCGTCTTGAACGTCGATTGCATATTCCTGCGGCAGCACGTGTAAAATGCGACGTTCGGTCGGGATCTTCACCGAGCGAGCCGTATGGATCACGTTATCAACATCTTCCTGTGTCACTTCTTCATCGTTGATCGATACCATGCCGTTTTCATTTTGGCAGGCGATGTGTTTACCCGAAATACTCAAGTAAACAGATGAAACTTGGCAATCCGCCATTAATTCCGCTTGATCGAGCGCACGTTGCACACTGCGAACTATCGAATCTAAATCGTTCACGCCACCTTTATCCATGCCCCTTGAGGGATGGTTACCAAGGCCGACTATGCTGATTTCACCATCGGGCAGAACTTCGCCTATGATCACTGCGACCTTAGAGGTTCCTATGTCCAATCCGACGATAAGGTTTCTATCTTGGTTTTTGATCATTAATTATCGGCTCTCTTGTTTGTGCATCGCCCCAGCCTACGGCCAACCCTGTGTCGTAGCGCAAATCTACTCTGGCAACGGATTTCTCTTGTTTCGCCAAAACCGGATAAACAGTAATAAATCGCTGTATCCGTGCAATTTTATCTTCTCGACCCAAATCTAAAACGATACCGTTTCCAAGGGTCGCGTGCCACGCATGTCGTGGCGTTAAATTCAAACTGGCTAAGGTAAAGCCATTAATCTTTAGTAGGGAGTTGATCTGTGCATAGACAGTCAACACCTCAAGGCCCATATCATTTGGTCCAGATAACTGCGGTAAATGCTCAAGCTCTGGGTGCGATGGCGCTTCGAATACTTCTCCATGCACGTTCAACCACAAGTCACCATTCCAATGGGCTGCGGGTTGTTGCTCTTGCAAATACACCCTGAGTTTCGCTGGCCACTCACGCCTTACCGATGCGCGATACACCCAAGGCAAGGCTTCTAGTGCCTGCTGCACTAAGGTAATGTCAGCACTAAAAAAACTGCGCTGCATTAAATGCTGTAGTGCTACTTGTATATCTTTATCTGTGGTGTAAACCCGCTCACCTTTGATGGCAACGGCCTCAATCGGCAAGTTGCTGGCATCATTCAAAAATTTATGTAACTGATAGCCACCAAATACAAAACTGGCTACGATGAAGAATAAAAAGCCAGCCCCGCTCCATTGATACCAATTAAACCGTGACATTCTTGCCCGCCAGTGTCGCCTCTTATCACTCCAAGACACGCTTCATCCCACCTTTAACGACACCCATTAAAAACCACAGAAAACCGGCCATTATATAGACCAAAATCCTTTGGTCAAAATTTCCTTTTTCTCGCAGATCAAGCGCTAAAGATCAGCTTGCTTGCGCAGGTAACTCCACCACAGCAAACCCTAATCCAGACGACGCTAACTGTCGTGACAGGGCGCCAATATTACCCGCACCTTGGGTGAGTAATAAATCCCCGTCCTGCAATACATCAGGCAACACTTCTGCAAGCAGATCTGGGCTTGCGATAAAGATCGGATCTAGCTGACCACGCAAGCGAATTGAACGACATAATGCGCGACCATCCGCACCTGTGATCGGCGCTTCACCCGCACTATAAATATCGAGTAACAATAAGCAATCCACTTGCGATAACACTTCCACAAAATCCTCATACAAATCACGGGTACGAGTGTATCTGTGCGGCTGATACGCCATGACCAAACGTCTATCAGGCCATCCTGCACGCGCAGCTTTAATGGTCGCCGCAACTTCGCTGGGATGATGACCATAATCATCCACTAACATGACTTCGCCCTTCGGCGTGGCAAATTTGCCTAAATGCTGGAAACGACGTCCTATACCTTGGAACTCCACTAGAGCCTGAGTAATCGCGTTATCGTCGATTTCATCTTCAGTCGCCACCGCAATGGCAGCTAACGCATTGAGCACATTATGTTGGCCCGGTAAATTCAACACCAGATCGAGATCTTCTTTAGCTTTACGTCTAACAGTAAAACGGCACTGATGACCTTGCTGGCTAAAATTAAGTGCTTGCACGTCCGCATCGTCACTGAAACCATAGGTCACGTGTTTACGGCCAATACGCGGCAGAATCTCACGCACGACGGCATCATCGATACACACCACAGCGACACCGTAGAACGGCAAGTTGTGCAGAAAATCCACAAAAGTCGATTTCAGTTTTTCAAAATCACCGCCATAAGTATCCATATGATCGGCTTCGATGTTGGTCACTACACTGACCATAGGCTGCAAATGCAAAAAGCTCGCATCACTCTCATCGGCTTCGGCAATCAAATAACGGCTAGTGCCTAATCTGGCATTTGTACCGGCACTGTTGAGCAAACCACCAATCACAAAGGTTGGGTCCCGCCCAGCTTGGCCATAAACGCTGGCGATAAGGCTCGTTGTCGTGGTTTTACCATGGGTGCCCGCAATCGCCACACCATGTCGATAACGCATCAACTCGGCTAACATCTCAGCACGACGCACAATAGGAATACGTAATTCTTTAGCGGCAAGGATTTCTGGATTTTCCAGATTAATCGCGGTTGATATGACGACCACATCCACTTGCTGCACGTTTTCAGCGGCATGACCAATTTGGATCTTGGCTCCGAGTAAACATAATCTGTCGGTCACGGCATTTTGCGCAATATCCGAACCACTCACCTGATAGCCTTCGTTCACTAACACTTCGGCGATCCCGCCCATGCCCGCGCCGCCAATGCCGACGAAGTGAATACGCTTAATACGGCGCATTTCTGGGATCATGCTTCTCAGTTGTGCGTATCTTTCTGTCTTAGTCATGCTTATCCTTTCTCAGCAAGGCTGATGCACACTGCGGCAACTTGTTCAGTCGCATCCAGTACCGCAACGTCTCTCGCTCTTTGGCCCATACGGGCTAATTCTGTTCTGTCATTGGCGAGCAACTGTAATTTGTTCGCCAGTTTATTCACGTCCAAGATGGCCTGTGGCAATAGGAAAGCTGCGCCAGCCTCAACCAATACTTGAGCGTTACGGGTTTGATGATCATCCACTGCATGGGGATAAGGTACCAGAATACTGGGTAGCCCCACCGCCGCTAACTCAGACACAGTCAAGGCGCCAGCTCGGCACAATACCACATCAGCCCAGCGATAGGCGGCTTCCATATCGTCGATAAACTCAGCGATATTCACGCCACCATCTTGTCCTTGTTGCTGATATGCCGCCTTCACGCCCGTAAGATTATCTTTACCCACTTGATGCCAAACCGTCACTGACTGCTGCTGACTCAGTATCGCGACAGCTTCTGGCATAAGATCGTTAAATACTTTGGCGCCAAGGCTGCCACCGACCACGAGCACTTTTAAGGCTTCATCAGCCTCATGCTTAGGTTCTGCACCTAAGGCAATCAGTTCTTGGCGAATCGGATTACCAACGACCTTGGCCTTCACTGTGGTAAAGGTATTTTTAAAGGCGCATAACACTTGCGTCGCAATCCGCGACAACAACTTGTTTGTCATCCCTGGGATGGCATTTTGTTCATGCAGCACCAGTGGAATACCGGCTAATCTTGCCGCAACACCACCTGGGCCACTGGCGAATCCGCCCATGCCAAGGACCACATCGGGTTTAAACTCCGCAATCACGGCCTTAGCCTGCAAGATTGAACGCACCACTTTAAAGGGCGCCGCGAGTTTTCGGATCAAACCATTACCGCGCACACCTTTGATATCAATAAAATCAATATCAAATCCATACTGGGGCACTAAACGTGCCTCCATACGATCAGCCGTGCCTAACCAACGCACTTGCCAACCCTGTTGAGCTAAATACTTAGCCACCGCCAGCGCCGGGAACACATGTCCTCCCGTACCACCCGCCATGACTAAAATACGTTTTCCTGTTGGAGTCATCACTTCAATCTCCCTTGCACGGCCTGAATTAATGTCATGCGCCGCTCGTAATCAATGCGCAACAACATCATCGCTGCCGCAGTCATGACCCATAAACTACTACCACCGTAACTGATAAAAGGTAATGTCAGCCCTTTGGTTGGCAACATACCGATACTCGCGCCGACATTCACCACAGTCTGGAAACAAATCCAAATACCGATGGCATAACCTAAATAACCTTCAAATGGCTTATCCATGGCTAAACACAAATTACCTAAACGAATCGATCTCAGCGCCACAAATAGCAGTACAGATAACACGGCAATAATGCCGATAAAGCCCAATTCTTCCCCGATCACGGCAAAGATAAAGTCTGTGTGCGCTTCGGGTAAATATTCTAATTTTTGAATACTATTACCTAGCCCTTGGCCAAACCAATCACCTCGACCATAGGCCATCAAAGATTGAGTCAACTGGTAACCGCTACCGAAGGGATCTTGCCAAGGATCCATAAAGGAGGTCACTCGGCGGATACGATACGGTTCCAATAGCACTAGGGCCACGAACGCCAATACGCCCGCAAAAATCAAGGCAAAGAAATCGAGTAAACGTGCACCGGCTAAAAACAATAGACCAACCGTTCCCACAAATAGCACCACCACAGTACCTAAGTCGGGCTGCATCAAAATCAGCACAGCGTAAATCGCAAATACTGCAATCGGCTTATAGAAGCCTTTAGCATTCTCGCGCACTTCCTGATGACGCCTCACTAAGTAACCCGCCATATAGATGGCGAAGGCAAATTTAGCGACTTCCGCCACCTGGATACGAATAGGGCCTATGGATAACCAACGCGTTGCACCGTTTACCGTAGTGCCAACCACCAATACAGCCAACAACATCAAACCCACAATCAACAACAACATGGGGCTCCAGCGCTGCCAAGTCTGCATCTCTACTCTTAGCACAAATGCCGCAATGAATAAGCAACCCACTAAATAACCCACATGGCGAGTCATAAAATAAAATGGGTTCCCCGTGAGCGTTTGCGCTTCAGGCATAGAGGCTGACATTACCATTACAAAGCCGAAGCTAATCAAAGACAACACAGCCGCGAGCAAAGCACGGTCGTACAATTGCACGCCCGGGACTTCGGTATCACGTTGCCAATTGGGTATTGCTAAACGCAAACGCCCAAATAGGCTAAGTTGTCTTGCATCACTCGCCATTAAGTTGTCCCACGAGGTTTCTAAAATCATCACCTCGAGCCATGAAGTTACTGTACATATCTAAACTGGCGCAGGCTGGCGATAATAAAACGATATCACCAGAGGTTGCCAATTCAGCGGCTTTCGCTACCGCAGCAGCCATAGTGTCGACTCTTATCGAGCCGTCTTTCAATGCAGCAATCTTTTTACCATCGCGGCCTAAGGTGATGAGGTGTGTGACTTTAGCTAAAGCCACAGCTAAAGGCTTAAAATCAGCCCCTTTACCGTCACCGCCAGCAATCAAAATAATATCGCCTAAGTGGTCACTCAAGCCATCGAGCGCGGCGACTGTGGCACCGACATTTGTCGCTTTAGAGTCATTGACATAGGTCACGCCATTCTTAACACCAACCACTTCACAGCGATGGGATAAGCCAGTAAAAGTACGCGCCACTTTTGCCATAACGTGCTTGTCGACACCGACGACATCCACAAGCGCCATCGCCGCAAGTAGGTTGGCATGGTTATGGCTGCCAATCAGCGACACTTCAGTGATCGGCATTATTTCGCTGCTGCCGTGATAAATCTTGCTGTCGCTGATACCCCATTCGTCCGCTTCTGGCGCCGCTAAACCAAAACTGTTTTGGTTCATTGGTTCTGGTGGTACGGTCAGTTTATCGTCACGATTAAAAAGTACGGCACGGGTTTGTTTATATAAGCGTAATTTAGCCTCGCGGTAGGCATCGATGTCACTGTATCTGTCCATGTGGTCTTCGCTGATATTCAAACAGGTCGCCACCACACACTTAAGACTGTGGGTGGTTTCCAATTGAAAGCTCGACAACTCAAGCACAAATAAGTCCGCATTTTCATGCAGTAAATCCAGCGCAGGCACACCGATATTACCTCCGACGGCAACAGCAATACCCGCTTCCCTTGCCATCTCGCCCACCAGCGTAGTGACGGTCGATTTTCCGTTAGAGCCAGTAATGCCAATCACACAAGGTTTACGGTCAGCAATCTCACGGGCAAATAGCTCCACATCGCCAATCACCTCAATGCCCATATCCACAGCGGCACGCACCTCTGGGGTATAAGTGGCAATGCCGGGACTGATAATGATCTGCGTCGCTTGCACAAGATAACGGCAATCGAATCCGCCAGAAATCAGCTTCACATCAGGAAAAGACGTCGCTAACGTTTCGGCGCCCGGAGGCTGCCGACGACTGTCCATCACCAATGGCGTAATGCCCTTTCCACACAAATAGCGCACCACGGACAAGCCCGTGGCCCCCAAACCTAACACTATGTGTGAATACTGATTTTGCATAACCAATTACCTTAACTTCAACGTGGCTAAGCCAAGTAAGACGAGGAATATCGAGATAATCCAAAAACGCACTATCACTCGAGGTTCAGGCCAACCTTTTAACTCATAGTGATGGTGGATCGGCGCCATGCGGAAAATACGCTGGCCGCGTAACTTGTACGAACCCACCTGCAGGATCACCGACAGAGTTTCCATCACGAACACGCCGCCCATGATCACTAACAAAATTTCTTGGCGAACAAGCACTGCGATCGTGCCAAGTGCAGCACCTAATGACAGTGAACCCACATCGCCCATGAAGACTTGCGCGGGATAAGTGTTGAACCATAAAAAGCCTAGACCCGCACCGACAATGGCGGTACAGACAATCACAAGCTCACCCGAGCCAGGTAAATGCGGAATATGTAAGTAGTTTGCAAACTGCGCGTGACCCGACAAATAAGCAATCAAGGCAAACGCCGCCGCGACCATTACCGTCGGCATAATCGCCAAACCATCGAGACCATCGGTTAAGTTCACCGCATTACTCGAACCCACTATCGTGAAGTACGCCAATACGATAAATACGGCGCCGAGTTGTGGCATCACGTCTTTAAAGAAAGGCACCACTAATTGGGTTTCGCCTGGATTTGCCGCTGTGGCATACAGAAAAAAAGCAATAAGCAGCGCAGCCAAAGATTGCAGAATGTACTTCCAGCGCGCGATCAAACCTTTAGTGTCTTTACGCACCACTTTGCGATAATCGTCGATAAAACCGATCAAACCGAAACTGCCGAGCACAAACAGCATGACCCACACATAGCGGCTACCGAGATCGCCCCACAGCAATACGCTGATGAAAATAGCAGCCAATATCAGCAAGCCCCCCATAGTCGGCGTGCCACGCTTACTAAAATGTGATTCTGGACCATCGTTACGCACAACCTGACCAATTTGCAGTAATTGCAAACGTTCAATCAGTTTAGGGCCAAACCATAAGCTAAAAACCAATGCAGTCAATAAGCCTAAAATGGCTCGAAATGTTACATAGGAAAACACGTTAAACCCGGTATGAAAACGGGTTAAATACTCGGCCAGATATACCAGCATTTACACTAACTCCCCACGCCCGAAGGCTACTGTTAGGCCATCCACGACCCGCTCCATGGCGGCGCTACGTGAACCTTTAACGAGAACCGTTACCTGTCCCGGCAACTGGTTTATATGCTTTATAAGTTTTTCTACTAACGTCGCCACACTGTCATAGTGCTCCGCACCGAAAGCTTGGCTCGTGTGCTGACTTAAAGTTCCGGTACAAAACAAGGCATCAATCCCCTGTTGCTTGGCCAGTTGCCCTAGTTCAGCGTGTAAAAGGGGCGCATTGTCGCCTAATTCTCCTAAATCTCCCAGTACCAGACAGCGATTTTCAGAAATTTCCTTTAACCAAGCGATCGCAGCGCCAACGGACACAGGATTTGCGTTATAGCTATCGTCGATTAGACGCACGCGTCCCAATTGACTCGGCTGCATACGTCCTTTCACTGGCGTTAATTGGCTCAAGCCTTCAGATATTTCAGTCAAACTCAATCCCAAAGCAATACAAACACTTGCAGCGGCGAGAGCATTACTCACCTGATGACGACCCGCCAACGGCAATACCACTTGGCAAGATTCACCTAAATAATTGAGCATAAAACGATAGCAACCATCCGCATTAGTCTTATGGCCTGTCGCTATCACGTCGATATGACGTTTAGCGGCACCATCTTGCTGGGAGAAGCTCAGTTGCTTATAAGGTCTTGCCTTAACGCTCATAAAATCAGCGAAGGCATCATCGGCATTGATGATGGCAGTGCCATCGGCCTGCAGATGATTAAAAATTTCTGACTTCGCCTGTGCGACACCCGCTTGCGATCCAAATCCTTCTAAATGGGCGCTGCCGACGTTATTCACCAGCGCGACGTTTGGACGCACGAGTCCCGAGGTGTAATCGATTTCACCTTTATGGTTAGCGCCGAGCTCGAATATCCCAAACTCATCCGCTGGCGTTAAACGCAGCAAAGTGAGCGGCACACCAATCTCATTATTAAAATTGCCAGCGGTATAGAGGATTTGATGCTTTGCCGACAGAATGGTCGCAATCATTTCCTTCACGCTGGTTTTGCCGTTTGAGCCAGTCAAAGCAACACAAATCGGATTGATCTGGTCACGAACATAAGCACCAATCGCACCCATGGCCTTTTGACAATCAGCCACAATGAGCTGCGGGATATCAAAAGCTAACTCACGCTCAACCATTAACGCCGCGGCGCCGTTCGCAATAGCTGTTGCTGCAAAATCATGGCCGTCAAAGCGCTCACCCTTTAAGGCAACAAACAGGGTTGCAGCGCCGATTTTGCGGCTATCACTGCTTAAATCTTGGATGGTGACGTCGTCACCGACTCGAAACGTACCTAAGTGCTGACTCAGGGTCTCGAGAGAAAGAGGGATCATCTTGATTGCTCCGATAACTGGCGTGCCAGAGCGCGTTCATCATAGTCATGACGCACACCTGCCGCCTCTTGGTAAGTTTCGTGGCCCTTGCCCGCCAGCAAGATCACATCGCCAGGTTTAGCCAATGCCACAACCTCTTTAATTGCTGCGATACGGTCAACCTCAGTCAATGCCTGCTCAGGGATTGCAAGCCCTTGGATAATATCGGTAATAATTTGCGCGGGATCTTCACTGCGCGCATTGTCGCTGGTCACCATAATACGGTCGGCATACTGTTCTGCAGCTTGACCCATCAAAGGACGCTTGCCCTTATCACGGTCGCCGCCACAACCAAACACGCACCATAAATCACCGGCACAATGGTGACGTAGCGCGTTTAACGCTTGTTCGATCGCATCGGGTGTATGGGCATAATCGACCACTAAGGTGATGTTATCCGCTGTAGTGAAACGCTCCATACGACCTGCAACGGGCGTTAAATATTGCACCTGCTCGGCTAACGCTTTCATATCAAAACCTTGCAGATACAAGGCCGATAACGCCGCGAGTA
Organism: Shewanella sp. SM95; assembly: GCF_025653595.1. Taxonomy (NCBI): domain Bacteria; kingdom Pseudomonadati; phylum Pseudomonadota; class Gammaproteobacteria; order Alteromonadales; family Shewanellaceae; genus Shewanella; species Shewanella sp. SM95. The sequence goes on from NZ_JAKKSE010000015.1 coordinate 17,616, forward strand.
AATTAGAGAGATTAAAGGCACCAAGAAGTGGCGAGTGAATTTGAGTCTCGCCCTCGGGCCACACTAAGGTTGCACTGACACCTTGATCGTCAAACTTGGCATTTTTAGTATAAAAAGCAGCACCTTGATGACCTTCAATGCTAAAACCCCAAATCTGCGCAGGCACAGGCTTAAGCTCAGTCAACCAAGAGGCGCCAACTGCATCGTCGAGATTCAATAAACCGTGACCTAAAGTGCTGAAACGAAATAGGCTTTGTTTAGCGGCGGCATAGCTTTCCATATCGCCGTGGTAATCGAGGTGATCGCGTGTCAGATTAGTAAACACGGCAACATCGAATGGTACTGCGTCGACGCGGCCTTGCACTAAGCCGTGACTTGACACTTCCATGGCGCAGACACTCGCGCCTTGGGCTTCAAACTCATGCAACTGACGCATTAAGGTAATCGCATCGGCTGTGGTATTACCGCTATCGACTAAAGCCCCCCAGAGACCATTACCAAGGGTTCCCATGACGGCGGCTTTGCGCCCCAATGAAGTCACCAGTTGTGCAATGAGTTGACTCGTAGAGGTTTTACCGTTAGTTCCGGTAATGCTGATAACCCCAAGGGATGGCATAACGGCAGACTTGTGCGCTAAGGGATAACGCTGGGCGGCAATTGCCGATACCTGACGACTTAACTGAAAGAAATAAATCTGCACACCGTGCTCGGCATTATCACCCAGTAACACTTTGCCATGTTGGTCAGCATCATCCGTGTGAACTAATACGCATGCGGCACCTAAATCTAAGGCTTTTTCAATAAACTGTCTGCCATCGACCTTATGTCCTGGCAGAGCCAAAAACACATCGCCGCGACGTATTGCGCGGCTATCTAAGGTCAGATCATTGAAGGACTGCGCGCCAGCATAATGTAGCCAAGGCGCTAGCAAATCCCGTAATAACATCATTCTGCTCTCCCAGCGGCGATTCCCGCCAATTGCACTTGTTCTTTATCGGTAATGGGTTCAACGTTTAACATTTGCAGTGCGCCAGACATGACTTTGGCAAATGCAGGCCCCGCCACTGAACCACCATAATAGAGATCGCCCTTAGGCTCATTCACTACCACCACTATCGCTAATCTAGGATTATTCGCAGGAGCAACACCCGCAAATAAAGCAACATAATCATCACCATAACCACCAGCAACTGCCTTACGACTTGTGCCAGACTTACCTGCAACTGGATAACCATCGATGTGCGCTAAAGTGCCAGTGCCGCCTTTTTCCGTTACACCGACCAGCATTTGCATTACATCGTGGGCCACATTTTCAGAAATGACTCGCTCACCGACAGGTGGCTTTTTCAGTTTCATTATCGAGACTGGAAACAAAGTGCCGCCATTGCCTAAGGTGGCATACATGCGCGCAAGTTGAAGTGTTGTTGCCGTTAAGCCGTAACCAAACGACAAGGTGGCACGTTCAAAGTCTGACCAACGGTGGCGATCTTGAATCAAGCCAGCGCTTTCACCCGTGAGGTTAATTCCCGAAAAACTGCCAAGTCCCATGGATTGATAAGTACCGAGCAGTTGCTGCACCGGAATAGACAAAGCCAATTTACTGATGCCGACGTTACTGGATTTAGCCAAAATACGCGCCAAACTCATATCGCCGTAGTTGGCGGGGTCACGTACTTGGCGACCACCTAAACGCATCCAACCCGGTGAAGTGGCAATAATATCGGTCGATTTAACTGTGCCAGCTTCAAGCGCTGCGGCAACCACAAATGGCTTAATGGTCGAACCCGGCTCAAAGGTATCTGTCATAGCACGGTTACGCATTCTGAAGGTTTGCAGATTGTCGCGCGCATTGGGGTTATACGAAGGCGTATTCACCATTGCCAAGACTTCACCCGTGTGAATGTCGAGGACGACAATCGAACCCGAAGTCGCTTGGTTCATCTCAGTGGTGCGTTTTAGTTCGCGATAGGCTAATTGTTGGATCCTATGATCGATACTCAGCACGAGATCGTTAGGGCTCTCACCTTCCTGCACTATATCCAGACGCTCGACGACATGACCATCGCGTGACTTACGCACTTTTTGTTTGGAAGGCGTACCTGTTAACCAACTATTGTAAGCATTTTCAACACCTTCAATCCCAACATCATCTATGTTAGTGATGCCGATTAACTGAGCTGTGATTTCACCACCAGGATAATAGCGGCGAGATTCGGACTTTAGAAATACACCGGGTAATTTAAGCTGAGTAATATAGTCCGCAACCGCAGGGGTAATTTGGCGTTTCAAGTAGGTGAAGCGTTTAGTGGGGTTACTGCGCACTCGCTCTAACAAATCTTCGAGGGGCTCATGCAACACATCGGCTAAGGCTTGCCAGCGGCGCATATCGGCAAAACCATTACTATCATTGACTTGTTTTGGATCGGCCCAGACGGCTCGTACAGGTACGCTCACGGCCAGCATGTCGCCATTACGGTCGGTGATCAAGCCACGCTGCACTTCACGACTTGTGGTCCGCAATGTTCGCATGTCACTTTCGTGACGTAATTTGTCGGGCTCGATAATTTGAATGTAAGCTGCGCGTCCCACTAGGCTGCAAAACAACGCACACACAAACCCGACCACTACGTATAAACGCCAGTGGATCAATTGAGGTTTTTGCGGTTTGCTTACCCGTTTGATTTTCGCTTGCCTAGTCATATCTTCCCTATACTCACGGCACCTTTACCACAACTTCTTCGCTGGGTAACGGACGACTCATGTTGAGTTCCTTAGAGGCAATACGCGTAATACGACTGTGCTCAGTCTGCGATTGCTCTTCTAATAATAAATTGCGCCACTCAATATCTAATCTATCTCGCTCCTGCAGTAACTGGTCCCACTGGGTTGTCAGTTGACGGCTAACATGGCTGCCATAAACCACGGCAACCGCATTACTCAGCACAAGCAAGGCTAATAACAAGATCCATTTGTGCAGCCATAAATCATGTAAAACGATCCGTGGCAGATTAATCGAGGGCTTACTCACAGTGCGCCCCTTAGTAATCTAAACGCTCGGCAATGCGTAACACTGAGCTGCGAGCTCTGGCATTGCGTTCGATTTCTTCGTCGGATGGCATAATCGCCTTGCCCACGGCACGTAACTTACGTGACTTGTTAATTTGATCTTCAGTAACCGGAAAACCGTGCGGCACACTTTCGCCTTGGCTATGACGACGAATAAAACGCTTCACGATACGATCTTCTAAAGAATGGAAACTGATGACCGACAAGCGTCCTTGGGGTGCGAGCACATTGACGGCTCCTTCAAGTGCCTGATCAATTTGATCTAATTCACTATTGATATAAATGCGGATTGCTTGAAACACCCGAGTCGCAGGGTGCTTATTACGTTCTTTATTTTTAGTGATACGCGCAATTAAATCGGCTAAATCTTTGGTACGTAAAAAAGGCGTTTTCTCACGGTCGGCAGCAATACAACGGGCAATATGGCGAGCATTTTTCTCTTCACCGTAGGTTTTAAATACCCAAGCCATATCTTCAATTTCGGCACGAGCCAACCATTGCGCAGCCGTTTGGCCTTGACTGTTATCCATACGCATATCGAGTGGGCCATCACGCATAAAACTAAAGCCACGTTCGGCATCGTCGAGCTGAGGTGAAGACACACCTAAATCGAGTAATACGCCATCTATTTTGCCCACAAGCCCAAGCTCTTCAACGTAATCGGCTAATTGGCCAAAGCCACCATGCACGATTTGAAAGCGTGGATCGTCAGCAAATTGTTTGGCCGCTTCAATCGCTTGAGGATCACGATCGATGGCGATCAATCGACCATGTTCACCGAGTTGTTGTAATACTTGTCTTGAATGACCACCGCGGCCGAACGTGCCATCGATATAGATGCCATCGTCTTTGATGTTTAAACCGCCAACCGTTTCTGCTAGCAGTACGGATAAATGGGCAAATTCTTGACTCATTACTCTCTTCTTATTTAGTTATCACGACTCGTTAAAGTGAAAAATCCGCGAGGCGCTCATTATTAACGAGATCCTCACTTCGAATCGTTTCCTGACATTCATCAATTTGCTGCAGCCAAGATTGCTCATCCCACAGCTCAAATTTATTCAATTGCCCCACCAGCATGATGCGCTTATCTAAATTGGCATATTGCCTTAACGGTGGCGGCAGTAATATGCGCCCATTACTGTCGAGCTCCACTTCGTGGGCGTAGCCGAGTAACAGGCGTTTTAAAGATCTCTGGGTTTTATCGGTATCTGAAAGCTTCAACAACTTAGCTTCGATCAATTCCCATTCGTGAATGGGATACAAGAGTAAACAGGCGGATTGGATATCGACGGTAATCACGATGCGGCCTTGGTGCTCAAGCTGCAAAGGTTCGCGGTATCGCACTGGAATAGCGATCCGTCCCTTTGTATCTAAGTTGATAGCACTGGCTCCACGAAACACGCTAATTCATCCTATCCTTTGATTTTTGATCCACAAATATCCACTATTTCCCACAACTGCTAAGTTTAGGGACAGTCGACAAGCATTGTCAAGGGATGGGATCCTTTTATAAATCCAGTCGGCAAGCGGGTTAGCCGCATGTTGAGCACTTAACCTCGCGACAAACTTTTGACAAGAAAAACCATTAGAGATTGACTAAACAGAGGAAACAACAGGAATAAATAGCGCCGATATATTCAGCAACCTTTTGCTTTCAGGTGCTTGCGATGAAAAAAATGGGGAATTATTTCTGTATTTGTGGGATTTTACGGGTCGAGAAATAACGTCAAACTCAAAAACGCAACAAAACAAACTTACGTCCATCCTTATTCGACAGTCAAAAAAGAGTTTAAATCAGCATAAAAATCTAAATTTTTATTCCAAATAAAGACGTTCATCTTTTTACTAATGGCTGAATATTAATGTCGCGATTGCGAGAAAGATCAAAAATCCCACGTAAAATCCACCAAAAGAACCACTTTCACCCTATACATTCACCTTATACCCGCACTAGCTACCTAATGGATCGCCTTATTCGCCTTAACAAGTTAAACGGCGTATAGTCTAAATATTGACCGACTTCAGCCGATATCATATTAAGAGGTGTAATAACAAGGAGGCGTTATGAGTGGATTGGATAGCATTTATGCCATGCTGGCACAGCCAGTAAAAGCCGTGTTTCACCCTAAACGGGTTGTTGACCAAGTCAGCAGTGCAAGCGCAAATACCCCCGATAGCCATGAAACACCGCAGTCGCAGTTACCTCCAGCGTTAGAAAGCCGCAATACTAAAGTCAGGGAAAGACGCAAAGAATCAGATAACAATAAAAATAAGAAACGCCGTGCATCGGATGAAAGCGAAACGCTAAAACTAAAAGAAGGTGTCGTACTTGAAGTGACCGATGATTCCGCAGAAATCAAGAAGCCACCGAGCCAACATATCATTGATCTAGAAGTATAAATCCGTACTGATATAAAACGGAAAAGGCGCAATCCCATTGGATTAGCGCCTTTTTATTAGCCTCTTTTTAGCAGCACTATCGAGCATGTCTGAAATCAGGCCAGATTTCGAATCATGCGATACCTCAAATTAAGTTTTATCTCAAACCAATGCCGCCTCAAGGCGTATTGTTTAAGTTCGAGTTCTGGCCACCGCGTCCTGCCAACCTGCGTATAACTGTACTCGAGTCTGGGCATCGATATTAGGGATAAAATGCTTATCGATACAGGCTTTGTGCTCAAGCTCTATCACACTCTCCCAAAAGCCCACTGCCAACCCAGCTAAAAATGCCGCACCCAAAGCGGTTGTCTCACAAACGCTTGGCCTTAACACTTCGACATCGGTAATGTCGGCTTGAAATTGCATCAAAAAATCATTAGCGACCGCGCCGCCATCCACCTTTAAACGCTTAAGGCTGACGCCACTGTCTTTGGTCATGGCATCAAGTAAATCTTTACTCTGATAAGCGATGGATTCTAACGCCGCCCGAATAATATGATTACGATTCGCCCCGCGTGTCAGACCAAATAGCGCACCACGGGCATTGGGATCCCAATAAGGTGCACCCAATCCCACAAAAGCGGGCACCAGATACACGCCATTAGTATCGGCGACCTTAGAGGCAAAGTACTCAGTATCACTGGCGTCACGAATAAGCCCCAGTTCATCCCGCAGCCATTGAATGGTCGCGCCGCCCATAAAGACTGAACCTTCGAGGGCATAGTTCACTTCACCCTTAGGCCCCACGGCAACTGTGGTCAATAAGCCATGGTTTGAGCGCACCGCTTTTGTCCCTGTATTCATCAACAAAAAACAACCAGTACCGTAGGTATTCTTCGCCATGCCGGGCTCGACACATAACTGACCAAAAAGCGCAGCCTGTTGATCGCCCGCCATTCCTGCAACTTGGATTTCACTGCCTTCGCCAGCAATCCGTGTTGTACCATACACGCTGCAGGAAGGTTTAACTTCTGGCAACATAGACGCCGGAATATCTAAGGCTTCGAGTAACTTATTATCCCAAGTCAGGCTATGGATATTGAATAGTAGAGTGCGGGCAGCATTGGTGGGATCGGTGACATGCACCTTGCCCTCGGTTAACTTCCACACGAGCCAAGTATCGATAGTGCCGAACAACAACTCACCACGCTCGGCTTGCTCACGGGCATTGGGCACATTATCTAGAATCCATTTGATCTTAGTGCCTGAAAAATAAGGGTCGAGTAATAAACCGGTATTCTCACGCACATATTCTTCTAACCCTTGAGCTTTGAGTTGCTCACAAATCTCAGCGCTGCGACGGCACTGCCACACTATCGCGTTATAAATAGGTTTACCTGTGGCCTTCTCCCATATAACAGTGGTTTCCCGCTGATTGGTAATGCCAATGGCGGCCACTTCATCGCTGTGAATACCCGCACGCGCCAATACTTCAATTAACACTGAACTTTGACTTGCCCAAATCTCCATGGGATCATGCTCGACCCAACCCGGATTAGGGTACAACTGGGTAAATTCCCGCTGGGACACGCTGACAATGTTTGCGTCGTGATCGAACACTATCGCCCTTGAGCTGGTCGTGCCTTGATCTAAGGCCACCACGTATTTTTTCTGCACGCTACTATCCTATCTGAACTCTCCGCTGCCTTTTTATGCTAGGGAGAATTAACATGATCCACCGACTTATGCAGTGAATATATTCGGAATTTACCGCCGTGACCAGCAAGCAAGCCGTAAAACAAGATCACTCCACCATGCTATAGCCATAAAAAAGCCCTGAAGATTCAGGGCTTTTTTTAACATACTGAACTTACATCTTGTAGCTCATTTGGATACCCGCAAGCCATACATCGCCGCTTGCTTCGCCGTTAAAGTTAACAGTCGCTAGGTTCAATAGGTTTTGCTGTTCATTGATTGGCGCATCGCCAGTCGCTTTAATATAAGTCACAGCAAAATCAACGTTCAGGTTCTTAGTTGCCTGATAACCTGCGCCCACAGAGAACCACAGACGGTCAGAGTCTGGAATTGTGGTTGTGCGCCACTCGTCATTTGCCGCCGTTTTATCTAAAGCAACACCGGCACGCACTAACCAGTCGTTATTCACTTGATAAGTCGTCCCTAGCGCGAAGCGCCAGTTATCTTCGAAGTGCTCTTCTTTAACTAAATCAGACTCTAAACCGCCCTTAGGTTTAACTTCACCAGGGAAATAAGCCACTAGTTGATCGAATACGCTCCAATCTGTCCAGTTCACACTCGCATGCATGGCCCAGTTATCGGTCAATTGGTGATGGGAAGCTATCTCTGCAAAAGCGGGCAATTCAAGCGGTAAATAACCTTCAATGGACACATCTTGGCCGCCAGTGTACAGAACACCAGACGCATGGCCATCTAAGTCCAGTTGCACGCCGCTGTGATAAGCAAAACCCAAACGGTGAGCCGGATTAATCTGCCAACTGGCACCTAACTGCCAGCCATAACCCACATCATCACCCTTCATGCTTTTCAGCTCAGTGCCACCTGGAGGTAACACTGCCTGCACAGGAGCCGGCAGAGCAGGTTTGATACCATCAACCCAACCTGGTAATGAGGCACCGATTTCGCCCTCACCATAAACGATACGTACACCAGCACCGACGCTGACAGCATCATTGATGCGATAAGCGATGTTTGGATTAAATTCAACGGTCGTAACCGAAGTCTTATTACCAAAAATAGCCGCTGCGTGGGTCGCGGGTAATTCAGTGGCTAGACCATAATTAGAGTTTACCGCTAGGCCCCAAGTCCATTGATCATTTAGCTGATTTGAATAATAAAAATTTGGCACAAGTGCGTCATCAGCTACATCTAGTGCATCGCCACCTTTCATAACAACAGGATTTGGACCAATTAACGGTGAGCTAAGGCTCACATCACCTGTCACATCGACGTTTGGCATAACGTAAATGCCACCCGCGGACAACTGACGTCCTTCTAAATAAGTGAGCATGGCAGGATTTCGACCTTGAGCCGAAGCGTTATCCGCCATAGCGGCTTCACCCGCAAAGGCGCGACCTAAACCTGTAGCAGAGTATTCCGCAAGTTGAAAACCCGCGGCATGGAGTTGAGTCGTTGAACTTAACAAGGCTGCAGTGACAGCCAAAGTCAGAAGACGTTTTTGCATTGTTATTCTCTAATCATATTATTGTTATCTGTACTACTTAGATGAGTACTGTGGCGTTCAGGCAAAATAGAGCAAACACTCCATATTGAATGCGCAGCAGTTTACTTATGCAGAAGATGTTTGCAACCAAAGGAGATAAAACAGACAAAAACTCTAAAGAGATGCGACTTTAAAACAGATTTAGTGACGCATGTCACCATTAAAACAAAAAATGACCTTTAAACACTCAAAAATCATTCACGACAGTCGTGAGATTCAAATTATGAACCAAACAAATACCAATATTAAACAATAAGATAAAAAATTAAAACTTTGGAACACCTGTAAATCATTTAAACTCGACAAATACAGCATAAATCACTGCAGAGAATAAAATTTTCTAGTATCAAAACGACAATAAAAATTTATGCTTTAAAATACAATTAATTAAATTAAGAGTGTTTTGAGATTTAAAACAAAAACGCCTAGGTATTAACCTAGGCGCTTAAATATAGACTCAACACGAGTACAAATGTGCGCTGAAAGTTTAGCGGCGCCAACCTTGGATTTGAGTTTCGTACTGACTGATTTGCGCAGCATGGGACAAGGTCAGCCCAATAGCATCTAACCCATTGAGTAACTTATGTCTCGCCGACTCTGCCAGCGTAAAACTAAACTCAGCACCTGACGGTGCAATCACTTTACAGCTGGTGAGATCAACCGTGATTTGCGCGCCTTCTTCTGCCGCCACTTCGTCCATCAACTGACGCACCTGCGCATGGGTTAACGCCACAGGCAATAGGCCATTATTGATTGAGTTGCCGTAAAAAATGTCGGCAAAACTCGGCGCTATAATAGCGCGCAAACCAAAGTCTGCCAGCGCCCAAGGCGCATGTTCACGGCTTGAACCACAACCAAAGTTTTCCTGCGACAAAAGAATTGAAGCGCCTTTATAACGAGACTGGTTCAATGAAAACTCAGGATTGGGCACATCGCCCGCATCATCTAAATAACGCCAGTCATGAAATAAGTGCACCCCAAAACCATCGCGCGTCACCTTAGACAAAAACTGTTTAGGAATGATTTGATCAGTATCGATATTGGTGCTGTCGATCATGACCGCAAGCCCGGTATGGGTCGTAAAAGGTTGCATTAACTTCTCCTCTTGGGTTTACGGTAATTAGTAAGGTTTACGAATATCGACAAAATGCCCAGCCACCGCAGCGGCGGCGGCCATTGCCGGGCTCACTAAATGGGTGCGACTGCCACGGCCTTGGCGACCTTCGAAATTACGATTACTGGTCGAGGCACAGCGATCGCCCGCCTCTAATCTGTCATCGTTCATCGCTAAACACATAGAACAACCCGGTAAACGCCACTCAAACCCGGCTTCGATAAAGATTTTATCTAAGCCTTCGGCTTCGGCTTGGGCTTTCACTTGACCAGAACCAGGTACGACAATCGCAGTGACACCGTTCGCGACTTTACGACCTTTAGCATGCACGGCAGCGCTGCGTAAATCTTCAATCCGAGAATTAGTACAAGAACCGATAAATACTTTGTTGATACTGATGTCTGTCATAGGCGTACCCGCACTCAGGCCAATATATTCTAGGGCCTTTTCCATACTAGCTCGGGTACTTGGATTTACTTCATCAATAGGATTTGGCACTTTTCCATCGATCGCTACGACTTGGCCAGGGTTTGTACCCCAAGTCAATTGCGGCGCAATATCGGCAGCATCTAACTCAACGACAGCATCAAACACCGCGCCGTCATCGGTTTTAATGGCTTGCCAGTAAGCGACAGCCTCTGCCCAATCTTCGCCCTTAGGTGCAAATTCACGGCCTGCTAAATAGTCGAAAGTGGTTTGATCCGGCGCGACCATGCCCGCCTTAGCGCCCATTTCAATCGCCATGTTGCACACTGTCATGCGGCCTTCCATCGACAGGGCTTCAATCGCCTCACCGCAGAACTCCACCACGTAACCCGTGCCACCATCCATGCCGATTTTGCCAATAATAGCGAGGACGATATCTTTGGCGGTCACGCCCTCGGTGACATGACCACGCACTTCAATCTTCATGGTTTTAGCTTTTAACTGACGCAGCGTTTGCGTTGCTAGAACGTGCTCAACTTCCGATGTACCAATGCCAAACGCCAATGCGCCAAAGGCGCCATGGGTGGCGGTATGGGAATCGCCACAGACAATCACAGTTCCCGGCAAGGTGATACCCAATTCAGGGCCCATTACATGCACAATCCCTTGATTAGGATGGTGAATGTCGTATAAACGCACGCCAAAGTATTTACAGTTTTGCGCTAAGGTTTCCACCTGAGTGCGCGCCATCGGGCTTAGGGCACCCAAGCTGGCGCTACGGGTCGAAGTGTTGTGATCCATAGTAGCAAAGGTTTTTTCCGGTGCACGCAGTTTGCGGCCCGCCACTTTTAAGCCACTAAATGCTTGGGGAGAAGTCACTTCATGGACTAAATGTCTGTCGACATAAATGATCGGCGCTTCACCTTCAGGAGTCGCTACAACGTGGGCATCCCATACTTTTTGATACAGCGTTTTTGCCACCGAGTTTTTTGGCACAGTCGTCATTACACACCTTCCTTTATAGTATTGGCGATAAAGTCACCCATCTCGGCGGTTGATTTAGCTTGGCTACGCTTGTCACTGCTCAATAGCTCACCGGTTAAGTAGCCAGAATTTAATGCTTTGCTTACGGCACGCTCAATCGCACAGGCGGCTTCTTCTTGCTTTAGGCTGTGGCGCAACATTAATGCCGCCGACAGAATTTGGGCGATAGGGTTTGCAATGCCTTTGCCCGCGATATCCGGCGCACTGCCACCCGCTGGTTCAAATAAACCAAAGCCAGTGCTGTTCATGCTCGCCGATGACAACAAGCCCATAGAACCCGTTAACATCGCGATTTCGTCGGATAAAATGTCGCCGAACAGGTTAGAACATAGCATCACATCGAACTCATCGGGACGACGTAGCAACTGCATGGTCGCATTATCGATATAAATGTGTTCAAGCTCGACATCGGGGAAGTCCACCGCCACTTCTTCGACCACTTGGCGCCATAACACTGAACAGGCGAGCACGTTGGCTTTATCCACTGAGGTCACTTTTTTACGGCGACCACGGGCGGCTTCGAAGGCGATGCGGGCGATACGGCTAATTTCGCGGCGGCTATAACGCATGGTATCGAAGGCTTCTTCATTTTCGCCTTCGCCTTGACGGCCCTTCGGCTTACCAAAATAAATGCCGCCGGTTAACTCGCGCACACATAAAACATCAAAGCCACGGGCGGAAATATCGCTACGCAGCGGCGACATATGTTCTAAGCCATCATGCAATTTTGCTGGGCGCAGATTACAGAATAGTTCGAAGTGACCACGCAGAGGCAATAGCGCGCCGCGCTCAGGTTGCTCATTTGGCGGTAACTTTTCCCACTTAGGGCCGCCTACCGAGCCAAATAGGATCGCATCGGCCGCTTCACAGCCCTTTAGCGTGGCATCGGGTAAGGGACAACCGTGGTTATCGATGGCAATACCGCCAACATCGAATTCAGTGTATTCGATACTCAAATCGAAACGCGCTTCAACCTCGCGCAGCACTTTACGCGCCTCTGCCATCACTTCAGGACCGATCCCATCCCCTGCTAATACTGCTATTTGATAACTCATACGCCAGCCAACTCCTTTAAATGTAAATGCTTTATGCTCGACCTTGCTATTCTTTGGATGCTTTTAGCGACTAGACGCCGCCTAGCTCTCGATTTTTTTGCATGCTTTGTTTGTAATCGGCGACCTTGTCTGCGCGGCACGTTAAGTTCATTACATGCACTAAAGCGCGTGCCGAGGCTTCAACCACATCGGTTGCCAAACCTACGCCGTGAAAGTTTTGCTCGTGATAAACCGCGGTAATATCCACTTGGCCTAAGGCATTTTGACCTACGCCCTTAGCGCCTAGCTTGTAGCTGATGATATCGATTCGGCGATCAGTTGCGCGAGCAATCGCGTTATAGGCAGCATCGACAGGACCATTACCCGTTGCGGCTTCGGTTTTAATTTCGCCGCCCACTTCGATACGCACAGTCGCCGTAGCAACGCCTTCAGTTGAGTCAGACTGCACCACTAATTGCTGCAATTGATAGTGATTGTCTTCTTCGGCCTGCGCTTCCATAAAGGCTAAGGCTTCTAAATCATAATCAAATACTTGGCCTTTTTTATCTGCCAATTTTAGAAACTCTTCATACAGAGTATCCATATTGTAATCGTGCTCGCTATAGCCCATTTCCTCCATGCGATGCTTGATCACATGGCGACCCGAGCGCGAGGTCATATTCAAGTTGTTGCGATTCAAACCTATGCTTTCTGGCGTCATGATTTCATAGGTATTTTGTGCTTTTAACATGCCATCCTGATGAATGCCCGACGAATGGGTAAAGGCATTGGCACCGACAATAGCCTTGTTCGCCTGCACTGGCATATTGCATAACTGGCTGACTAAATTAGAAGTACGGTGAATTTCTTTGGCATTAATGCCCGTTTCTAATCCCAACATCCCCTTACGCGTCGCTAAAATCATCGCGATCTCTTCCAGTGAACAGTTACCCGCACGCTCACCTATGCCATTGATCGTACATTCAATTTGACGCGCACCGTGTTGCACTGCAGTTATCGAGTTAGCCACAGACAAACCTAAGTCATCGTGGCAATGCACTGAGATCACCGCTTGGTCGATATTCGGTACCCGATTAAACAAAGTTTGAATGATATTGCCAAACTCGCTGGGCACTGTGTAACCGACCGTATCGGGAATATTAATGGTGCGCGCGCCCGCACGAATAGCGGCTTCTACCATACGACATAGATTATCGATGGGCGTACGCCCCGCATCCTCACAGGAAAATTCCACATCGTCGGTAAAACGGCGGGCATACTTCACCGCGCCTACGGCCATCTCTAACACTTGATCGAAAGAACGCTTCAACTTGCTCTCAACGTGAATCGTCGAGGTCGAGATAAAGGTATGGATACGGAATTGATCTGCAACAGACAAGGCCTGCGCCGCAGCATCTATGTCCTTTTCCAATGCGCGGGATAAGGCACAAACGCGGCTATTTTTGATGGTACGCGCTATGGTCTGCACTGACTCAAAATCACCGGGCGAAGAAACCGGAAAACCCACTTCCATCACATCCACACCCAGACGTTCCAGCGCCATAGCGATCTGTAGTTTTTCTTTGACCGACAAACTTGCGGCTAACGCCTGCTCACCATCACGCAAGGTAGTATCAAATATTATGACTCTGTTAGACATCTCGCTTCTCCATGGAACGTCACCGTTCGTTAGTTAATTTTTGCCGTATTCAGATACAAAAAACCCCGCAACATCGGTGCGGGGTTTGTGAATGCTTTGCCTCTTTATCGAGCGTGCAACACTAAGACCTCCGCGTATAAACCGCGAGAGAGAGAAGGAGGAGGTCGAGTTTGCGGCTAATAATATTCATTTAATCTGTATATTTATTCTGTTTGAATTATTGAGGACGGTTAATATTTAACTTGCCTAGCCGATAGTGTCAACCCTAATTTTTTCATGTTCCACTCATTCAACCTGTCTTAAGGCTAATAACGGTGAGTTTCATCCCCAAATTAGTGATCGATTCCACAGAATTAACCCGCTGTTTGGATTCAGAAATCACTGGGATGTGTTAACTTATTCCCCTTAGAAAAAAATAGTTTTTTATGCAAAAAACGATTAAGAAAAGTTATAATCCCGCCTTAGTGATTAGGGATATTAGAACTTACGCATTTTATATGGAGCACAAAATGGATTTTCGCGTCTTGGTACTGAGCCTGTTGTTATGGCTGTTTCCCTTTGGGGCCAGTGCTATAGACCAATTAGATGAACTCACTGAACTCGTCTACCAATATCCCAGTAAAGCACTCACTCAAATAACAGCGTTAGAAAAACAATTTGCGACCAGTGCAAGCTCAGATATCAATCGACTCAGATTAAGTGTATTGAAATGCCAAAACCTACTACAAATAGGGGAAAATGAAGCCGCTATCAACGTTGCTCAATTAGGCGAAGCAAACGCTAAACAACTTAAGCTAGATCAAGTACGACCTTACTTTTTGATTTGCCAAGCCGACGCCAACCTTAGCTATAACAATATTCAAAATGCCCTACCTTTGCTTGATTCAGCCATTAACCTAGCGCGACGTTACCAGCAACCACAAGCCTTAGTCGATGCCTTACGCTTACGTGGCCAACTCGATACTGACACTGATAACTTCTCCTCTGCTATCGAAGATTTACGCCTCGCGATTGATATTTATCCGGATATTCATACTCAAAACCAAAATTGGATTTGGCCACCACAGGCCTATGTGTATGCCGCGATGGGAAATTTACTTTATGCCACCCATGATTTCCCCCAAGCCATGTATTACACCAACTTAGGTATACAAAGTGCCGATGCAAAAGGGAAGGTTTTACACTTTATTTTACGCAATGCAGCTCGGATAGCGCTTGATAATCAAGAGTTTGATTACAGTGATAAACTCGAAAAACAAGCTAAAGCGCTTTTACCTGAGCTCGGTTCGCCACTTGAACTCGCCTACAGTTATGCCATTTTGGCCTCAATCGCGCTCGATAAAGGCCGCATCGATAATGCCGAAGAATATCTTTCTATCGCGATTAATACGTTTAAAAAACAAAATCAACAATTAGCGACAATGCGTTCAACTCGCCTACTCGCCCAAATTCGTTTTGCTCAGCATCAAGAAGATGCCGCTTTAATCCTCATGAATCACGCTATTGAGCAAGCTGAAAACCTAAAACAATACTCAGATCTCAAAGGGTTTTACGGGATCATGAGCGATCACTACTTAGAAAAAGGGGATTTTAAACAAGCCTATTCTTTCTTACTCAAACGTTATCGAGCGGCCGAGCTCACCAATCAAGCGATGAATAATGCTCGGATATTGCAGTTTAAGGCACGTCTAAATCAACAAGATCTGCAGCAGGAGCCAAATAGCACTGCGCTAGAAAAAGATTCAATCCTACAAGAGCTAAATGTCGATTGGGCCTATAGCACACTGTTCTTAATCGCAATGGCATTATTGGGCGGAGCTATTTGGTATTTGATTGATAAACAGAATAATCGTGCCCCACATATTGAAGGTAATGAACCTGCGGAAACGCTGCTCCAACAAGTCACATCAGCATTAAACAGTGCCAAACAAGGTAATTACCCACTGTCTTTATTATTGTTTAATGCGAGTCAGATCCGTCAAGTTGACCTACCTCTCTTACAGGATGAGCTACAACACAGACTACGGGAGCAAGATAAGTTAATCCGATATTCGATGGATGAAATTGTCATTATCCTGCCGCATACCTCGGCAACTGGTGCTAAAAGAGTCGTTAGTCAGTTGGTTGCTTGCATTCAGCCTTGGCAGGGTTCAAGCAAGGTCAATATTGGTATCGCGGCAATGCAACAGTTTGATACCTTAGAGTCTTTAATTAAGCGCGCCAGTATCAATCAATTGGGCAAGGTTAAAATCAGTGAGAATAATCCAAACCATTATTCTCCCGCTAAATAAGCCGCGATTTCATCGAGAAAAGCGTCGCCGAAACGACTCAGTTTACGCTCGCCTACCCCGTTAACGGCGAGCATTTCCCCTGCACTGGTCGGCATCATGGCCGCCATTTCCGCCAGCGTCGCATCGTTAAATACTAAATACGGCGGCACATCCTGCTGCTCAGCTATGGTTCTTCGCAGTAACTTGAGTCGCGCGAACAGCTTACGGTCGTAATTCAGCGGCGCCTTAGACTGGCTCACCTTACGTTTTGTGGTCGTTAACTGAATGCGAGGTTCGGCGAGCATTAACGCCACCTCACCTTTGAGTACAGGTCGTGCCGATGGGTTTAAGGTTATAGATGAACCTCGCGTCACATCCTGACTCGCCAGTCCCAAGTGGATCAATTGACGGATCACGCTCAACCAATACTCATGGCTCTTGTCTTTACCAATCCCCCAAGTCGTGAGTTTGTCATGGCCTCGGTCAACAATCGGGGCGCCTTTCGAGCCGCGCAACACTTCAATCAAGTGATTAATACCAAAACGCTGCCCTAACCGGAAAATACATGACAACACCTTTTGTGCATCTTCGGTGCCGTTATAACGCTTAGGCGGATCGAGGCAAATATCGCAGTTGCCACAGGGCTCTAGTGCGCTCTCATCAAAGTAATGCAGCAACACTTGGCGACGGCAGGTTTGCGCCTCAGCAAACGCCGCCATGGTATTGAGTTTATGGAATTCGACTTGCTGCTGCGGCCCGGGCTCAGACTGTTCAATCAAATGTCGCACCCGGCCAATATCGGCAGGATCAAACAACATAAAGGCCTCGGCATCAAGCCCATCACGGCCGGCTCGGCCCGTTTCCTGATAATAGGCTTCGATACTTTTAGGAATATCGTAATGCACCACAAAGCGCACATTCGATTTATTGATCCCCATACCGAAAGCCACAGTGGCGACAACGATATCGATTTGATCTTTAAGGAAACTATCTTGCACTGCGCCACGGTCTTCCTGCGTCATTCCCGCATGATAGGCCTTAGCATTAAAGCCTTGCAGACATAAACGATCGGCAACCTCGTCGACACGGCGACGACTACTACAGTAAATAATGCCGTTGGTGCCATTTTGATGGGTTAAAAAATGCCGTAACTGATTCGCAGCATTGAGCTTTTCCGCCACTGTGTAGCGAATATTAGGCCTGTCGAAACTAGAGAGTAAACGGAACGGGTCAATCCCAAGTCGCTCGCAAATACTCTGCCGAGTCGCCTGATCCGCCGTTGCTGTCAGCGCCATCATAGGCACATAGGGGAAGAGTTGCTTTAACTGGCCGAGCGCCGCATATTCAGGGCGGAAATCATGACCCCACTGGCTAATACAATGCGCCTCATCGATGGCAAACATCGCCAGCTGGAGCGACTGCATTCGCTCAATAAAATCAGCGGTTAATAAACGCTCAGGTGACACATAAAGCAGTTTTAACTCACCGTGGCGCAGCTGCCTTAATACTTCGGCGCTCTGCTCTCGCGGCAATGAAGAATTGAGATAAGCCGCCGCAACACCGGTTTGCAACAAGCTATCGACTTGATCTTTCATCAAAGAAATCAATGGAGATACGACAATAGTGATGCCATTCATCATCAAGGCAGGTAACTGATAACACAGACTCTTACCGCCGCCCGTCGGCATGATCACTAAGCAATCTTGCCCGCCGCAGACACGTTCTATCACCTCCCGCTGACCGTCCCTAAAGTCACGGTAACCAAACACCTGCGCGAGGCGTTGCGAGAGCGGATCATCATGCGTGTCGAGTACGAGCTTTTCCATGGATCTTCTATGTCAAAAGTGAGGGGGCCTATTCTATACCCAAACTAGTTCAAAATGCAGGATTCAACGGTAATTTAAAGCGCTTTAGACGAGGCAATTCACCACGATTGCAGCTATTTTAACCCTAGTGGGCTAAGCCAAAAATAACGAACGCGGGGTAAAATACTTTAAAAACTGCCGAAACGGTGTCGTCATTTTAGCGACGGAGTTGCATTAGCCGTAAGCTTCACTGTAGATTAATTGCTCTAAGCCGCACTTTGTTTATCTCAGTGTTGATAACAAATCCAATTACGCCTAATACCGTCACTCAGTGACAAGGACCCCAAAATGACCAGCCCAATCCAAGCCGAAGCTTTGAGAAGAGTCGCAGCAGTATTTGATCAACATGTCCCTTTCCATAATCTACTCGGGCTCGATATCAAACGTTACGATGTCGACGGTGTCGAAGTGGTCATCAATATGAAACCAGAACTTATTGGCAATATCCATCAACAGATCCTCCACGGCGGTGTCACAGCTACAGTACTAGATGTGGTCGGCGGACTTACCGCATTTGCAGGACTGGTCGCAAGCCGTGAAGATTGGACGATTGAAGAATTACAACAACGCCTCCAAACTTTAGGGACGATTGATATGCGCGTCGATTATCTGCGGCCGGGACGCGGCCTCACCTTTACGGGGACGGGCAGCGTCATTCGTGCGGGTAATAGAGTTTCAGTATGCCGCATGGAACTACATAATGAGCAAGGCACGCATATCGCTTTTGGAACAGGGACTTATATGGTGGGTTAGGCGGTTAAATTTAGATGTGTATTACTGCCTTAGGGCTCAAAACTGACTAAGGTAAACGTCTTGATTAACAGGATGTTTACTGACTTTAATTGTCCATTCAATCTTTTGCGGAGATATTCTGTAACGAAAAGAACACGGCGATGCCCTTGAGTCAGCGGTCAGACACACCTACAATCGCCACCTTGTTGTTCTTCGAAGATGTCTCATGCCAGATCTTGAATACCGCAAAGGGATCCTACTTGCCGTCAGTGCTTACTGTATGTGGGGTTTTGCACCTTTATATTTCAAATTACTCAACCATGTTTCCGCCACCGAAATTTTGCTCCATCGAGTGATTTGGTCATTCGTGTTTATGCTGATCATTATGCAGTTTATCGGTGGTTTTTCTCGCTTACGCTTACTGTTTAAACAGCCTAAACAGTTGATGGTTCTCACCATTACTTCCATACTGATCGCGGGAAACTGGCTACTATTTATCTGGGCGGTAAATAACGATCACATGCTCGATGCCAGCCTAGGTTACTTCATCAATCCTTTACTCAACGTCTTACTCGGTATGTTATTTCTAGGCGAAAGATTGCGTAAACTGCAATGGTTTGCGGTTTCACTCGCCAGCGCTGGCGTATTGATCCAGTTAATCTCTTTTGGCTCAATTCCCATCGTCTCACTGGCACTCGCGGGCACCTTTGGTTTCTATGCGCTGCTGCGAAAAAAGGTCAATGTGGATGCTAAGGCCGGCTTATTGGTCGAAACCGCAGTGTTATTACCGGTTGCACTGGTTTATCTCATCGCAACCTTAGACACAGCCACAGCGAGCATGCTGACTAACGATTGGCAATTGAATCTGATGTTAATGGCGGCAGGGATAGTGACTACCATTCCTTTGCTGTGTTTTGCAGGGGCAGCGGTACGTATTCCATTGTCTATGCTCGGCTTTTTCCAATATATTGGTCCGAGTATTATGTTCATCCTCGCGGTGAGTCTGTTCAATGAGCCCTTCGATGCCGAAAAAGGCGTGACCTTCGGCTTTATCTGGAGCGCGCTGCTCGTCTTTACCTTAGATATGGCCTATAAACGCAAAACGGCGTGAGCATTATCACGCCGATAAACACAGTGGCAGAAGTGATGACATATGATGATTACTTCTGTAACTGTGCTAAAAACTCACTCCCTTGCGGTACTGTCAGTAATAAACTGTAGCCTTTAGTCGTTGGCACTAACACTAACTGCGATTTATCTGTTATCGCCAAAAATGCCCTGCCTTTCCCCTGTAGATTAAACCAGCCTAATTGAAATCCTGGCATGCCTATACCGTTGGTTTTAAAGCTCGGCGTTAAATCTGCCTCTTGTTGCAAATCGACTATACGTGCCTCGGCGAGCAATAAATCCACGCGGGATAACTGCACTTTATAGAAGGGAACATCCACTGTGAGCTCTGTATCGGTTAACACTAATTCGGCGCTATTCGATTGATAGAAGACCCAAGAAAATCCGCCCATCATCACCAGCAATATACCTAAACTCGCTGACTTCGCTATCTTAGGCATATTTTTTAGCCATAACATCAGTAAGATACCCGCTAAACCGAGCAATAAGACGATAAAACTGAAGATAGAGGTTTGGGTTAAAGGGGCGAGTTCAAAAAATTGAGGACTCATTGGCAGTATCTCCCGTGCAGTGAAGTCTTAATCTGCCAATAAAGACATATTATGTCAATAAAAATGCCAGCGCTAATATGAGTACTAGGCTGGCATTGATTGGATTGATTTAGAACGGCTTAAAGATCGAGCGCGAGAATTTTTGAGCGGCGTTGATAGTTATACAACTGCTTCTTCTTCTGTGGCAGTGCTTCAACATCTTCAATCACAAAACCATGCTCGAGGAACCAGTGAATACTCCGAGTTGTCAATGCAAACAAGCGTGAATAACCACGGTTTCTAGCCTGATTGATAATGTTCTTCAGCAGTAAGCTCCCTCTGTCGGCATCGCGATAATCGGGATGCACCACTAAACAAGCAAACTCACCCGCATTGTCCTCTTCAAAAGGATAGAGCGCAGCGCAACCAATCACTAAACCATCACGTTCAATCAACATGAATTGTTCGATTTCAATCTCAAGCTGCTCACGACTACGACGCACCAGAATGCCTTGTTCCTCCAATGGACGGATAAGGTTCAACACACCGCCAATATCGGCGATTGACGCACAGCGTAAACGCTCAGCACTCTCAGTGACGATTTGTGTGCCTATCCCTTCGCGAGAAAACAGTTCCTGCAACAAGGCGCCATCTTCGAGGTAGCTAACTAAATGACAACGCGGTACGCCATTGCGGCAAGCATCGATACTGGCTTTGAGAAACGCCATAGTACCAACACAAGCAGAACCTTGCTCGGCCAGCTTGTTCATGATGTTTTGCGCATCATTTGGCATCAACTCGGCAATCACATCGCCATTTCGATCGAGAATACCGTTCTGTGAGCTAAAGCCGATCATCTTGTCTGCTTTGAGCTTAATTGCCACTTGAGTCGCAATTTCCTCGGCGGTGAGATTAAAGCTTTCACCAGTAACCGAAGCAGCAATAGGCCCCATCAATACGATGCAGTGATTATCTAACTGACGTTTTAAGCCTTGCACATCAATACGACGAACTTTGCCACTCAGGCAAAAATCCACACCATTATCCACGCCCAGTGGTTGAGCAATCACAAAGTTGCCGCTTACTAAGTTAATTTGCGCACCTTGCATCGGCGTATTACTTAAACTCATGGATAAACGCGCTGTGATATCAAATTGCAGTGCCCCCGCAACTTGCTTAATCACTTTGAGCGAATCTTCATCCGTGATACGCACACCGTCGTGGTAGGCAGGCGCAATACCGTTGGCGGCTAATGCAGCATCAATCTGCGGCCTAGCGCCATATACCAACACCACTTTGATCCCTAAACTGTGCAGCAGGGCGACATCATTTAAGATGGCGCGGAATTGATTTTGAGCCAAAGCTTCACCGCCAAGCATGACCACAAAAGTTTTACCTCTGTGAGCATTAACATAGGGGGCAGAGTGACGAAATCCATCAACCAGTTCAGTGGTACGCACGCGTTATTTACACCTCATTTTTGAGCTGGCAGCGTCACTATGACATGCCAGGAATGAATCGCTAACTTTCGCGTATGGTATTGCATTTTAATTCACATATAAAGAATTTATTCTCACTAAAGTGCAGTTTTAATGATTTAAAGTGCTTAGAACTGCACTATTTTATATTTTCAGCAAGAGTTCACACTTTTTTAACTTCACAGGGGATGATTCAGCGGCTTAAGTTTGCGAGGCAATTATCTCAACTTGATGACTAACCACTAAAAAAAGCGCAAAAAAAAGCCCCTTAAATAAGGGGCTTTTCTCGAAACACTAACCAAGGATTACTTGATTTTGGCTTCTTTGTAGATAACGTGCTGACGAATAACTGGATCAAATTTTTTGATTTCCATTTTTTCAGGCATGTTACGCTTGTTTTTTTCAGTTGTGTAGAAGTGACCAGTTTTAGCTGTAGAAACTAATTTGATCTTCTCACGATTACCTTTAGCTTTAGCCATGATCTATTATACCTTCTCGCCACGGGCACGAAGTTCAGCAACAACAACTTCGATACCTTTTTTGTCGATCAGACGGATACCTTTAGTAGATACACGTAACTGTACGAAACGCTTTTCTTCTTCTAACCAAAAACGGTGGTTTTGTAGGTTAGGTAAAAAACGACGACGGGTCGCGTTTTTTGCATGCGAACGGTTGTTACCAACCATCGGCTTCTTGCCAGTAACTTGGCATACTCTTGACATGTCAATCTTCTCCAAAAACAATTTTAACGCTCGAGCATTAATGTGCCTCGTATGGCCGTCGCCCGAGGCACAAAGAGGGCGCATTTTATACACGATCACAGAGTGAAGATCAAGTGTTAGATTAATTAATCCAGCCTCGTTCTGCAAAAGAAACTATCTCTCGATCACCTACAACCATATGGTCCAACAAGGATACGTCTATGGTTGCTAACGCATTTTTTAATCGCTCAGTTATTCGTCGGTCAGCCTGACTGGGCTCGGCAATACCAGACGGATGATTATGACAAACTATAACTGCTGCGGCCTTTTTCTCCAGCACTAAGCTCACCACTTCACGTGGATATACTGAGGCTGAGTCTATTGTGCCGCGGAATAATTCGACAAATTGAATCACTCTATGCTGGCTATCCAGCAGTAAAACTGCGAACACTTCATAGGAGCGATCGGCCAATTGTCGCATTAAATAGTCCCGAGTTAAATCGGGATTTGTCAAAACCTGACCTCTTTGCAGATTTTCCTGCGCTACACGCCGCGCTAATTCGGCCGCAGCTTGAAGCTGGGCGTATTTTACAGGTCCTACGCCCGGAAGTCGACACACCTGATTTCTTGGGGCACAGAGCAGGTTTCTGAGGCCGCCAAACTCGCAAATAAGCGACCTAGCAAGGTCAACCGCGTTTAATCCAGCTAAACCGTTACGCAGCAATACTGCCAGTAATTCAGCATCCGAGAGATGCGCAGCTCCTTTTTGTAACAGTTTATCTCTGGGACCTTCGCCCTCAGGCCAATCTTTAATCCCCATGTGACCTCCCTGTCATCTCACATATTTTCACTTTACTGAGTATGGACGAGATTTTTTGAACTGGGATAGTCACTAAAATTCACCGCTTTGTGATATTGTTGCCGGCATTATTTCTATCTCGGATGATGTCTGTGAGTCTGACAAATAAAAACGTCCTGCTGGGCATTGGCGGCGGTATTGCGGCCTATAAAAGTGCTGATTTAGTACGTCGCTTGAAGGAGCGTGGTTTTGATGTGCGCGTGGTGATGAGCCAAAGTGCGATGGAGTTTATTACACCACTTACGCTGCAAGCCTTATCTGGACATCCAGTGGCATCTAGCTTGCTCGACCCCGCAGCAGAAGCAGCCATGGGTCATATAGAACTCGCTCGTTGGGCAGATCTCGTCATCATCGCCCCTGCAACCGCAAACCTATTGGCGCGGATTAATGCAGGAATGGCCGATGAGCTAATCACCACCACTTGTCTTGCCACAGAGGCGCCTATCGCCCTGTGTCCGGCAATGAATCAGCAGATGTACCGTAATCTGGCGACGCAGGCGAATTTAACCAGCCTGGCATCACGTGGCTTTACCCTTTGGGGACCTGCAAGTGGCAGTCAGGCCTGTGGTGAGGTAGGTCCCGGTCGTATGTTAGAGCCATTAGACATAGCCGAACGGGCTACGCAGTTTTTTGCCACTCATGACGTTGTTGAACTTAAGCCACTCGCAGGACAGTCACTGCTGATTACCGCAGGGCCAACCCGTGAGGCGATTGATCCCGTCAGATATATTTCGAATCACAGTTCTGGAAAAATGGGCTTTGCCTTAGCCAAAGCCGCGGCAGATATGGGCGCAACAGTCACCTTAGTCTCAGGCCCAGTAAATCTAAGCACCCCAGAAGGCGTGACCCGCATCGATGTTGAATCGGCGAAAAATATGCTCGATGCTGTGATGGATAACGTTGATAAAAAAGATATTTTTATTGGTTGCGCCGCCGTTGCTGACTATCGAATTAGCGACATCGCCACCTGTAAGATCAAAAAATCGGCAGAAGAAATGCAACTTGCGCTGGTGAGGAATCCTGATATCTTAGCCACGGTTGCGAGCTTACCTAACCGTCCTTTTGTGGTGGGATTCGCCGCAGAAACCCATGATGTAGAAACCTACGCCCGCGATAAGCTCAAACGTAAAAACTTGAACATGATCGCCGCAAACGACGTTTCCGTTGCAGGTATTGGCTTTAATGCCGATGCCAATGCCCTGCGAGTGTTCTGGCCGCAAGGCAGTCAAGATTTGCCTGCTACTGACAAACTCACGTTGGCACGGCAATTACTTTCGTTGATAGTGAAAGAAAAAACAAATACATGAAAACACCGATTGAATTAAAAATTCTCGACTCCCGTATCGGCTCAGAATTTCCCTTGCCCGCTTACGCCACCGCAGGCAGTGCAGGCATGGATCTTCGCGCTATGATAGACACGGCTTTAACCATAGCACCGGGTGAAACAGTGCTCATTCCCACGGGGATTGCCATTCATGTGGCCGACCCAGGACTTGCAGCGGTGATTTTACCGCGCTCAGGCCTGGGCCATAAACACGGTATCGTACTGGGGAATCTAGTCGGACTCATAGATTCAGATTACCAAGGCCCCTTAATGGTATCTTGTTGGAATCGTGGTGACAGTCCATTCACCTTAGAAATGGGCGATCGTCTCGCGCAACTAGTGTTTGTTCCTGTGGTACAAGCACAATTCAAACTCGTTGATGAGTTCGACAGCTCAGACCGTGGTGAAGGCGGATTTGGCCATTCAGGCACTAAATAATCCCCTAAGTCGTTATTGAGCCAAGGATACTGCAATGGCTGTAAGCCCAAAAATTAATCGTCGTGAACACATTCTGCAATGTCTAGCGCAGATGCTAGAAACCAACCCAGGACAAAGGATCACCACAGCGAAACTGGCCTCAGAAGTCGGTGTATCGGAAGCCGCCCTGTATCGCCACTTCCCGAGTAAAGCGCGGATGTTCGAAGGCTTAATCGAATTTATCGAAGAGTCGTTATTGTCGCGCATCAATTTAATCATGGATGACGAAAAAGACACCATGAAGCGCTGCCAGTTGGTACTGCAACTGCTGCTGATCTTTGCCGAGCGTAACCCAGGAATTTCCCGCGTTCTCAACGGTGATGCTCTACTCGGTGAAAATGAACGCCTGCGAAGCCGTATTGGTAACTTATTTGCCAAAATTGAAACCCAGTTAAAGCAAATTTTACGGGAAAAAACCCTGCGAGAAGGTAAAGGCTTCAACTTAGACGAAGCCATATTAGCCAATTTACTGTTAGCCTTTGCCGAAGGCCGCATCGCCCAATTTGTACGAAGTGAATTCAAACTCAAACCGACGACACACTTCGATGAACAGTGGCGTTTTATCCAGCACCAACTTTTACAAAGCTAATGATTTTTCAACATAAAGGACGGTAACTCTCGTCCTTTATGTTCGATATTCCTTCCTTGTTTCGCTTCATCTTTTGTTTTATCCTCGAAAAACATTTCAAGAACAAAAAACACAATGATTTTACAAGGATGTCAGATGAAACTCTTCCGATTAGCCATGTTGGCGACACTTTGCTTACCAATACTTCCAATACCCACCTTTGCAGCCAATAGCTCCAACGCGAATGCGTTATCGCAAGCACAGTTATTCAGTAAAGGTAATGAGTACTCAGATGTAAAAATATCGCCTACTGGTAAATACTTAAGCGCTATCACAAGTGTCGAAGGTAAAAACGTTCTCTTAGTCTTAGATACCCAAACCAAAAAACTCCTCAATGCGATACGTTTTCCCGGTAATGCTCAAGTCGGCGACTATGAATGGGCCAACAGTGAGCGACTGGTACTGGCAAAAGAATACCTAAAAGGCTGGCAAGACACACCTATCTACTACGGTGAATTGATGGCGGTAAATGCCGATGGTTCACGAAAAGCGTATCTATTCGGTTTCGAGAGTGGCGAGCAACAAACAGGTTCAAATATCAAGAAAAACACCCCTATGCGGGCAAGCGCATTTATCCTCGATCCTCTGCCAGATGATGAACGCTACATGTTAGTTAATGCTATTCCATGGAATGATAAGATCAATCTGGACGTGGAACTGTTACAAGATGTCTATCGCGTAGACTTGTTCAATGGCACACGCAAACGCATCACAGGCTCACCTATTGGCCAAGCTCGCTTTATGACAGACCATGATGGAGAGGTTCGCTTCGTTGCAGGTGAGGACAATAAAAATATTACTAAAGTGTTCTACCGCAAAGACGGTAACTGGATAAATACTGACAAACTCAACCTAGGTCTAACTGACTTTAAACCACTCTCCTTTGCCGATGACAAAAATACAATTTATGCCGCCGGTCGATCCCAAGGTGAAACCTTAGGGGTTTACAAAATTAATCTCGAAACGGGCGATAAAACTGAAATCATTCAGGATGAAAACGTTGACCCTAGCAACTTTTGGATTAACGGCACCAATAAACAACTTTACGCCGTCGAGTTTGAAAATGGTTACCCAAGTTATGCCTTTGTCGATAATGAGGATTCGCACGCTAAATTGCTAAAAGATCTGCTGGGTGCTCTCCCCGGTCACCAAGTACGAATTGTTAGCGAAACCCGAGATGCAGCAAAACTCGTCGTACTTGCGTTTAATGATCGAAACCCTGGCGATTACTACATATTTGATACAAAAACACTAAAACTTGAATATCTAGCCGCCGCTAAAAAATGGCTCGATCCAGAGCAAATGGCTGATGTTAAACCCATCACTTTCACCAGCCGTGATGGTAAACAACTCCATGGATATCTAACGCTCCCCTTTGGTAAAGAAGCTAAAAACCTACCCTTAGTCGTCAATCCACACGGTGGTCCACACGGTATCCGTGACTGGTGGGGCTTTGACCCACAAAACCAATATCTAGCAAGCCAAGGCATAGCCGTTCTACAGGTCAACTTCCGTGGTTCAGGCGGATATGGCGATCAATTTGAACGCGCAGGCTATCAAAAATGGGGCTCAGATATTCAGCACGACATTATCGACGCAACCCAGTACGTTATTAACCAAGGTTTTGCCGATAAGGAACGCATCTGTATTGTTGGCGGCAGTTTTGGTGGGTACAGCGCCTTGCAGAGCGCTGTGCTTGCGCCAGATATGTTTAAATGCGCCATAGGTGTAGCTGGCGTATATGATCTTGAATTGATGTTTAATGAAGGCGATGTCGCCAACAGCCGTTCTGGTACTAGCTATCTCAAGGATGTGCTTGGCCAAGATAAAGCGGTACTTAAAGCAATGTCTCCTTCTGAAAACGTCGATAAACTCAAAGCAAACATACTATTGGTGCATGGTGGTGAAGATGATCGAGCGCCAATTGAACAACTCGAATCCCTCGAAAAAGGCCTAAAAGCTCACAATTATCCTTACCAAAAACTGGTGATGGACAATGAAGGCCACGGTTTTTATAACGATGAGCATAGAGCGAAATACTATGAACAAATGCTCAGTTTCCTAAAAACCAATCTGAAACTTTAGAATTGACTCAAACTTGCCGATACTACTAGGCTAAACTCGATTGGCAGTGGTAGATTTAAAGCCGATATCCGATAAGGACTATCGGCTTTTTCATGTGGCCTATGAGCGTTTTTCGGTA
The DNA here is from genome assembly GCF_025653595.1 of Shewanella sp. SM95. Taxonomy (NCBI): domain Bacteria; kingdom Pseudomonadati; phylum Pseudomonadota; class Gammaproteobacteria; order Alteromonadales; family Shewanellaceae; genus Shewanella; species Shewanella sp. SM95. The sequence goes on from NZ_JAKKSE010000015.1 coordinate 45,796, forward strand.
TGAATTGTCTGCAATTCGCGCTATCCTCGTCCCCCTATTCTTGCCCTAGCGAGAATAACAATAATTTGTATCTGATGCTGAACAGCCCTAGTACCACGCGATGATCAGCATAGGTTTTCTGTTATAGCCGCTACGACGTAGTGGAGGATAAGATGGCATTAAGTGAAGCAGCAGTAAAAGTACAAGCCGCGTTATTAGAACGTGGACTTGAAACCCCAATGCTCCCAAGCGTTTACAGCAGTGAAGAACGTAAAGACAAGATTGAACATCATATGAAAGAAATCCTGACATTAATGTCATTGGATCTGTCAGACGATAGCCTTGCCGATACGCCGCGCCGCATTGCTAAAATGTACGTCGATGAAATCTTCTCCGGCTTAGATTATGCGAACTTCCCTAAGATCACGGTTATCGACAATAAGATGGGCTTCGATGAAATGGTGCGAGTGCAAGACATTAGCCTCACCAGCACCTGCGAACATCATTTAGTGACGATCGATGGTACTGCCACCATAGCTTATCTGCCACGCAAAAAAATCATTGGTTTATCAAAGATTAACCGTATAGTACGTTTCTTTGCTCAACGCCCTCAGGTACAAGAGCGTTTGACTCAGCAAGTGTTAGTCGCGCTACAAACCTTGCTCGAAACCAAAGACGTTGCGGTTAAAATGGATGCTGTGCATTACTGCGTCAAATCCCGTGGCGTGATGGACTCCACCAGTTCGACCACCACCACAGCACTTGGCGGTATTTTCAAATCTAACCCCGCAACTCGCGCCGAGTTTTTGCACCAGTCTAAATAAAAGTATTGAAACTTAACGTGATTTAAAACGTGTCGAAATCAATCAATACAGCTCAATAAAAAACGCTGCGATTCCTTCTATAGAATTGCAGCGTTTTTTGTTTTCATACCAACTCAATCAAACCCTTCTCAACCTAGCTAAGATCAATGCTGGCTGATTAACTAATTTCACCAAGCCTGCGATAGCCGCTTGCTCAATACAAGCTGCCAAACACTAGACTTAAATCCCGTATTGCTCGCGGTACTGGCTCACAGCGGCAAGTTGCACTTCCATCCCTGGTTTTTCAGACAAATAACTGATTAGGTCGGCAAGTTTAATAATTGCCACTATGCCACAACCAAAATCACGCTCAACCTCTTGAATAGCCGATAACTCGCCCTTGCCTTTCTCTTGTCTGTCTAAAGCAATCAACACGCCCGCTAATTGTGCTTTATGAGCTTCGATGATTTCCATAGACTCACGAATCGCAGTACCCGCAGTGATCACGTCGTCTACCAACATCACGCGGCCTTTCAGCTCGCTACCAACTAAGCTGCCACCTTCGCCGTGATCTTTTTTCTCTTTGCGGTTAAAGCAGTAAGGAATATCGATATCGTGGTGTTCACACAGGGCAACCGCCGTAGTGGTCGCAATTGGAATACCTTTATAAGCTGGGCCAAACAGCAAATCGTAATCAATGCCAGAATCCACTAATGCAGCGGCATAAAAACGGCCCAGACGCGCTAAATCACGACCAGTATTGAACAAACCCGCATTGAAGAAATAAGGACTGATACGGCCCGATTTAAGGGTAAATTCGCCAAATCGCAACACCTGACGTTCTAGGGCAAATTCAATAAACTCACGTTGATAAGCTTTCACAATATCTCCTTACGACTTTGTATTTTACTGGTTTTTTATTATGGGGAATTTTTATTCGGTACAGGGCTTGCTTTACACTAGCATCTTGCTGCAGATAAAAAGCTGCAGTTAATAAAAAGCCCCGCACTCTATAACATGACGGGGCTTTTTCATCACCACAATATTAGTTCAGTGCGGCTTTCTGCACATCGACGATTTCACGAATACTGTTCTTCGCCAATGCCAACAGTTCGAGTAATTCTTCGTGGCTGAATGGCTCGCCTTCGGCGGTGCCTTGAATTTCGATGATCTTGCCCGTTTCCGTCATCACCACGTTCATGTCCGTTTCGGCGGCGCTGTCTTCGATATATTCTAGATCGCTTATTGCTTCACCCTTGTAAATACCGACGCTGACAGCAGCGATAAGGAATTTCAGCGGGTTAGATTTAATGATGCCTTTACCACGCGCCCAGTTCAGCGCATCCACTAAGGCCACACAAGCGCCAGTGATAGAAGCAGTGCGCGTGCCACCGTCAGCTTGGATCACATCACAATCGATCACGATAGTGTTTTCGCCTAGGGCTTTCATATCCACACAGGCGCGTAGAGCACGGCCGATAAGACGTTGAATTTCTTGCGTACGACCAGATTGTTTACCGCGAGCAGCTTCACGATCCATACGGCTATGGGTCGAACGTGGCAACATGCCGTATTCAGCCGTTACCCAGCCTTGACCCTGACCTTTAAGGAAACGTGGCACACCTTCAGTAAAACTGGCGGTACAAAGCACTTTCGTTTCGCCAAATTCCACTAACACAGAACCTTCGGCATGGGCCGTAAACTGGCGAGTGATAGTGATGGGACGAGTTTGTGCTGGCGTTCTGTTACTTGGACGCATGCGAGATTCCTGTATTCTGAGTCATTGACCGATTTTGGCTGCATATTATAAGGGCTTGAGCCTTAGGATGCCATGCTTAGGGTGATTCTCTGGCAAACTCATCACACTCAAACGCCTAATCCGTGTCCTTATACCCAAACAACCTGAAGATGCAGAATTCAGCGGGAGTTTAACGCACTTTAGGCAAGGCCCTTTATTGCTCCTGCATAAATGGCATTCACGCCATCCATGGCGATTGCGGTTATTTGCGGACCTAGTGGGCTAAGTTAAAAATAACCAACGCAGCATAAAGTGCGTTACCCCGTGGTTAACATCAGCCGCTGGGACGGAGCGCCTAGGGCACTTCACTTCCGTGTTACATCAATTCAAAAGGTGGCCGACATTCTGTCATTGCTGCGCCTTGAATTGAAGCACCCTAGGCGCTCTGAAACTCGTATCTTCAGGTAGCTTGGGTATATTTACTGTATGCCTTTAATCCTAAAGCCATTGACTCTATAATCGCCTCTCATTATGACGATTACACCATTAGGACAACCCATGATCCAAAGCATGACAGCCTACGCTCGCATCGAGCACAAAGCACAATGGGGCACAGCCTCCTGGGAAATTCGCTCAGTCAATCAACGCTATCTCGAAACTTACCTACGTTTACCCGAGCAATTCCGCAGCTTCGAACCTGTACTGCGCGACCGCCTTCGTAAACGTTTAAGCCGCGGCAAAGTGGAAGTCAATTTGCGCTACGAGCTGGCAGACAACAGCAATAACGAGCTGCAGTTGAATCAAGCGCTAGCAAAACAGCTATTAGGCGCCGCCACTTGGCTCAAGCAAGAAGCGGGACAAGGCGATGTCAATCTGACCGACATCCTGCGCTGGCCGGGCGTGCTAGCGAGCGGTGAACAAGATATGGATGCCATCGGCGCCGATCTGATGACAGCCTTCGACTCAGCCATAGATCAATTCATCGAAGCCCGTGGCCGTGAAGGCGAAGCCATCAAAGACATGCTGTTAAGTCGCTTAGACGGTGTGAGCGAACAAATCGCCGTCGTACGCGAGCACATGCCAACGGTAATGCTGTATCAACGCGAAAAGCTCACCAACCGCCTTGCGGAAATCAAAGGTGAACTCGACCCAGCCCGCATCGAGCAAGAAATGGTGCTTCTGGCTCAGAAACAAGATGTCGCCGAAGAAATGGATCGCCTCGAAGCCCACGTAGCCGAAGCTCGTCGTATCCTCAAAAAAGGCGGCAGCGAAGGTCGCCGTTTAGATTTTATGATGCAGGAATTTAACCGCGAATCGAACACACTCGCCTCTAAATCCATCAGCACTGAAATCACTTCAGCCGCAGTTGAACTTAAAGTGCTGATTGAGCAAATGCGCGAGCAGATCCAGAACGTTGAGTAAGGTTTCAACTTGTTCTAGCAGGTTATAAATAACCAATAAAACCCAGCACTTGCTGGGTTTTATGTTTTTACAGGTTCGTGATTGTTTGCTCTATGTAAGCGAAAAAGAGGTATTACAGATTGGGTGATTCTTTATTGATCTAAATAGGGGGTAGCCCGCATCTTGCGCCAACACATTAAGCCAAAGATAGAGTTCACTTGGGCATGTCAGTAGCCAAGCTTGGCATTGAAATGCCGTCATTACCTGTATAGGTAATGGCATTCTAAAATCCAGTCGTTCCAGTACCTGCATTGGTAATAATAACGATTGCGCAAAGGCATGATTATGATAAAAAATACCAAATTCTATGCCCTTATCAGTCATGACAAACTGGAGATCTTTTACCTCTGCAACAAACTCAACGAGATCTAACCGCAGTAAATCATCAGTTAAAGAGTAAGCGGGATGCTGGCGTGGTGGTGAATAGGGTAAGGCAGTAAAAATTGCAGTCTCTAGCGCCGAATACTGTGTTTTAGGCTCGCTTAATGCTTCATCTTGCTCATCGGCTCCACTCTCTGCGTAAGTTATTGCATCTAGCTGAAACAGACTCGCAATCTGCGGCTTATTCAGACTGAGCAAATCTGACAATACATCAGCATCAAAGCTAGGATCATTGAGAAAAGACATATAGCGGGCAAACCATTTAAGCCCTTTTTGGCTTTCAAGCTTATCATCGCGCCAATCTTCAAGTGCCAAATGGATCAATCGCTCTCGCGTATCTCGTTTATCTAAAACGGGGTTTATTTCAGCACCGATAGCAACCAAGCGGTTCATGCCAACAAAATCACGCTGGCGGTATAAGTGCACTAACAGCGGGGCGCTATCATCACCATTAACCGAATGTTGCCAGTCAATCTCCAATAATGGATATAGCCCTTCATATTGGGGTTCCATTAACCACATTTGTGGGCAGTAATGATCGCACCAGTCCCATACGCCGCAAAACTCTGCCACCTCCCTTGCCTTGCGGTTGGCCTCGTATGAACATTGGATCTCAATATCGGGATGCAAGAGTAACAGGTTAAAAATGGCTCTTTGATTGTAAGCAACCGCCATGGCAAGCAAGTTATTTTCAAATCCATAGGCAGCCAAATTAGTTTGTGCCAATAGTGCGGCGACTAATTGAGCGTTGCCTTTTGCTATCGCGATTTCAAAAGGGTCTGGCTCATCCCATTGTTGTTCACACTGTTCAATGAACGCTTGTGCGGCACTTGCGTACTCCTGTGCTGCGAATAAGCTATTAAAGTCTTGGCGCTCTACTGTTTCAGGCTCACTGGCTGGAACTTGGTAATCATTAAGATAACTTAACAGCCAACTGCTTTCTCGGGCTTGTTTTAGCCATTGAACATCAAGCAGTTTTTTATTTTCAATCATTACGTACCCTTAAAAATCCGAATGGCTAACCACCTTATTGTTAATTTCTAATCAAGCTTTAGCTATTTCGATCATAGCGTTTAGGATAATAAATATAATTACTCGCCTTATTAGCTAAATATGCTGTTTTCTCTAAGGTTTTTATTGTGTTTTTAGCATTCAATCCACCCAACCAACTTTTGATATAAGCAAGTGAGTTAGGACGAACGCTCTTGACTAAGCCAAATCTCGCACATAGGAACGCAGAACCAATCTCAGCCACCAACTCCTCAAAAGCATAATCTGCGTCACCGAACTGCCCGAAAGTGCGGTTTAATCTTGTCTCATGTCCCGTCCAATGCACTAGCTCATGTAGTAAAGTAGCATAATAAGCCTTGGTACTATCTTTGCCCCTAAATAGCTCTTTACGCGGCACTTCAATATAGTCATCGTGATAATGGAAACAAGCCTCACCATTATGGGTGTGCTGTATCACAAGCATATTTTCTGGCGCTTGTGTCAATTCCTGAATTCGGCTTGCGAGGACAGGCAATTCTTGCACTTTGGTATCTTCAAAACTTTTACCAGTGTAACCAATAACCTCATCCGCGTTATAGACTAATGAAACCTTGCGGCCGAACGTACTTTCAAATGTAGCATTCTCACTGTCTAACTCATCTTCACTACCTAACTTGAAATAATGAAAAACGGGAGTCGCATTGGCATTTGGCTTTAGTTCGTACCCCATTGCTGCCCACTGTTTTTGAGTCGCCCACATATGGCTGTCATAACCATAGATTTCTGCGTTAATTGACAAAAACATCCAAGTATATAAAGACTTATACTCCCTCAAGGTTTTTGCATTGTAATAGGACTCATAGTTAGCATGGGTGAGCCACTCGGCAATAAAATCTTTAGAATGCTCACTCCATCCATTGGCGATATTTTCAAATATCGGCGCATCCAAATCCCAGTTAGCTGCACCTGCTTGAGCAAGATCGGCTAATCTTCTAAATTGTTTAAACATGGTTCCATTTAGCGATTCCAATAACTGAGTTGCTGAACCAAGTTGAATATCTAAATCGAGCTCATCTAAATAGCTGCACCACCAATCAAACTCTAACAATAAGGGCTTAATGTCCCCTTTAGTCGCCGCAGCCCAATCTTCACCGACGGCGCAATCAAAGATCTTTTCTAAATCACTGGTGCTATGCCTACGTTCAAATTTTTTTAATATTTCTGGATAAGGCATATCCACGCTGGCTTCCAGACTGGCAATCATTTCTGCCGCACTTCTTAATCCTGCAATACTTGCGCTCAGCGCGTCATCTTCAGACAACCAGTCGATAGGGCTAGTCGTAGTCCACGTTGCTTGCAGAAAAGTGCTGAATTTCGTATTACCATTCATGCTTTCAGATCGGTTCAGCAAATTGTCGACAGTACGCCCTGTTGCCAAAGCGTACTCGGATTGCACAAATGGATTTCTCCTAAACTCTGCTAAATTGCTCATATTTTAAATCCTTTTATTGGTTGAAGTTGACTGTCTCAAGCAAGTTACAAACATCATTGAAAAATTTATCACTGACTCACAATAAGTACACACTGCATGGATTGAGTATTTTGATTTTGGCTGCTTACCTCTCGGGCGCGTTAAGCTTTGATACGTTTCAGCAAAGCCTCGGCGCTGTTATCACCTGATATCAGTTCAGGGTTCGCAGCACGCCACAAAATGGTCGGGAGCCATTTTGAATGACCACAGGTCGGCCCGAAGGGCAAACTACAGGGAAGTAGTTTGTAATCGGCGGTTAGTTCACCTCTGAAGGCTTTAGCAGTTAACTGATTCGTCATGCTTTTGCCTTTTTAGCTGTTGTTTTCTTTACCGGCTTAAGCTTAGCGCGTTCAGCTTTGATTCGTTTTAGCAAGGCTTCGGCGCTGTTGTCACCGGATATCAGTTCAGGATTTGCAGTACGCCAATCGGCAGTCAGTTCGCCGCGGAAGGCTTTAGCGAGTATCGACTGAGTGAGATTGTTGACCCGTAATTGTGCTGCATTGACCTGAGCTTCAACTTTATCGGCACAAGATGGACGGGATCCATCTTGGACAGCGGTACGCTGGCCCGCAGGGCAAAGCACAAGGATGTGCTTTGCAAAGGCGAACAGCGCTTCGACACGACGGACACAAAATCGTCGGGAACGATTTTGGACTGCTGAAAGCAGGGCCGAAGGCCGAGTATCAGGGATGATACGAGCAATTTCGGTTTGTTCTGCACCACCAGCTAAATTCAAACTATAAATAACACCCATTATGCTTTTGCCTTTTTAGCAGGCTTCGTTTTAACAGATAGTGCTTCACGTTCGGCTTTAATGCGTTCAAGCAGTGCTGTAGCGCTGTTCTCGCCGCAAATAAGTTCAGGGTTAGCGGCGCGCCAGTCGGCAGTCAGTTCGCCGCGAAAAGCTTTGGCGAGTATCGACTGAGTGAGATTATTAACCCGTGTTTGTGCGGCATTGACCTGCGCTTCGACTTTATCGGCGAAGGCGAATAACTCTTCGACACGACGGACGATTTTGACTTGTTCATCGTAGGGGGGAAAGAAAACTTCTAACCCCTTAATCACTTTCTGGTTTAAATTCACCATGGTTGAACCCACAGCGTCTTTATTAAAGTAATTAATCGCAACGGTTGAGCGTAGAATGGAGCATAAATATTCTGGAAGAACAGATCTGTCTGCACGTAGAACCATTGAACCAGTGCCACATAGCATAGGTTTACTTTCTTCGGGTACAACTGCAGCTCTCCCCATTTCACCTCTGCGGCCTAAAACAATGTCACCAGGTTCAAGCTTCCAAGAGCTTAACTCAGCAAACTTATCTTTAGTTACAGTCATATGATTGGCAGGTGCTATTGCTCCATTATTTATATGCATTGGGTTAATTAAGGGAATCCCATCGATTACATATTCTTTTTTGTGTAACGCACTACCGAAGGGGCCAGTTTTAACTGTTACACCAGCTTCACCTAGAGTTTTAAAATTCCTCTCTTCATTTTCTTCTGTCAATTTTCCACTCACTGCGGCGGCGAGGACGGATTGGCGGAAGGATTTTAAGATGGCGGGGATGGCATCGAGGCGGGCTTTGGTACTTTCCACCTGTGCTAGCAGTTCATCCAGCTTGTCGGCAATCACTTTTTGTTCGGCTAGTGGGGGGAGCATTACAGTTAGTTCTCTTAACTTTTTTAAATATATTCCTTTTTGTGCTGTCCCTTTAGCATTATCAAAAATTTGAGATTGAAAAGAACTATCTTTTAACGCTAAACCGAAAAAATTAGAGTCAATTTGGGGGGCTGCGAGAACTGCGACACTTCGCTGCAGGGTGAACTTTTGAAAGTCATTTGGCACTACAGCTACGCGCCCTAAAGCTCCAACTATTGTTAATAAAATATCCCCAGTAGTTACCGATGTTCTTCTATCCTCAGTTTGGAATTGCTCTACAGGTATTAACCTATGCGTTGCCTGAAAATCAATGATTCCATCATGAATATTCTTAGCACTTAACATTGGAAGACCTGTTTCAGTCTCTTTTGGTGGATTATGTGAGCCATCAGTTACTTTGTCACATATGTCATTAAGAGTGACCATTTTCCATTCTTTAGGCATATTCCAACTCATTCTCTCACCCCACCAGCTAATGAGTTAACCAAAGCTTCAAGATCCGCCAATGCGCCTTTGAGTTCTGTCATAGCTTCGCATGCCAATTCTTCTGGGGTGCCTAAGTCGGCGGCATCAACGCTATTAGCATCTTTGAGCCATGAAATATCCAGTGAGTCACCTTTGGTGTCGCGGATAAACTCACGACTGAATACGCGCCAACGACTCTTTTCTAAGGGCCGCTCAAGGCTGTCGGCTATTCGCTGCGCTTTCTCGCTTGTGTCTATGCCTTGATTAACAACTGAATCATCAACTTCCGCTTCTTCGGCATTGAAGCTCCACTCTCCCTCTTTACGTTCAATAAGTGGGACATTACACACAACTTCAAACGGGGTTAAGTGTTGTTCACCAAAGGGGGTGCGTTTACCAAAGTTAGGCATGTTAGTACGCAGGTCATACACCCAAGTGTTAGTGGTGCAGTTTTCCTCTTGTAACTTGTTTTTGGTACTGCCTTTAGTGAAAAACAAGACGTTGGTTTTCACGCCAGCGGCGTAGAAGATGCCTGTCGGCAGACGCAAAATAGTGTGTAGGTTGCACTTGTGCATTAAGTCGCGGCGCACGTCAGTACCGACGCCCGCTTCAAACAAGACGTTATCTGGCAATACCACGGCGGCGCGGCCACCAGGCTTTAGGTTGCGGTAAATGTGCTGTAAAAACGCCAGCTGTTTGTTGCTGGTGGGATAGGTTAAGTCGTCACGGGTGATGGAGGCATCACCACCCTTACTGGTGCCAAAGGGCGGGTTAGCCAAGATAATATCGGCCTTGGGTAAACTCATACCGACTTGACCCAAGGAGTTACCTAAATGCACTACGCCTTCATCGTCACCTTCCATGCCATGGAGTAGACAGTTCATTAACGCTAAACGGCGGGTGGAGGGCACAAGCTCGACACCGACAAAGGCGTGGTTTTTTTGAAACTCTTTTTGTTTGTCGGTTAAATCATACAGATCATCGGTTTGCGCTTTAATGTAGCTATCGGCGGCAATTAAAAAACCTGCAGTACCAGCGGCGGGATCTTGAATCACTTCGCCCGCTTGCGGGTTAATGACCCGCACCATAGAGTCGATTAATGCACGCGGGGTAAAGTATTGGCCCGCACCGGATTTAGTCTCGTTGGCGTTTTTTTCTAACAAGCCTTCGTATAAGTCACCTAAACCGTCTTTTTGGGCGCTGAACCAGTCAATCGAATCCAGTGATTTTATCAGCTGCTTTAAATGGCGTGGCTCACGCAGGCGGGTTTGCGCATCGGCATAAATGGCTAAAATCAGCGGATCGGCGTGTAGGGTATTGCCTTCACTGTCTTTGCCCGTCGATAGGGTGAGTAAAATGCGTTTGTAATCATCAAGTAGGTTGAGGCCATCTTTATCGTTTAAGTCAGACCAGCGGCAGCCGCTTGGCAAGGTGTGTTTATTGAGTAAACCTGCCTCGGTATTTTCGTGCACCATTTTGATAAACAGTAATAACACCAGTTCGGTAACGTAATCGGAATAGTTAATGCCGTCGTCGCGCAGTACATCACACAGGTTCCAAAGTTTTTGGACGATATCGCTGTTGCTGCTTGTTATGCTCATGGGATTCTCAATGTTGTAATTTGGCTAATGATTGATGCATTAGGCTTAGGTATGTGGTTTATAAATAGGTTCAAGCTTATTGGCTGTCATCACCTAGCGTTTAATGACCTGTTTACATTACCCTGTTCAAAGCTCATAACGGCTGAACTGGTTACTGTCTTTGGTCATCAAAGTGACAAATTTAGGGTGGACAAACAGCTTCTCTTTACCCGATTGCACCTCTTCAAGCACGCCGATGTCGCATAACTGCTTTAAGTAGACTGAGGCGGTTTGACGTTTGGCTAAGCCACTTTCGACAAGGTTTTGAATACGGCAATAAGGTTGCTCAAAAATCACTTGTACCAACTCATGGCTGTAAATTTTGGGTAGCTGCTGACGCACATATTCTGTGGTATGGGCGATGAGTTCGCGCGCTGCGGCAATTTTAAGGGTGGTCCATTTAGCCGTTTGCTCGACAGCGTTAAGGATAAAGATGATCCACGGTTGCCACTGTTGCTGAGTCGTCACGTTAAGCAATAAACGGTAATAGTCTTGCTTATTCGCGACAATATAGCGGCTCAGATACAAGATAGGTGCGCTGAGTAATTGTTGGTCGATCAGGTAGAGAATATTGAGCACACGACCCGTACGACCATTACCATCGATAAAAGGATGGATAGCTTCAAACTGGTAATGGGCCATGGCCATTTTGATCAGTGGATCAACATCATCTTGATTATGCAAAAAGGCTTCCCAGTTACTGAGTAAGTCACGAATGACACTCTCGCCTGCTGGTGGCGTATAAATAACCTCACCTGTGGCCTGATTCGTTAAGCTAGTACCAGGCACTTTACGCACGTCCATCTGCACGGACTTAATAGTGCTGCAGATTTCTAATGCGGTAGTGACACACAGGGGGCGGTTGCTTAGCTGAGTAAAGCCTTGATAAAGCGCAGTGCGATAACGTAGCGCTTCTTTGGTCATAGGGTCCGCTTGGCTATCTTCTTGGGCATACTGAAACAGCTTGTCGGTGGTGGTGACAATATTTTCAATCTCGCTACTGCCTTGGGCTTCGAGCAGTGGCAGTAAGTTGATGAGCAGACCCTGATTAGGTAGCAGCTCACCTGCTTGTTTTAGCTCTGCAAGGGCGGCACGGGCAGGAATACAGGCTTTGAGTATAGGTAAGGTTTCGGCCAACTCCGCGAGTGCGCTATCTAGCGGTAGTGGCGGTAAATGGTTGTATGCTTGTTCAGCTTGCCATTCCATGTTTAAAAAACCTTCTTTTATCGACATAAATAGAGATTGCGGTGAGCTTATGTCGATTCAATCGACATGTAAAGAAAACATGTTGACAAAACCTAGTTTAATCGACATGTTTGGATTATTTTGGGACTCATGTCGATAGCGTCAATATCAAAGGAGCGTTAGGACTGCCGTTTTGTGTTCAGTGACATGTAGAGAAATACTTATTTCTACAAGTCACTCATATTATTGGATGTCTATTCGTCTTTTAGCCCAATCTTGGTAATGCTTATCCCAAGAGCGAGAATTCTTTTGAACTTCCAAAGATGGACGTAATTTTTCAGGTACGTAGTGCCCATCATAAAATCGACCACACAATCGACAAGCAATGTCCATCAAATCTCTCATCTCATCACTAGGAGAGGGGAGCGATTGTCGGCCTCTGTGTAAGCCCAACACTCGATCTATTCCACCAGCAACTGCACAAGGATAATAACCTTGCGGAGTGAGCCCCATACCGCAGCTGCTTGCTATATCGCACCCGTTGCTATAATCGGCAAATTTGTATAAAACACTGTCCTGCGGAGCCATATTGAATGGCCCAAAACTCGGCTGAACATTACCGGTTTTATATGAGTTTTCAACCCATATACCTTCTGGTAGGTTTTCTAGCGCGGCATTGACCTTTCGACCATAACCGTTTGTGACCAACTCAATAACCGTGTCAGGATGATGGGTTTTCAGAACTAATAGTTGTTCAATTATGGATTGAAACTCTGGGTGTAAAGTCGGCTCGCCACCTAAGATCCTAATGCGTTTCCATGGTGTTTTTCGTTGTAATGATTGCTCAACAAAATTAACTATCTGGCTTAAATTTATATGAATATTATCAGGTGCTTGGGCGGAGGAACGATTGCAGTTATTACATTTTAAGTTACATTGATATGTAATATCGATTTCAATTAACTCATGCGAGGTATGATATTGCCCTCCCAGCATCATTGTGGAAAGCTTTTGAACCCTCACCCAACGTAGTATTTTTTTCACTGCAAACTTCGCGCGAACCAATGCGATATACTTAGTTGGGTAATCTTTCGGGTATCGAAAAGTTGTTTGATTGCTCTTTTGTAAATTCCAAATTTTCACGATGTACTTTTGCTCCTTGCTTGTAACTCATACTATGTGAGTTACGTAAATTGAAACTCGCGATTGATCATGCCCAACAGAAATGACTACCAACCATCAATGCCTTGGCAACTCATTGGAAATGGGCCTAAGAATGACACTTTTCATACGTCGTCATTACAATTTCATACTAACGTAGTGGTGTTTAACCATGGCTTTGAAGAGCTGACCACCGCAAGTCGCATTTATAATGCAATGCTAGCGAAATCCGATTCTCCTCGTTGTATAAATGGCATTCTGGCAACCAAATCATTTTCAATGCAATTAGCACAAAGCTATCTAGAGTTAAGTTCTGCTTTGAAGCAAATAGCATCGGTTGGACTAACTACACTGCATGCGCTCACTCAGACATCAGAAAAATATATTAATGTCATTGGTATGACATTACTTCCGTCGTTAGTGAAAACAACCTGTTGGGCACCTAATCAAGTTGTCCCAAGCCATTACCATAATTGGCTAGGTGAACGTCGCATTGCCCTTAATCTATGCCAACAGTTTCCCATTACATGGCCAGACTTAACGCTTAAATCGAATCCTATAGGGCATGATTGGATTGCAAATCCTGATCGCTTATTACTCGAATTACAGCAACAGCCTGCCAATACCAAAGCACTTGTTCGGCTATCAACTATCTCTGCAAAATGCTGGTTAGAGCACCTCTCCATAGACACATTGACTGCACTTGAGCCCTTATTCCATTTAGATCGTAAATCACATCGTTCCAAAAACTGGTGGCTATTCAACCATGAAGCATCTTTCGAAATCGCTCGGATTCAATATACTCTTGCATGGTGTCAACAATCCCTTTTGCTAAGTACCTAAGGGCGCTTTCGCAAAGATCTCTTCGAGTAGTTTGACTTGCTCGACCTTCAATGCTTTGGGGTATTCGCCTCGCTGGTGAAAGTATGTATAGCCCTGGTCCACGAACATAGGGACTTTTGCCAATTCAGTCATCGGCAACATAGTCGCATAATCCGTTACTGATGATATCCATTCGTTACCGTTCTTAAAGTAAGTGAGAGGGACTTTATCAAATAATGACTTTTTAAAAGCTCGTTGATGGGCCCAAACGTTACCACCACCTTTATACCTCACTTCGGTATATTCAGGTTTGTACAGCTTTAACGGTTTATTTGGCCTAAACATCGGCATATGCACTAGATCGGCCCCCTGATTCGCGGCGTTATAGATATTTTGCACTACGTCTTTACGCATTAAGCAATCATCTTGATCTAAGATCACTATCATGCTGTCATCGTTGGTGCATATTTCAGATATGGCGTAGACAAAGTTAGGTATATGTCCTTGGTGTTTTTCGCGACGAATGAGGGTCGTTTTAGACTTCAATGAGCCCAGAACTAGCGGGTAGTGCCAATTGTTAACATAGCCACTAGCATCATCGATTAACACAATGCCGAACGACTGAAGTGTCTGCGCTCTTAAGCTATCAAGGCATCGTACCAGCTTTTCAATAGCGGTATACCGCCCCTTTACTAAAAAGATAACGGGTTCATTTCTCGGCGGGTACCGCCAATCGGCATTGGCAACTAAGTCAAACTGTTCTTGTTGTGTGTTTGGATATAAACCTTGAGCTATACAATCTCGAACAACAGCAAAATCAATAAATGCCTTGTCTTCATTGCGAGGGTGAATGTAGAAAGCGTTAGGATCACCGCCACGTAACGAACACAAGTCATCTAGCTGCTGCCTAGCTTGCAATGCTCTATGCCAAGTTAAGGTATATTTGCCATTAGCAATTGGGTTGGCTATCGGCTGTAGCGCTTTCACTTTTTCGAGATCCAACAATCCCATTCTCACTTCGGGTGCAAACTCCCCGCTTTGCCCGAAATAAGGTAAAAAGTTATCCGTTGACTTAGGTATATTGAAGCCGACACTAATCACTTTTGGGTCTAGTAATTCGGTTTTCATTTCTGCCAAGTAATTATGTTGCCAATCTTTTCGCCCCACTAGTACGTCACAATCACACTGCAAAACATAACGCGTTTCAATTTGATCAAAAGCCCACAGTTGAGAAAAAAGAGGCGCTAGTTTCTCTGTGTGAGAGTGGGTGATCTTAGAGGTTCCAAACCATTGGCCGTAAGTCTCCTGTATTTGTGACTTGCAAGTTGGCGCAACAAGAATCTCATCAATAAGCTGCTCCCTAAGTAGTGTGTTGGCAGCAAGATTCAGTGTATTGAAATTACCGGGGTGAAACTGGCGTAAAAAAGGCCCCCGATAACTATCGAGCAGTAAGATGACTCGTTTAAATCTCAAGGGGTAGTTGAGCTGAGTAACAATATGACTGACTTGTGAGAATAATATCTCAGCATCTTGCGCACAGGCTTTAATGAGTAGAGTGGTCTCTTTGTCGTGGCAAGCTTTGAACCCTGTCAACGCTTGGGTGTTTACTAGGTGAACATGAGGATGCAATGCCTCAATCAGTGCCAAATAGAAGTCTGAAAAACCTGTCAGTTGCTGCAATGTTTTATCTTGAGCAATATATGATTCGCGCCTGACTAATTCTTCATCGGGTAGTTGTAATATGGCAATCGCATACAGGCGCGCCGCCATGTCCAGAAACTTACTTGATGTTAGGGGCTGAATGTCACTGCCTATATCAATATAGTGAAGGCTACCATCCGGTAGTTGACGAATATTATCTCTTTTAATATTCATACCGCAGATCCCTGCGGTGTACATTCCCTGCAGAAATTGGCCAATCACAACAGAGGACAAGGGCAGTTTGAGTTCTGTAGAGCCTAAATCTGGTGTACTGTAGCTCCAGCATTCCTGGTGCTTTCTCCACTCGACTTGCGGTACAAGGCTATTGTTGGGTAATGCCTGTTTAAGCCAAGCGACGTGCTCATCATTAATCGCCCATGGATAAAACTGTTTCTCTATTTTATTCCCATTTTGAATCACAATCCCTTCTTGCCCTGAGCCTAAATAGTCGTCATTGGACTCTATCGCTAACAACCATTGCTTTGCAACATAAGCCAAACGCTGGCGTTGCTCTTTCCAAAGATCTTTTTTCTTATTACTTTGGGTATCAGTCCCCCCCAAAGTATATATCGCATAGCAAGGATAACTGACAACTTCACCCGTAAACTGAGGTAATAACAACAATCTAGTAACAAACCAATGATCCTCAGCACTGCGAATATTTGGATAGCGCTCAGTGACCTTGGTGCTGATGAGTAAGTTACATGAAGGGAGTTCATTGCTCACTTTCCCCCGGCAAAAGTCGTCGATAAAAGCGACAAGTTTGTGAGGATTTAATAGCAACTCTGGGTCAGCTATGTTTATCTGAGGTAATGTCTTCCCATCGAGGATTAATCTATTACTCCCCAAGACGAAATCAACCTGTTTCGCCTCTCCTTTGACCCATAATGACTCAACACTTTTGAGATTGTCGAAGGCATCATCGGCATCAAGTCTAGCAACCCATTTCGCCTTGGACGTTGCTGCATAATCAAGTATTTGATTCCTCATCCTCGCTGGTGAACCACAAAAAGCACTTATTACCGTTACCGAAGGATGAGATCGCAGTTCTGCACAACAGCTCTGCCAGTTATCTGTTGATTGGTCGTCCACGATAATGATTCGTGCTTTGCGTTCAATAACGACGGTTTGAGATATCGCACTTATTAATGCTCTTGCTAGAGTATCTGCCTGATTGTGTAAGCCTATACCTATTATAATCGGCGCATTAACATATTCTGGGGCGCATAATTTATGCTTTACGATTTGACGTAATACTAAACCGACCGATGACTTGCGAGTAGTTTTAAGAGAATGTTCCAGCAACAATTCTAATATCCTTATTAGTGTTTATTTCATTCAATATTGTTTGCTCTGTGATATCGAACATCGATGACACTCTTTCAAAATACTGATGTTTTTGATTTTCATCCATGAGATAACCATGAAGCGCCATGAACTGAGCACAACCGATTAGTTTTTGTAGAGACCCCTTAGCGGATAACGCACTAGTGTGAACACCAACACTCCAAGCGACTGTAACTGCCTGTGTATAGGTCATTTCAACTTCTGGCAATGCCAATATCCTGATGGCTAAATCTTTATCATTGCTGCTCACCAGACCATCACTGAAGCCTCCGACGTTCTTTAAAAGTTTCAATCGACAAAAAGTATTTGAACCTTGCCAGCCAGGGTTACCAACTAAGAAGTCACTCCGCTGAACATTATTAGGAATGTTAGCGGAAACAAATTTTTCATCTCGAACAACAGAAATGCCTGATAACACAACATCAGCTCGCCCCTCCTTAGAGTGATTAATGCATTTTTCTAAGTGGTTTGGATGCCAATAATCATCGTCATCTAATATAGCGACATAGCAATCTTCGAAATGTTGATCAATGTAGGTTAACCCGGTATTCCAAGCACCAGCTGCGCCTTGGGCGCGCTGATTCACAAGAACTGTAATGTGAAAAGGTGCAACCACGACCTTAACGGCGGCAAGCTCTTGCTCTGTTAAGGCTAATTTATCAGTTACTAGTACGATTTTATTCGGTTGATAAGTTTGCGCTATAACTGAAGGCAATGAGACAGTTATAAGTGATTCAAAGCGCGGAATTGACGCGATTAATACAACGATGTCCATCAAGCGCTAGCCCACTTGCCACAGGTAATTGTTAAGCTCGTCCAAAATGGTATCGAGTTGGTCATTCAGCACGCTGTTAAAGCGTTTGGCACCACCGTCACTGGCAAAACGATTATTCACAAAGGCTTTATCAATCACAGCCTCATGCACCAATTGTTTTGCTAGGCGGTCTAGCCACTTACGTTGGTTTGGGTTCCAATCATGTTCGCTGTAAATGCGTTGCATGGCGTTATTCACCCGCTGGGCAAAGGGGACTAAGGCTTCATCCAATGCGGCTTGGCGAATATAACCGATAATACTGGCGGCGATATCTTGGTTAGTGTTTTTACGCCACGCACTTTGCAGGTGGGCTTCGCTATAGCCAGCCTCATCAAGCAGTAATTTGACCTCTTTTAGCTGAGCTCGGGTGAGATCTTTAGGTCGATTTACCACCACGGACAAGGCTGCTGATTGGTTAATATTTTGCTTAATGAAGTGACTGAAGCTTTCAAGGTAATCAGCGGGCTTTTCGTGTACACCGTAATTTTGCTGACGCTCTATGAACTCATCACGCCCTTCATAGATGATCGGCATATTGTCGCTGCCCACCAGATAACGGACTTCGGCTAACTGATTAATCAAACTTTGGTGCTGCTTAAAAAATTGTGCCGCTTCTCTGGGGCCAATTTGATGTAGATGCTGGTGGAGTTTCTCTGGTGCTACGCCCCATAACTCTTCAAGTTGCTCGAGCTTGGCTTTAAGCTCTGGCTTATTTTCGGCTTTTTTGGTCGCTTTTCGCATCACCCGCATCACTTTCTGCCCAAGTTGATTAAGCACGTCGTGGGCATGGCTATTGGTGTGACTATCTGCATCTGCACCAGAACCGACTTGTTCACCTGGGGTATTAAGTGCGCGTTCTAAAAAAGAATCGTCACTTAACTCGTCCACCAGCTGCTCAAGGGTGATGTTGGGATCTTTAACTATCGGCTTCATAGTGTTAACGGCTTCAAGCGCGCTGTAAATATCAACCGGATCGTAAATCTTAAAAGCCGTTTTACCTATGTCGTCACAGCGGCGAGTGGCACGGCCCATCATTTGCTCATACAGAATGCGTGATTTGACTCGACGTAAAAACACTAAATGACAAATCTTAGGCACATCGATACCGGTTGATAATAGGTCAACAGTAATGGCGATATTAGGGTAACGCTCGTTTTTATATTGGCGTATCAACTGGCTGACTTTATCACTTTGACCGGTGATTTTAGCCACTGCCGCTTGATTGTAGTCATCGCCATACATATCAAGAAAGGCTTTATCTAATAAGCGTTTTACCATGTCTGCATGCACATCGGTTGCACAAAAAATCATGGTTTTCTCATCGCCAAAAGGGTCTAACTCTTTGATTAATTCTTGGCAGATGACCTCATTAAACGACTCAGTTATCACCCTTTTATTAAAGGATTCAACATCGAACTTTAATTCGTCTTCTAAATCGGCCGTTTCAATTTCACCAGTTTGGGTGTTGATGGAGGTGACGGTTTCGCCTTTTTCAAACTTAATGCCGTGTTTGTTTAACAGCGTTTCATAGCGGATCGGTGGCTCATGGTCGATGAGCCAATCGTCGGCAACCGCTTCGCGATAGCTGTAGGTATAAACTGGTTTACCGAAAATCTCACTTGTATGCTTGGCAGGCGTTGCGGTTAAGCCGATACGCACCGCATCAAAGTAATCGAGTACCCGCCGGTAACTGGACAGATATTGGCTGGCATCGCGAGTGGCAAGTTCACCTTCGGTCATTTGCTGATCTAGGGCATAACCTCTATGCGCTTCATCGACAATAATGCAGTCAAACTCGTCCAGCGGCGGCCGGTTATCCGACATACAAATCCGTTTGACCATGGCTTGTACTGTCGCGACTTGAATGCGAGTTTCGGCTGCACTTTTCATATCGCCAAGCTCGGCAATATTGTAGATAGACGACAGCACTTTGTTTTGTTCAAGCTTGGCTTCGTCAAAGGAGTCGCACGCTTGCTCACCCAAGGCGGTTCTATCAACAAGAAACAAGATACGCCTAAAACGCTCGGTCTTTAAAAATCGATACATCAAACCAATAATAGTGCGGGTTTTGCCTGTACCTGTGGCCATTGCCAGCAGACATTGAGTGTTATCTTGCGCTAAAGCCGACTCTACAGCTGCGATAGCTTTTTGCTGGTAATCGCGCAGGCCGAGGTAATCAAAGCCTTCCTGTTGCAGTTTTTGCTCGGCGGCTTCGCGGCTGCGCTTTAGCTTATCAAGCAGGCCATCGGGCGAGTGAAACTGTTGCAGCGCCCGCTTGGTGTTACTGGGTTTACGGGTATCGCGAAACCAAGTGCCTGATAACTCCGCCAGTTGCTTACTAAACTCGCGGCCATTACAGGAGTAGACAAAGGGTATATGGTAATGGCCGTCTTCGTCATCGGCCCATGCAACGGTGCGTCCCTCAATTTCCCATGCACCTTGTTGAGGCGCTATCAGTTTATAGCCTTTGGAGTAACGCTCGGCTTGGGAAATTTTACCGGCAACGTTGGTGTTTTCTTTTTTTGCTTCCACCACTGCAACGGGGACTAAGCCGCAAAATAGGACATAATCAGCGCGGCCTTGCTGGCCTTTATGCCATGTTGGCCACTCTGCAATCGCGAGGTTTTTACCTTTTTCAGGCCGAGCGCCTTTGCGGTAATCCAACCTTTGGGTATCCGCTATCCACTTGGCCTCATTTAGTTGCTGATCAATCAGCACTCGAGTTAACTCTTCGCTTAACTCAATGTGATTACCCGCTTTACTCGCTTGCTGACTAAGTTGTTTCTTGTTTTTTGTCGCCGCTTGGTTATCGACTTGAGCAAGCAGTACTAATTCAGCTTGTAGCGCTTTAATGCGTAATTCGAATTGATGCTTTTGCTCTACGAGAGCTTGCTCATGCTGCGCGGCCAACTTTGACAACGCTCGCGCCTCTGCATCCATTTGCTCAGCTAATACCGCGTACTCTTCTTTCTCACGGGCCAGTAATGTTGTTAATTGCTGATTATCTGCTAATTGCTGGTGGTTATCGTTAAGTTCGCTACGCAATAATTCAATTTGAGTTTGTAACTCTTGCAGTTGCTTACTGGGATCTTCAGGTGGGACAAACGGGCCAGCTTTAAATGCGGTCTTTTGATCGCCAAATGTATGATGGAACCAAATCGCTAGGCTACGAGCTAGCTTTAAGCCTTCTAATGCTTCTTTATGTTGGGTTCGAAATTGGTGAGTTGCTTTATTGCCTTCAATCCTTAAGGCATGAAATAACTGGCGGACCACAGGCTCTAAGGTTAACTCACGATTAATTTTGAAGAGTAAATCTGCTTGAGTCGTTTTGTCATCAAACTCTATGCCGCACCGAGCCGCAATATCTTGCGCCATCGCTTCCCCTAACTGGCGCAGCTTAATTAAGGTGGTGTTGGGATCGCTGGTAAACGCACGTTCAGCACTGCTGGCTAAATCGATAAAAATAGGGTCGTATGGTTTGAGAAAACTAAAGTTAGCAGAGTCCTTTTCAGTACTCTGACTTTGTGTGTCTAATGCCATCATTCCCTCGTAGCGCTACTGCAATTCTTCTTTAGACAGCCATCATACCTTGCCAAAAATGAACAATCACGTGGATTGTTAACGAAGATGTATATAGAGATCAAAAAGATAAGATTCTAATATTCAAGCGAATGAGGCTGTCCTGTAAAAGGCTACAGCCAAGCCGCTTTTCTATTCGTCCAAAAAGTAGTGAACTGAGTAATCAAGACCTCCAACTCGTAAAACCTGTAAATGGTTGTTTAGCAAGGTATTAAATAAGATTGGCCACTGGTCGATATTTGTTGCCCGTGTTAGCATCGTCAATACAAAACAGTTAAATCCCCATTTTTTGTTTTCATTACATGGATGTCATTGATATGACAAAGATAAAAGCCAAATTAGCATTACTTTTAGAGCAACTTAATCATGGATTAGTTGACCGTGAAGCGACAATGAAATCAGCTTTACTTTCCATCCTAGCGGGCGAAAACATCTTGTTGATTGGCCCTCCTGGCACCGCAAAAAGCCTTGTAGCTAGACGCATATCTAAAATTTTTAATGAAAATAATCTAGCAGATACAACAACCTACTTTGAATATCTGTTAACTAAGTTTTCTACACCTGAAGAAATATTTGGCCCTCTCTCAATAAGCGAGTTAAAAGCTGACCGATTTAAGCGTAATACAGATGGGTATTTACCTTCGGTGAAAATAGCCTTTCTGGACGAAGTGTTTAAAGCCAGCTCATCCATTCTCAATGCACTCCTCACCATCATGAATGAGCGTATTTATCATAATGGTACTGAAGCAGTAAAAGTCCCGTTGAGAGCATTAATCGCTGCATCAAATGAACTACCTACAGGGCAAGAAGAGCTTAGTGCTCTCTACGATAGATTTTTAATCAGAAGCTTTGTTGATTATATTAGTGCTAATAAGTTACTGCACTTTTTTGATTTAATTGAAGAAGTAGAAATTCAGGACCCGCTCACCCAAGAAGATTTAAATTGGCTGAATGATACCATTAAAAACATCACTATTTCTGCTGAAATTAGAAAGGCCATATTAGAAATCTGGGAAAAACATAAAGACACTTTTAAAGAAGACCGCCGTGAAGTATTGTCAGATCGTCGTTTTACCAAAGTTATCAAGTTACTCCGAGTATCTGCCGCAACCAATGACCGAAGTGAAGTAGATCTTTCTGATTTATTACTCCTTAAAGATTGTTTATGGAATCATCCGGATAATGCTGAAAAAATACGAAAAATAGTCCTAGAGGCATTAAAGTTACATAATTTTTTAGGAGAGAAAAAGAATAACCCCAAAAGTATAGATAGAGAAGAAACCAAAAAAACTCTACCACCAAGTAATATAAATATAATAAAAGGGTATAAAGGTTGCGGTACTGAAAGTGATCCATTATTGATTCACAACCCTGATGAATTGCTAGGGTTATTACGTCCTGAGATTGGTCTGAAAGGCTATTATTTTAAGCAAACAAAAGACATTGACTGTACGGACTTCAATACCTGGACTCCGATTTCATTAATAGGCCACTATGACGGCGGACTTAATCTCGTTAAAGGAAATGATGCAGCACTTTTTCTGGAAATAACGTCATCATCCAGTGTGAAGGAATTAACTTTGCTCGGGATGGCGTTGACAGAAAACATTAAAGAAAGCAAGGTGAAAAACTGTAAAACAAATCAAAAAATGGTAATGAATAATGCTATATCTTGTGAGTTTGAATCATCAGAAAGTATCAAAAACTTTATTGGAGGTGATGCGAGAGATTGTCATTTTAATACTTGCAGAACGGGATCAAGCTTAATCGGGGAATTTGCTGATAATTGCTTTATTACACAGTGCCTAACAGGTTCATTTCTAATCGAACAAAGTGATGACTTGCTAACCAATAGTATTAGAGGATGCAAAATTTCAGACTGTTTAATACTAGTTGACTATCAATATAATTATTGCGAGTCTCCGGCTAAGTGCGGTTTAGCTTATACTCTCGATGGCTGTGAAGTCACACGCTGCTTGGTCACGGGGAAATTAAGGCGTCCTAACGAACTAGGAGGGGATTGGCATTTCAATGGATTAGCAGATGAACTTTGTTGTAGCCAAATTACAGCTTGCGCCCTAGGCCCTGTAGAGATAAGTGACAATATACAAATTAACTCAGGTATATATAGCTCTTTAGACTATAGAAGTATCGTAAATTCTAATGCCTCTATTGATAGTGTTGAAATATACAACAGAAAAAATGATCTTGATGGCAAGGATGGAAGAGCTGTCTCAGCCACGCAATTTAACCAATATTTCTTTGAGCACACCTTAAATTGGGACTTTGAACAAGTATGGCAATGGGATG
Organism: Shewanella sp. SM95; assembly: GCF_025653595.1. Taxonomy (NCBI): domain Bacteria; kingdom Pseudomonadati; phylum Pseudomonadota; class Gammaproteobacteria; order Alteromonadales; family Shewanellaceae; genus Shewanella; species Shewanella sp. SM95. The sequence goes on from NZ_JAKKSE010000015.1 coordinate 69,362, forward strand.
AAGACACTAACTTACCATTTCTACGAAAAGTTGGTATCAATGCTGAAATTTTATCGAACTCTGAAAGCGGGAGCGCAATTAGCAACTTAGATTTACTCACTATTCAGGTCAAAGCCAATATTTGGCTATAAAGGAGCTGCAATGCTTAATGCTGTTTATGACACGCTTAACTGCCTGTATAATATGCGAAAAGCCAATTTTTCGATTGTCGTAAAGGCAATTAAGTATTTTGTCGATAGCACATTTAGAGACTCCATTATCCCTGTGCCAGGAAGTGCTTTGTATTGCGACTTATGGGTCGCAATAGAGCATTCTGGCATTTATGTCGATGATGGGAAGATATCTAATATCATCGTCGATGGTATAGCGGAAAGCTCTGTTAGTTATAGTGACGCAGCCGATTTTACATCTAAGAGTACATTAGGCCGTAAAATTTATGTTTCCTGTAATAAATATGGTGCTGTTGGGCATTCAAGCGTGGCTCATGGAGCAGATCTTCATATTAGTGAGAGAGCCTTTTATGGCCTTGTGTTTAAAAACTGCCATCAGTTTTCGGCTAAATGTGTAAATTATGCTGACCAAGTGCTACAAGACAGTAGCCTTATAGAAAAGGGCTTTAGTGCTATCACATCGCTAGTGCCAATTGAAACATGGGAACCGACCCTCGCAGAGCTTAAAAATACCGCACGCAAGCAATTAGGCGCGACGAAGTGGCGCTTATGGGATTGGGACAACTCTCTAGCTAAAAATCCAGTGACTGAACCTGATTGGCCAACACAAGAACAGTATTTCCAACATCTGCCGCTGAATGAAAAAAGTATTGAACTTATCCGCTCTGAACTCAATGAGCTACAAGATTACCAAAGCGAATTGGAAGACGAAAATATACCTCAACACATCACAAACAAGCTAACTTCACTCAATAGCACTCTGACGCAGATTTCTGATAAATACGAGGAGGTTAAAGAGTTTCTAGCTAAATGCCCAGGCGCTAATTTTTCCTATACAGACATTATTAATAGTCAGGATGATTTCACTGTATTAGCTAGACTATTACATGATAATCAACGAATTAAAGACCTTGCTCATAAAATGGGGCGAATCTATATTTCGGAAGAGAAAAAGAAAGCGACTAAAATCCCAGAGGCGAGTAAAAACGAAGTTCATGGTACTCATAGAAGCAATGATTTGATGCGAATGCTCCCAAGTGAGCTGGTAAACCTTGAAGATGAAACGTTAGAAGTACTGTTTTATGCAAGACTGTTGGAACACAACTTACTAACTTACGAACTTCAAGGCGTCACTTATATTAATGGTGAAGAGCAACAAACTAGTCAAAAAAGAACGGGCCCAGTTGTGGCTTGTTTAGATACTTCGGGCAGCATGGCTGGTGCGCCATTATTAAAAGCTAAAGCCTCATTGCTGGCCATAGCGAACATTCTCAAGCAAGAGCAACGATCACTCCATGTACTGCTTTTTGGCTCAAATGGTGAGTTAAAAGAGTTTTCAATGAATGAAGTAAACAACTCGTCTGGTTTACTGAGCTTCTTACAACAAAGTTTTGGTGGCGGCACTGATTTTGAGACACCATTAAAACGTGCGTTGGAAATAATCAAGAATGATGAAGACTTTATTAAGGCAGATATCCTGATGATTTCTGATGGCGACTGCATTTTATCGACAGAATTTATTGGTTCCCTAGATACTGAGAAAAATCTGTTAGATTGTTCTATCTACTCAGTATTATGCGATGGGAAAAGGGTCGAAGATAATTTCAGTGATGAGATTATTCTGTTGTAGGTTAATTTTTAAGAGGCGCTGCCATGGATCTCGATTGCATTCCAACTATTGAATCACTGCTAGAGCAAAACGCCATCTGCTTTACTGGGCGTCCGGATTTAATTGACCGCTATCTGGTTTTAATGGATTTAATAATACCAATAGAAACGATGGCACTGCTTGATGAAATAGGCAGCCCTTTCAAATCTTTTGAGTGGAATTCGTATCACATTTACGGCTCTGAAACGAAGAACAGCAAAGTGAGAGAGTCTCCAACACTAGATTGCAATGACCTTTCTCTAAAGGGTTCGATTACGTTACCTAATAGACCTATTTATACCGTTCATCTTGATGAGGATTTCATCGTAACAGCACATGTCCGGTGTAATAATGGTTATTTTGATAAGCTAATCCACCACAAAATTGGCGTGAACCCTAAAAGGTTAACGCACAGTCTAAAAGCGGTAACGCGGGCAATAGACCAGTCACCAGCATTCTTTATCTGCACTAAGTGCAATAAATTAATTGATGCCAATTTTAAGTCTCAAGATGGAACGGCCACATGTGCCTACAGCGCTTGCGGCAGGTTTGTGGAACAACACTTTGATGTTCTATCCGATAAAGTCACAAGCTCCTTATATAATAAAGATATAAGTATCGATATATTTGACGATTACATAGCCATCTCCATTGGTTTAATCACTTGGCCGCATCCGCATGAACCGAGCTTTGAATGGGTTATTCAACGGAAAATGGCTCTTAGTTCTACACCGCGACAGGTTAAGTCTGCAGCAAAAGCTATCCACGATAGTAAGATTGCCCGTGGAAAGTGTAAGCACTGTAATGAGTCTATGAATGCAGGGCATATGTTCGATGATGATATCTGCCAAAGTTGTGCTACGGGCGTATATGGGGTTGTTTATTAGAACCTATATATTAAGCCGCATTATTTAGAATCAAGCATGTTAACGACAACAAAGTGGTTACTAAATCGGTTACTAAAACCAAAAAACAAACGTAAAAATATAATCAAATTATTGATTTTAAATAAAATAAAATTACCAATCAACATTCAGATCCAAAACGTAGAGTGATGATAGTTAACGTGTTTTAGATACCAAAAAGCCCTTAATATAAGGGCTTTTTGTATTTTATGACACTGAGAGAATATCAGTTAAAGCACTCACTCTGATTCACTAATATCGAGTGCGAAGTGCTGAGCGAGGCTCAGTGAACAATTGTTTACGGTAACAGGATTTTTTGCAGCTCTTGGTGCGAGCTCACTTGATAGTGCGGGACGATACCGGCGGGCACATCGTGGCCGTGGACGTTATACCAACAAGTATGAATACCGGCATTGATGCCGCCTTGGATATCTGAATGCGGGTTATCGCCGACCATGAGCACAGCATCGCGCTCAGGATGGCCCATGAGTTCGAAGGCGTGCTCGAAGATACCTACATCGGGTTTAGCTATGCCGACTTTTTCTGAAATCACTAAAATATCAAAATGATGCTGCAAGCCTGTACGCTCTAATCGCACGGTTTGTAGTTCAGTGAAACCGTTGGTGATGATGCCTAGTTTAGCTTTACCTTGCAGCGCGGCTAATAACTCGCGAGCACCAGGTAGCGGCGAACAAATTTCGGCCATTGCTGATAAAAATGCACTATTGAGCGTCATGGCCGTGACAGATAATTTGGCTGCCCAAGGTTCGAAACGTATGGTTTGCAACTCGGCGGCAGTTATCTTGCCATCTTGATAATCAACCCAAAGTGGTTTGTTAACTAACTGATACTCGTCAAAATCGGCTTGGGTAAAATCGACCCCAAACTCACTAAACATCAACTTAAGCCCTTTTAAAGCATCGAAATAAAATAGGGTTTCATCGGCATCGAACAAAATCCATTGGTAAGGCAAGGACATAGGAACTCTCTTTCTGACAAAATAGCTAAGACCCATCCCATGCCGTTCAGTGGCATAGAGAATGGTACATCGGCGATTGCGGCAACACTGTGGCTAACTACCTAGCAGTAATCAAGATAAGCGATAAACATGAGCGATGAGAGTGAAAATAACTAGGCTTCACAGTCGACACCCGCAATCAGCAAGTGCATTAGTCTACCTTGCATCAAGGGCGATGATAACCACGATAATAAAAACTGACTGTTGAGGTATCATCAACAATAATGGCAGGGGAACGCGATAATCTAAGGACACCATGGAGCACTTTTCAGCACTACCTATCTTTGTCACTGTAGTGGAATGCGGTAGCTTTTCGCTGGCCAGTCAAAAGCTTGGACTAAGTAAATCGGCTGTGAGTAAACGCATTACCCTATTAGAACAAAGTCTGGGTATTCAACTTTTGCACCGTACCACTCGCAGCTTAAGTCTTACCGAAGCGGGCGCCCGCTATTTTGACTATGTTCGTCCTGCCGTTAAACTCGCAGCAGACGGCTTGGACGCCATTTCTGAGCTACAACAAGCGCCTCAGGGCAGTCTGCGCATCGCAGTTCCTATGGTATTTGGCCGCTTACATATCGCCCCTTTAATCCCCGAGTTTCTGCGCCGTTACCCGAAAATACAGCTGCAAATGCAGATGGATGATAAGACAACCGATTTAATTGCTGGCGGATTCGATCTGGCAATTCGCATCGGCGAGCTACCAGATTCCAGCCTGATTGCCCGTAAAATCGCCCCTTGTTTAAGTGTCATTTGCGCCTCACCCGAGTATCTTGCTCGCCACGCTGCGCCACAAACGCCGCAGCAACTCAGCCAACATAACTGTTTGTTCTACTCATATTTTCGTGATGGTGTTGAATGGACCTTCTTAAGCCCGCAGGGCCCCACTCGCATCCAGCCACTCGGCAATTACCAAGTTAATAATAGTGACGCTATCCACCAAGCCACACTCGATGGTCTAGGCATAGCCAACCTGCCCCGTTTCATGGTCGACGCCGACTTACAAGAAGGCCGCCTACAAGCCTTGCTCACAGACCATCCCCTCCCCGAACATGGCATTTATGCGGTTTATCCACAGCGAAAACATTTGCCGACTAAGGTGAGTGTATTGATAGCGTTTTTGATGGAGTTGTTAGTAAAGAGATTGGGCAATGATTAGATAGGGTTAACGATAAAAACAGCTTTAAAAAAGGGTTATAACGAATACAACCACAAAGCTAAAAAAGACTAACTTAAAACGGACTTAAGCCAAATAAAACAGCACATTAAACAGCCTACTCAACTATAATGATAGTCAGTCTAGCTGACTATTTAAGGCAGAAATATGAGCGCTTATCATCAAACATTTGGCTATGAATTTGATCTTGGTTTCGACCTGAGCCAATACCCATTCCTTATCGACAAAAACTATCAAAATGACATGTGTCCAAGCTTTTATTTCAAGCTAAAAAGCGACTACTTTATTCTTTGGGTAGACTATGCCAACCCCATCTGTCGCGAAGAAGATTATCCCCGCTACACCATCATTTCGGCCGTAAATGACGGCGACAATCTACACCCAGAAATCCGTACCGCTTCTCAGCCAACACTGCAGCTTGAATTCGAACAACCCAGTGAACTGATTGATTATCTAGAGCAGATAAAACTGCAACTGAATGCCAATGTATTACCAATTCAAGTCTAGGTCGGTATAGAGCTGATAAGCTTCTTTCACATCATCCCAGTGGCTAATTTGTTGCAAATACTCTGCTTTAGTAAGCTTAAATTGAAAGTTTTCAGAATACGGTTTTACGATTGGCGTTGTTAACACTTCAGGCTCACCAACAAAATCAAACACCCAATAATGGTGATTGTCATTACTGAGCTTTCCAGTTAACTGCCGATCAATATCATGCCTTGGTAGTAACTTTACATTCGCAACACGATATAGAAATTTACCCAATTGATTTGGGTCTGATGGATTAACACGTACTGTCAGTAACAGGTAGCGAACTTCACGCACAATATTGCGATGAACATTCTGCCGATTAGTCGCCAAAAGCTGAGTATGGTAGCCCAACAATTTACCTGTATTTGCCTGCGTTAAATAGCTAGCATCACGTCCAATCTCATTTATCGGCGCCACCATTGTCAACCCATAGTGACGAACCAAATTGCCGCCATATGGCGCTATCCGTGCTGAGTCCTCAACAAAGTAATAATCATTTGATCGAGGATCCGGGTAACTTGCTTTGACACCTAACTTATTCGTTAAGTAGCTTAGCAACCATTGATTGTGCGAATTTGATGATTCCGCAGATGGTAATAAAGCAAATGCACCAATACCAATCTCTTTAATAGCCTCATCGTAAGGATTTTGCTGAGTAGTTTGGTCGAAAAAACCAGGATACAAAGCAAATGCTCCCATTACAGGACGGCTTTTTAGCGGCCTTTCATTCGCCATTGTTTGCTGATGAATAATCGCGTCACGATAACGGTGCATTTGATTAATAGCATCTTCAGGGACACCATCTTGCTGAGTCAAAGGTTTGGTATCGATACGATATTTAGCATCGAAAAGGATAAAAAATGACTCATTGTTAGACAGTGTCACCCGTAACACGATATCGGGTCGCTGATTTGCCAACCAAGTACGATTCACTTCACCTTTTGGTGTGAATGATGGCTCATGGGCTAACTCAATTGTCATACCATCGCTTTGGCGAAAATAGACAAATGCGGCCGCCATTTCATCATCACGAAACTGCCGCTCAAACTGAACTTGCTTTAAACGACTCAGTTTATGCTCTTTTTCAACAAAGCCTAATGCCTCAATAATCGATTTTACCTCTAAAAAACACCACACCTCATAAATATCAGCAACTGACTTAATCGATAACAGTGCATCTCCATTTGTTTGATTCAGATAATGTTTAAGTTGCTGCCAAACTTTATACACTTTCGAATATCCAGCTCCTTGCTGTAGCACCTTCGATTCGGAGCTTTGTCCTTCAAACTGTCCGACTTCTTGCCACAACTGATGTTTTGAAAATTTACCGATTTGATCTTGCCAATCCTGCAAACTTTGACAAAAAGATACTGATGCTTTGGCGTCAAATTTAGCCAAGGCTTGAATAAATTGTGATAGGTTAATTTTAGTTCGCTTTAACACCATTTTGATAAAGCGGTTTTCAGGTGTATCAACATTTAAACGCTGATGACTAATACGCATACGAGTCGATAAGCGTTTGGACTCAATTAACTCCTTAGCATGCTCTTGTTGTTTAGCGTTCAGTTTTTTGTTTATACGGTCTAATTTTTGCTGCACCGTAAACGACTGTAAGCGATTGTGAGGTGCATATAAAATCCGCTTTAAACCTTGTTCAAACTCATCCTTTAAGCGTTCAAATTGAGCTAACCAAAACAACTCAAACTTCTCGGGCTGCTTTATCGATTGTCCCTGTGATTGAGTTGTTTTACTGCTAATGGCATAGCGCCACAGAGGATAAACCGTATCAATTTGCTGGTTCATCAAACCTAAATCTTGGCTCTGAACCATTTTGGTCGCCAATACTGTAAATTCCACTGGCACGGATTTACGCACACTGCTAACTGTGTAGTTAATCTTAAAAACGCATCTACCTACATCATTACCAAAATTGATCATGGCCTGTAATACGCCACTTCTTGGGCTGACAGTAAAGCTTTCTTCGATTAAACGATATTTATGGCTAACCAATGCAGAGTCAGGCTCAACATGATCCGAAAACGCCACTTCAAACCAATACTGGCGGTTTTCAAAAAAGAACGGTCGACGAAGCTCATCACCGGTATCAATCAGCACAGGCTTACCATCAACCAAAACAGCAATTTCTTCGTCAACTGGTTGTGCAAGTCCTCGTTGAGCATAAGTATGAGCTAACTTTTTTCTTGGGACACCTAACTCTTCACAAGAAACGTAAAGCTCAAAATCACAGTGCTTAAAACAGATAGTTTCGCGGTTATTTTTAGCCATTATTTATTACCACCTAAAAATAAACTGCGCGATTTAAGGCCAAAAAGAAGTAAAGCCACGAGCTAACAACTGATTCATCCTGGCTAACTTTGCACGCGAACGACATGGTATTGAAATCACATCGTCAGGAAAACCACGTTTCTCGCGAAGTAAATCCGGTCGTTCTTGATCCCAGATAACAGCCAATTGCGATTCCAATACAGAACTTAACTGTTCTAAAATATTTTGTCCCGCACTCCCCATTAACTTGTCATCATCCCCTTCGATGCGCGGCAACACTTTACACATTAAGAAGTCATCGAATACAGCGGCTAACTCAATATCATCTTTAGGGGCAAAACTGATTACCGCTAAACACAGCTCATTAAAAGCACGATACGCCAACTCAAAAGGCGTATTTTTTAGCACGCTATTCATGGTATTGAAGAATGCTTTAGTTTTAACGGCATCACTATCAGCGGCTACTGTCTCAAATTGCTCAAATTTAGCGTGACTAAATAATGGATAACTCAAGGCTTTAGGCTTTAGAGTTTCATCAAAAAATTCCTCAACGGCGTTGGGGAAGAACTCACCAAAATCGAAGCTTAAGGCACGATCAATCACCTTACGAGAAAAACCATGAGTAGTTTCATCCATGTTAACCGTACCGGCTACAATTAGGTTAAATGGTATTGCAATACCATGATTTATAAAATATTTCCACAGATCATCATGATCTTTTAATCCTAGATCTTGTTGTAACTTAGTTAGTGCAGGTTCTTTAAGTTGCTCAAATACATCCTTCTTCAACAAGGGGTCGCAACTATATTCACCGTCTTTCCATTCCCGAGTTTCAATGACAGATAAATAATCTGCGAAATATTGTTCCACCGGAGCAAGGTTCATTTCATCCAGACACAGCCAAAATGGACTAATCTGAGAAAAAGGTTTCTGTGACCAGCTATCTGCATCAACATTCTCAACGATATTCAACCACGCCTTAACCATAAACTTTAAGACGTTAGTCACCACGTATTCAACGCCATCACTATTTAAACGTGAAATATAGCCCAATAAATCGCTAGGCTCATGCCAGTCTGGTCGCACTGATACTAACTCAAAATTAGTTTTACCATCGCCACTATACTGCGCTTGTTTTCGTACAAAACGGCTTTTACCAGTTCCCGAGATACCCGCAAGAAGGAGGAACGGCTTAGATAGCTTCTGAAAAGTATTTGCCGGTAAATCCATTCGAGAACCGTTATACAACACACCTTCTTTTACTATATTATCAGGCTTAAAAACTGAATATGTTTGGACGAGCTTATTGTAAACAGAAGGGTTAGCACTCAGGTCAAAAACAAGACGTCCGAAGATACTAGATGATACATCGGGTAAATTAATTTCCTTTAATATAACTGAACCAAAACAATCTTTAGACCCTCTTCCCTCTCCTTGATCATTAATCAATCTTTTTGAGCCAAGACGGAACTCAGAACTGTCTTTATCTAAAAACTTAGCAAAAAGAACAATATCAGCATCATTTTCAAAAGCATCGCTTATTTCCACATTGGATCTAATATATTCCTCAATCTGTTCACTATTACCAAGCAACTGACTAACATATGGTTTCAGACGATCGTATATTTCAAAATATTTATATAACTCTATTGCTAGCACATGCATTTTTGCAGCAAAAACAAAATATTGATTAGGAATAAGGGCATAATTAGCAGGTTTATCTGCCTTTGCTTTATCAGTAATTGCATATGAAGTATAGAAGTTAAATCCATAGCCCAGTTTTCCCATTTCCGCAGCTAAGCTTTCTTGAGCATCTTTTGATAATTTATAATCAGCTAAACTCGTCTCAAATACTAAAGGCTTTTCTATGGAAATTGTATTTAGAGGCTTCAACATATTGTTCCCTTAATTAATGTTTCTTACTAACTGAAGTGCTACTGCAGTTATAACATCGACTGTAACACTATTACCAAACTGCTTATATGCCTGCACTTTAGAGTCACTTGGTTCAAATTCTTCTGGGAACCCTTGTAATCTTGCCGCTTCTCTAGGACTAATTTTTCTAGGGTTTTTATTGCCCTGGTCAATTAAAATTTCACTACCGTCTTTATAATATCTTGCAGAAATTGTATTTGTATAAGCTGAATCTACCGAAACTAAACCATACCCAAAACCTTTACCGTTTATCTTATTCTGCACTTTTCGGCGTTGGTGGCCTTCCCAAAGACGATCAGAAATAGTTAAACTCTCATCAGGTTCGACATCTAATATATCACCAACTCTTGTGTCGACATTGATTGCTTTTGGATATTCAAACTTCTCAAGTTCACCATCTTTCCAAAGAACAATATAGATTCTTTGTCGATTTTGAGGTATGCCAAAATCGACTGATTTCAATACCATTTCTTTGGCCAGAGTTTGAATCTCTTTAGTCGTACCATGCTCAATGATTTCTCTTGGAATATTACAGCTATAACCTATTCTAGTAAGAGTTTTTAACACGACTTTAAGGGTGTAGCCTTTATCATGACTGATAAGACCTTTCACATTCTCAAGCAAAGCAAACCTAGGCTTTTTCTTTTCAATAATTTTGGCAATATCATGAAATAATGTTCCTCTTGTATCCTCGATACCGAGCTTTAAACCCGCATGAGAAAAAGGCTGGCAAGGAAACCCAGCAAGTAATACATCATGATCAGGAATTTCTTCAGGCGAAATAAGTGTTATGTCCCCAAAAGGAAACTCACCGTGATTTTTTTTGTATGTTAATTGCGCATGCTTATCAAATTCAGACGAAAAGACACATGCCCCCCCTGCCTGCTGAAAACCTAGCCTTACACCACCAATGCCAGCAAATAGGTCAATAAAACGAAACACAGCATCTTTTGCAGGTTTGAGCTTCAAGTCAACGAAAATCGCCTCATAGAAAGATTCTCGATTCACATATAAATCATTAACTTGCAGTGCTGAAATAACCGATAATTTCAGTTTATTCGAATTAGTAACTGATTGGTTACAGTAAAAATCGCTATTGGTAGCTATGGCATGTAACCACTGATCAACAACAGCTTCAATCGTTGAACCATCTGGCACATGTGGTTCCGCTATTGGCCTGATCAATTCTGCTGCTTGTTGTATATTCGTTTTACTTTTCATTATTCACTACTAAAAATTCTTGATGAATGACTTTGGGACGCAGCTTTGTCTTTATCTTCGTACTCTGCAACTCAACCAATTTATGTTTGCTCAATGTGTTCAATGCCCGTTACACATAACTCACAGTCAGCCTTGTTAATCTCCTACATTCAGTAATCGATTGTAGCTACTGCACTATCACTTTTGATAGGTATCTGTTTTCAATTGAAAGCATATTCGCCACTGACTGCAACAAACCAAATATTCATTTGCGAATCAAAAACCTCTTAACCATGCATGCCGAGCAGCGATCTAGAAGCAAGCTTGCAACCCACAGGATGGGAGCCATGACGAGCCGAATACCAAAAAATGAGATATGCCTGTGGGCAGGCATCTTATCAGCCCGAGATTATTGAGCAAACAAAACTAACTTAATTCTGCTCCCTATTTCCCACTCGGCAATAAGTACCTTGTACTTCGGCCGCCGACGTCGGCTTTGGGCCAGTATCTATCTCAAATGTCTATTAAGCGATTGGTTCTACTGGCTAACAGATATGCGCGAAGGCTAACAGGATTAGGCACTCGCATGGAAGTGACCATCCGTGACAGGACGTCACGGTTGAGCATCCAGGGATGGACTTGCTGCGAGTCACTGGAATGCAAGTGCTTGATAGCATGCCTAACCCTTATCGTTTCAAACTGAGTGGCAATAAGTACCTCGTACTTCGCCCGCCGGCGTCGGCTTTAACTAAAAACCGCTGTTCAACCATTTGCGCAAGATGACGAGTAGCGGTGGCGCGGCTCACCTTAGCGACTTTTTGATACTGGCTACTATTAATCCCTAACTCAAAATCGCCGTCTAACATGCAATTGAGTACTTTGGCTTGCTCTTGACTCAATAAAGATTGGTCGACACTTTGCCAATACTGAGTTTTCGACAGCGTTCTGCTCACATCTGCCATCGCATTGAGTAAGCAATCATTGAGGGTCTCAAAAAACCATACTAACCAAGGAGTAATATCGACATCCCCCCTTTGAGTGGACTCTAAAATGTCATAGTAAGTTTGGCGACGGGCAAGAATACTGACCGACATAGCGTAAAAACGAATCGAGCGTTTCTCCGCTTGCGCCAAAGCTAAATCAGTCAATAAACGCGTGATGCGCCCATTACCATCATCAAGTGGATGAAGAGTAACAAACCAAAGATGTGTTATCGCCGCACGGATAAGCGGATCTAAAACCTGCGCTTGCCGTGAAGCATTAAACCATTCGATAAACTGCGAGAGTTCAGCATCCAATGCCGCTCTAGAGGGTGCCTCAAAATGTACTGTTGGTTTATCAATGCGGCCAGAGACAACCTGCATAGGTGTATCGCCACGCAGCGCTCCGCCAATAACAGGGTTAAACAGCGTATAACCCTGGGGAAATAACTGTTTATGCCAGCCCAATATCCGTTCAAGGGTTAACTCTGTATCTAAATTTTTTAAGGCATCGAGCATAATGTCAGCCAAACCATCGGTTTGCGCTGTTGTCGGATACGGTGTATCTTCAGTCACGCCAAGTTTTTTAGCTAAGGATGAGCGCACCGAAGCCGCATTGAGCTTTTCACCTTCAATGGCACTGGAATGGATAATGTTAGCGAGTAAGGTGTCGAGTGCAGCGTCTGACGTTAATAGGCTATCGTCGTGACTTAGCATTTGCTTGCCAAGCAACTGGCCCTGATTGAAATAGACCTGACGCAGCAAGGCATCAATGCTGCTGGTGTTCCAATGAAACTTAGGCCAATCGGCTTGCTGCCAAATCCACATATCTACCCCATGAGTCGAATAACAAGCCTATTCTACTCACATAATGAGGCGATTAACAAACCTATTCGACTCACTTTATGAGTCGAATAGCACTAATAATCGCCTCATCAATACCAACATGGCTATGCAATGCAGAGAAATGAGCCTTGTTGGTAATCCGGGAGCTCTGTTTCTAAGCCTTGCGGTCAGCCACTTGCTATTATTGTGCAGCTACAGTGCAGCTATCATACAACTTAGTGGCGCCTTTACTGTGGTGCATTGGCGTTGCGCGTGACTTTTATGTATAGCCACCGACAAATATGTATAGCCACCGACAAAGCCTTCGCGCTGAGATATAATACCGCCGCTGATTTGACACGCCAATGTGAAACGCCGAGGTGAAAACTTACGGCTTTACCGCACCGCTGACACACATTCTGAGCCTAACCTATGCCTGATAACGCCAACAATTCACCAACCTCTACTCACGTACAATGTACTGCTAATGCACAGCGTATCGGCAATGTTCAACCTACTGGTCATTCACCGATTGCGACGCCAGATGCAATGCATCCAGTCCAGTCGAATGCGTTCAGTGACGAACAGATAAAGGTGAAAAAGCAGAAAGTCTTTATCATAGGTTTACCACGCACGGGCACCACGAGTGTGAGTGTGGCGCTATTGGAGCAAGGGCTAAAAGTGGCGCACATGGCCTTTACTAAGCAGGCGTTTATGCTGGCCGACGCCGTGTCCGACACGCCTTGTTTCAGCGATTATCAGCAGTTGGATTTATTATTTCCCGAGGCAGTGTTTGTCTATCTCGACCGCGATATCAATACTTGGTTGCCTTCGATGCAGATGTTACTTGGTAAAATGGCACCCCATTTAGATGAAAAAACGGGCCGCTTCCATCCAATATTAAAGCGCAGTTTTAGGCATACTTTCGCCATAGATAAAGTGGCGGAACCTGCCAGCAGTGAGCACTTAATTGCCTGTTATCAAAAGCATCAGCAAGAAGTGTTCGCTTACTTTAGTGGGCGGGAAGACTTTATTTCAATCGATGTGAGCCATGCAGGAAGCTTGAGTCAGTTACTGCAATTTTTGGGAATGGAAGCAAACGCGGAGAATAGCGATGTCGCATTAAGTTTAAGCGAGCCACTGAGTTTCCCTAAACTTAACGTGGGCCGCAACGTAGCAAGTTGGGGCGAATATAAACACCCCAACAAGGTCAACACCAATAGCGCAGGCCCACAAAGCCGTAAGTTTTTCGACTACACGCTTTAACATTGACTCAGTACACAGATACCAATGCACAGATATCCAAGCGCTGAATTAGAAGTTAGCTTTAAGCACAGTCTCTTGGTCGAGCAAGCTTTGGTACAAGGTAAACTGGTTGGCGGCGCGGTCTAAATTATGGCCTTCGCGGTGAATGTGGAAATACACATCACCGTTAAGATAATCCGTTAAAAAACGCACACCTATCATCAAACAAATCACCCGAGCACCGAGCCACAGACTGCGCTTTTCGTCTTCCGTTAAAACGTCACCCAACTCGCTCAAGTAGCCACGGCAAATCGCGGCGAAGATGTCTTGGCGCACTTGGACTTTATCCAAGGCCGTAGAGTCTTCCTCCTCTGGCGAGCAGAAAGTGCGTACCATGTCGCCAAAGTCATACATAAGATGACCTTTCATACAGGTATCTAAATCGATAATCGCCATGCTGGACATGTCGCGTTTATCAAAAAGCATGTTATTGATTTTAGTGTCGTTATGACAAATTCGTAGCGGCAGCTTTGGCGATATTTCTGCAAGTTCATCCAGCAAAGCCTGCTGAGATAACGCGTAATCAACCCAATGACGGCAGAGCGCTAAGCGATGTTGACTATCGAGTTCAGCGGCCTGCTTTAGTAAGGCCATGCGTCCCGGTAAATGGTGAAATTGGGGGATCACATCTTCAAGCTCTGTCGCATCAAAATCACTCAAGGCAGAGGCAAAATGCCCAAAGGCCTTGGCCGCCATTTCCGCTTCTTGTTCCGACTTAACCACTTCAATGCTAAGACTATGGGGCAAGTAACTGATCGCGCGCCAAAATCCTTGCTCGCCTAAATCGATAGCCAGCTCACCCTCTTGGGTTAAACATGGGCTAACGACTTTAAGGCCGTATTGTTGCTGCAATGACTTAGCGCATAAATGATGGCTAATTTTATCGGCATTGCAGACCAAAGCGTTGGGTGTTTTAAATACCTCAGTGTTAATTCGCTGCAATACCAATTCGCCCGCAGGCCAACGCACTAAAAGGGTGTCATTGATGTGGCCATTACCGAGGGCAGAAATTTTCGCCTCGGCAGATTCAATACCAAAATGAGGCAACACTGACTGCCTGATGAGTTTAATCACTCAATAACTCCGTTAATTTTTGTTTTACCCAGACAGTGTCCTGCGGATAAGTCACGCCAAGCCATGGCTCACAGGCAACATCGACATACACAGGCAAACCTTGCTCAATTCCCGCTTGTACTATGGCGGGTAAATAGCATTCAGACTTAGGTTGTTGCCCCTGTTGCCCGATAAATTCGGTTAATTCACGTTTAATAACATCAAATATGTTTGGGGAGAAGCCCCAGCATGTCATAGAGACCAAGGAGTGCGCCGGCAAATTAGCATGACCCTGCGGGCCATCACCCATTAAGTGGCCAGCTTGCTCGGCGATATTGAGCCATTCGGCGACCGATTTAAGCTGACCATTTTCAACCTGACACAAACCACGATTAACGCCACCGTGTTCCGACAACGTGAGTTCTATGGGATAGGCCACCATCATCCACTCAGTTGGCCTAGTGCTTAAGCCTTTGGCTAAGGAAGCAAAAGCGCTATCACCATAAAAATCATCGGCATTGATAACGGCCATTGGCCCTTTAACGAGATGGCGCGCACTCCAGAGTGCATGGGCCGTGCCCCAAGGTTTAAGCCTGTGGCTAAGATCCGCCAACTGCGCCGCTTCGGGTAAATCCGTTAAGACTTGATAGCAAAAATGATATTCAAAATCGGCTGGCAAAAATCGTGTCAGGATCTCAGTTAATTCACTTTCTAATTCTGGGCGGATCACCAGCACAGCACGCTGAAAACCACTGCGAATGGCCGACATGATTGATAGCACCAACATGGGTTCACCCGCGGGGCCGAGTGCCGCCAATTGCTTATCGCCGCCGAAACGACTACCTAGCCCCGCAGCCATAATGACTAAGGTCAATTCTGTATTCATGCTGGATTGATATATTCAGTTCAAATTTAAAGGTGTTTCCCCAAACCGCAGCGACCTAAACAACCTAAAGTACGGTTTGAGAAAAAGAGGAGCAAAAGTGTAATCTACCCCTCTAATTGTGACTAGCATTTAAGCAGAATTTTTATCGACTTAGCTGCAGACTTTTTTAACGAGCAATATAATCGCCAAAGGTGCGATTTTGTTCCAATATCGCTTGGCTGCCCTTAAGACTGAACTTATAACCACACAGGCTAATATTACCTCGACGGGCGAGATCAATAATGATGGCCTGAGTATCGAGTGGTGAGAATCGCGCCTCTGAAGCGGAATCCGCTTTCAGATCCACAGTCACAGGGCGATAGTCAGTGCCATTGTTAAAGGATAAGACGCTGCAAGTTTTATCTCCCTTTGCCGTCGCTAAGGACCACAGATTTTGTGCTTTACCTTTCTCACCGAGCCAACGCATGATCAAGATGTCATCCTCCAGCGCCACAGAAAAACCGTCCGGTAACGCGAGCGTCACCCGCTCACCCGCATAGGGCGCAATCGCGTTAACCGTGACAACTTCTGCACCATCACCTGTCTCAGAGTCGCCATTTGGCCAAAGGCCCCACACCAAGGCAATCAAGAGCACCACGCCACAGCCAATTCCTGCTGGGCGCCAATAACGGCGTTCCACTTTCGGCAGTTTAATCTTAGGCAACACCAAGAAACGCTTTAGTGGCGCCAAAAACTCAAATAAACCGCGAAATAGCTCAGTCATCGAACCAGAATCTTTTGCTTCGGCGCGGCGCTGACGCACTTCTTCGGCATGATCTCTATCGTTAAAGCTGTCAGGCTCGTCATCTTCTTCGGCGGTAAAACGCCAACCGGGTGCAGCACTACGCTCGGCAGGATCTAATTGCGCCGCAGTAAAGTCGACATGTTTCAAATTAACATTGTCCACATCGACATCGACCAACTCAATGTGGGTCTGTTCAACGCGGCTAGTATTAGCAGGACGGAAATCTGCATGGCTGTCTGGTATCACAAAATCGGCAGGATTCTGCGTCATTCGAGTTAACGCATCAAAGCGCAGCTCATCTTGACGCAACGCCTCTCGCTCTGCCTCCGCCGCGCTAACACTCGGCTCAACCCTCGCCGATGTTAAAACAGATTCAACATGGTTCGATAAATCGACCTCTGGCTCAGACACAGTCTCAGCGCTAATGGTTTGGGCATGAAGCTGCTCAACATGCGGCTCATGCCTTTCAGCTTGAGGTTGTGCTTGAATATGAGAGGTAGATTTTGCCGATTGTCTTACGGCAACGTCTTGATCAACAATAGGTTTAGGGTCAATGATGTTAGGATCTATGGCAGTTTTAGATGCCATGGCTTTAGGGTCTATAGTTTTAGGATCTACGATTTTAGGATCTATGGTTTTAGGTGCGATGGTTTTAGGAACGATAGTCGGTTCCACACGGCGCCTAGGCATGGCCTGTGATGTTGGTGCATCCAGCTCAGGACCGAAATAACCGTAGCGATAATCCACTATCGTTGGTGCAGGAAAGCGCCAGCCCCAAAATGTCAGTCCCGCGGCTAACACTAAACTCAATCCAATTAAGGCAATATGCACACCGGCCGCTAACAGGCCGATAAAAATTATTAACGGCAATAGAAATACGCCAATCAAGCCTTTTGACTTATCGGCATCGGCCAAACGACGCAAACTGGTGAGCCCTAATAAAGGTAGACCCAACAATGCCAGCAAATACATCAGAAAATTAGCCCCAAAAGCAGCGGCTGCAAATGCAATACAGACGTAAACGCCAACACTGATTGCGACAAAACGGGGACGAGAATCACGCCCGTGAAGGCAGAAAAGAGATTTTAACAGCACGACCCTTCCTTTATTGTTGTAAAAACGAGATACAAAAAGACACTCATTGCCTTATTCGCACGAGCGTAACCAATTTACCCGCAATTGTCAGTGCCTACGACCCAAGTCGGATAAAAATGCACATAATATCGAAGTAAATCTAAAATAGGCTTAAATTGCCAGCCAACAAGCCCTAGTATTTCTATGGTCAAAATCGGTATAATACTCGGCTTTCTGGGCCCTTCTTGCGTTAACCCATTGGATATTTAGCTCATGACCGCACGCGGAAATTTATTTATTGTGTCGGCGCCAAGTGGCGCAGGTAAATCCTCGTTGATTTCAGCCTTGCTTAAAGACAAGCCAGCCGACATGCAGGTTTCGGTATCTCATACCACCCGCGCACCACGCCCAGGTGAAGTTGATGGTCAACACTATCACTTCGTTAATGTTGAGCAATTCAAAGCCTTAATTGCTGAAAATGCCTTTTTTGAATGGGCAGAAGTGTTTGGCAATTATTATGGTACCTCGCGCCATGTGATCGAGCATACGCTCACCCAAGGTATCGATGTTTTCCTCGATATCGACTGGCAAGGTGCCGAACAAGTTAAAGCCGTGATGCCAGAAGCCGTTGGTGTGTTTATTCTACCACCCTCTAAAGCCGAGCTAGAACGCCGCCTCACTGGTCGCGGACAAGACAGTAGCGATGTTATCGCCAGCCGTATGGCACAAGCCGTATCGGAAATGTCCCACTATAAAGAATATGATTTTATTATCGTCAACGACGATTTTGACACTGCCTTAGCCGATTTGCGTGCCATCATTCGCAGTCAGCGCTTAACAGGTGCTAGTCAGATCCACGCGCAAAATGATATGCTTCACGATCTGTTGGCAGGATAGCTGTCATAGTGTACAATTTTGCGTCATTTTTTCCCTAGATAAACTGGAGTTTCAACACATGGCTCGCGTAACTGTAGAAGACGCCGTAGAACAAATCGGCAACCGTTTTGATATGATCTTGGTTGCGGCGCGTCGTGCTCGCCAAATCGCCGTGCAGGGTAAAGACCCTATGGTTGAAGAGATGAACGACAAACCCACGGTTATCGCCCTGCGTGAAATCGAACTAGGTTTAGTTAATGCTCACACCTTAGATGCCGATGAGCGTCAAACGGTACGTGAACGTGAAGCCGCTGAAATTGCAGCGGTTGCAGCCATTGCTGAAGGTCGTTCATTATAGTTTTTGAGTAAAAACCTATTTAGGTAAAGGGAGAGCTGCCACTTGTATCTGTTTGAAGGTCTAAAGGAGTCTGCTTCCGGTTACTTAGAACCTGAACAGGTAGAATTGCTCAAGCAGGCGTACCAGATTGCGCGCGATGCCCACGAAGGGCAAATGCGCACGAGTGGCGAACCTTATATTACTCATCCGGTTGCGGTTGCCCGCATCCTTGCTGACATGCGTCTTGATCATGAGACGCTGATGGCAGCACTGCTCCACGACACTATCGAAGATACCCATGTCACCAAAGACGATTTAGCCGAACTATTCGGTGTCGCGGTGGCCGAACTCGTCGAAGGCGTGTCAAAACTCGATAAGCTTAAATTTCGCGACAAGAAAGAAGCCCAGGCTGAAAACTTCCGTAAAATGATGATGGCGATGACGCAGGATATCCGCGTTATCCTCATCAAGCTTGCCGATAGAACCCACAACATGCGTACCTTAGGCGCACTGCGTCCCGACAAACGTCGCCGTATCGCCCGCGAAACCTTAGAGATCTACGCACCTATCGCTAACCGTCTCGGTATCCATAACATCAAGACAGAGTTAGAAGACTTAGGTTTCCAAGCTTATTATCCCATGCGATATCGGGTGCTTAAAGAAGTCGTTAAAGCCGCCCGTGGCAATCGCAAAGAATTGATCCAAGGCATCGAAGCCGCTGTGTATACGCGCTTAAACGATGCGGGTATTCCGGGAAAAGTCAAAGGTCGCGAGAAAAACCTCTACTCCATCTATAACAAGATGCAGAGTAAAGAGCTGCAATTCCAAGAAGTCATGGATATCTACGCCTTTAGGGTGATAGTCGATTCCATCGACACTTGTTATCGCGTACTCGGTGCCATGCACGGACTGTACAAACCTCGTCCCGGTCGTTTCAAAGATTATATCGCTATCCCCAAAGCCAACGGTTATCAGTCTCTCCATACCTCTTTATTTGGTCCACACGGCGTGCCCGTTGAGATCCAAATTCGTACCGAAGATATGGATCAGATGGCCGACAAAGGGGTCGCCGCACATTGGGCCTACAAAGGCGGAGCACAAACAGGCCAAGGCACGACGACTCAAGTACGTGCCCGTAAGTGGATGCAAAGCTTGTTGGAGCTACAACAAAGCGCTAGCACCTCATTCGAATTCGTTGAAAACGTGAAGACTGAACTCTTCCCTGAAGAGATTTATGTGTTCACCCCTGAAGGTCGCATTCTGGAATTACCCGTCAATGCCACCGCGGTAGACTTTGCCTACGAAGTGCATACGGACGTAGGTAATACTTGCGTCGGCGCCCGTGTTAACCGCCAAGCGTATCCGCTTAGCCAACCGTTAATTTCAGGCCAAACCGTTGAAATCATTACAGCTAAAGGCGCGCGTCCTAATGCCGCTTGGCTGAACTTTGTGGTAACCGGTAAGGCCCGCGCTAAAATCCGGCAAGTGCTGAAAAGCCTTAAGGGTGATGACGCAATTGCGCTCGGTCGCCGCCTGCTCAACCATGCGCTCGGCAAGACTAAGCTCGACAGCATTGCGCCTGAGCAGATTGAAAAAGTGATCCGCGATACTAAACATACGACGCTCGATTCGCTGCTCGCCGATATCGGCCTTGGCAATGCCATGAGTATTGTTATCGCCCAGCGTTTGATTGGCGATAATCTTGAGAATCAAGAGAGCCGCGACGGCCACATGATGCCAATTCGTGGCGCCGAAGGCATGCTCGTTACCTTCGCTAACTGTTGCCGCCCCATCCCAGGTGATGCCGTGATAGCGCACGTGAGCCAAGGTAAGGGCTTAGTGGTACACATGGAAAACTGCGCCAATATTCGTGGTTATCAAGGCGAGCCAGACAAATATATTCCCGTACAATGGGATAATGTTGAAGGCGTTGATTACCAAGCCAATCTGCGGGTCGAAATCGTTAACCACCAAGGTGCACTGGCGAAGATCACCTCGATCATTGCCGCCGAAGGTTCAAACATTCACAACCTCAGTACTGAAGAACGTGATGGCCGCGTGTATTTGATCAACCTGCGGATTTCGGTGAAAGACAGGATCCATTTAGCCAACGTGATGCGCCGAATTAGGGTACTGCCCGAAGTACTGCGCACGTCCCGTAATCGTTAATTAACTCAACACTAAAGAGAGCGTCATGGCAGAAAAAATCATCATAGCGACTGAAAATGCCCCAGCGGCCATAGGCACGTATTCACAAGCGGTTAAAGTCGGCAGCACAGTGTATTTATCTGGCCAAATCCCGCTCGTGCCAAGCACAATGCAAATTGTCAGCGATGATTTTGAAGCGCAAGTCGTGCAAGTATTTGAAAACCTGACGGCGGTTTGTACTGCTGCGGGTGGTTCAATCAACGATATCGTTAAGCTCAACATCTTCCTGATTGATTTAAGCCACTTCGCTAAAGTGAATGAAATCATGAGTCGTTACTTCAGCCAGCCATATCCAGCCCGTGCTGCTATCGGCGTGAAGCAATTGCCGAAGGATTCTCAAGTTGAAATGGACGGCGTGATGGAGCTGTAAGCGCTAGCATTTCACCTTCTATAAACGAAAAGGCGCTACGGCGCCTTTTTGTTGCCAACACAATCCCACCCGCTCGCCACTCTCTTCATCTTACTTTCACACTCAACTTGTAGGCTTTGCGCTCCATTCTCATATTTTACAATCTTGTAAACTATTTGCGCGAGCTCACAAAACTCGCCATACTGGGTACAGCCAAAAGAACAATAAATAACAGGGAATTGCCAATGGATACAGCGATTAAGACGCCAATTGAAATGCTGGCGCACTGGGCTAATACTCAGGGGGACCAAGTCTATTTACGCCAACCGATCAAGGGTCAATTCCTTGATTTTACTTGGGCTGAAGTTCAAGAAAAAGTTCAACAACTTGCCGGAGCCTTACATCACTTAGGCTTAGAGCGTGGTGATAAAATTGCCGTTCTCTCTAAAAACTGTGCCGAATGGTTTATCACCGACCTCGCGTTGATGCACGGCGGTTATGTCAGCGTACCTATTTATCCTACCGCCAACACAGACACGATTCGCTATGTACTGCAACACAGTGGCGCAAAAGCCATTTTTCTCGGCAAGCTTGACCATTGGGCAGACCAAGAAGCCGGTGTCGGCGGCGAGCTACTACGCCTTGCCATGCCCTATGATACGATGCCAGCACAATATCAATGGGAACAATTGCTTAAGCTAGGCTACCCCTTAGTTAACGCCCCGTTGCCTACTCCAGATCAAGTGATGACACTCATCTATACCTCTGGCTCGACTGGCCAACCTAAGGGCGCGATTCAAACCTTCGCCAGCTATGGCTGGACTTGCCAAGCGGTCGTCCGTGACCTGCGCACCGATGGCGACGATAGACTGTTATCCTATTTACCCTTAGCCCACATCACAGAGCGCGTTGCGATTGAAGGCTCATCCTTCTACTCAGGTAGTGTGGTGGCTTTCGTTGAAAGTCTCGACTCCTTCGTTGTCGATGTTCAACGGGCAAAACCAACGGTATTCTTCTCGGTACCACGGTTATGGAGCCTGTTTCAGAAAAACATTATCGACAAAATTGGGGTCAGTAAACTTAATCTATTGCTGAAAATCCCACTGCTTAGCAGCTTTGTGAAATACAAAATCCATAAGGGTTTAGGTTTAAACTATTGTCGTCTACTCGGCTCTGGCTCGGCGCCAATTCCACCATCACTGATCCACTGGTATCACAGTATTGGTCTTAATATCTGCGAAGCTTGGGGTATGACAGAAAACTGTGCCTATTCGATCATCAACTATCCTTTTGATGCGCGTAAAATTGGTACTGTTGGCCGCCCAGTTGAGGATTGCCAGATCCGCCAAGGCGAGGATGGTGAGCTACTGCTCAAGAGTCCGGGATTAATGACTGCTTATTATCTACAGCCTGAAGCTACTGCAGCGGCATTCGATGCTGATGGTTTCTTCCACACAGGCGATTTGTGCTCAATTGATGCCGATGGTTGTGTCACTATTACTGGCCGAGTGAAAGACAACTTTAAAACCGCCAAGGGCAAATATGTAGCGCCCGTGCCTATCGAACGTAAACTGGCACAGGATCCCCATGTTGAACTGATCTGCGTGATTGGCTCTGGTCTGCCACATCCCGTCGCACTAGTGCAGTTATCCGAAGGGGCCAATCTACAAGCCCGCGAAGAAGTCCGCACCTCACTCAAAGCGACACTCGATAGCGTTAATCCGCACTTAGAGTCACACGAACATGTCGATGCGATTGTCGTGGTCAGTGATCCTTGGACGATTGAGAATGATGCGCTCACGCCTACCCTCAAAATCAAACGCCATGTGCTTGAACAAGCCTTTAGCGAACGAGTTGACGGCATTCGTGGCGCCCAAGTCCGCTGGGAAGATGAATTAACTCAAAAATAACTAGGCCAAACAATCAGTTGGCGAGCATGGTCATCAGCTAAAACTAAGCACGCCTAGGGTGTGCTTTTTTATGACATATTCTGTCAAAATCCGATAAAACCACGTATCATGTGCGCCAGTCGGCCAAGGGGCAATTCCCTTGTACTTTTCCATTCAATATTAGGTTTAACAGAGTCTAACGATGCTAATTACACTATCGATTATTGGCGGTTTTATTATTTTAACCTTAGGCGCAGAAGCCCTAGTGCGTGGCGCGAGTTCTATCGCTCTACGTTTAGGTATTACGCCACTTATCATAGGCTTAACTATTGTAGCCTTTGGTACTAGCGCACCAGAACTGGCTGTGAGTGTAAAATCTGCTCTAGCAGGAAACAGCGGTATCGCCTTAGGTAACGTTATTGGCTCTAACATTGCTAACATAGGTTTGATTTTAGCCATCACGGCACTTATCCGCCCTATTCAAGTGCAATCTCAAGTCGTAAAGCGTGATATCCCTTTGATGATATTGGCTTCCATGTTGTTCTGGGCACTCTTGTTAGATGGCGAGCTCAGCCTAATTGACGGTGTGATATTACTGTCACTACTGTTCGGTTATTTAGCCTTTAGTTACATCAGCTCGAAAAATGGTAATGAAGAGGAAGAGATTGAAGCAGGTCCAAATAATCCGCTACTTTCAGCCCTATTTATCTTAGTCGGTATTGGTATGTTAGTCGGTGGCGGTATTTTGTTTGTCAACGGCGCGGTAGATTTAGCCAAGACCTTCGGTATCAGTGAAGTCATTATCGGCTTAACGATCGTGGCGATTGGTACCAGTATGCCAGAGTTAGTAACTTCTGTTCTAGCGGCACTGAAAGGTCAGAGTGACATAGCCATAGGTAACGTTGTCGGTTCTAACATATTCAATATTTTGGGTATTTTAGGTATTACTGCAATAGTACAGCCAGTATCATCACTTGGCTTCCAACCCTTTGATTTCATAGTGATGTTGGCATTTGCCATCATGATTTTACCTTTCGCTTGGACAGGATTTCGTATTGGCCGCCGCGAAGGTTCAGTATTACTACTGTGCTACTTAGGTTACTTGGGCTACCTAATAAACCAAGCGAGCACTCAAGCTGTGGTATAACACTTAGCTGATCATTTGCGATAAAAAAAACACCGGAGCCTCTCCGGTGTTTTGCTCTCTAGGTATTGCTGTCCTTTATTCATCACGCACCTTCTTTAAAGCACACCTCATAAAGAATATAAGCACACAACTCAACTGATGACATTTGTCATGCCAAAGCCATGACCTTTGTGTCTGCAGTTCTTCTATCGAATTTCTGATAATGAGCCCGTACCCAAACATTGGGAAACTCACTCAATAAGGAAATACCATGAAAACATTACTCCTCGCCTCCAGCTTTTTGCTTATCAGTACTCACTCGTTTGCAGCAACGTCATCAAACACTAACATCACCAATGTAGACGCGGCCTCGAATGCGATGAATCTAACGCAATTACAACAACTGAGCGGTAGCACTCAAGATTATGATAAAGCCTATGCGAACTATCGCTTAGCCATCAGTGCCAATGTAATGGGGCAGAAAACACTCGCTAGCAGCGCACTGACTACAGCGCAAACCACATTAGAAGCACTCGAAACCAGCCAAGCGAATGCAGAATCCCTTGCCCTGTTATCGTCGGTTTATGGCATGCAAATCGCCTTAGATAATAGTAAAGGTGCAACGCTCGGCATGAAATCCGCCAAGGCGATTGCCAGTGCCGAACAATTAGAACCACAAAATCCACGGGTAGCGCTTCTTAAAGCCATCGCCGCCTATAACACGCCAGCCATATTTGGCGGCAGCATGCAAAATGCTAAGACCTTAGCCACTACAGCCATAGAAAGATTCGCCCAGCCTTGCGACAACATTTGCTGGGGTGAAGCCGAAGCTTACACGTGGCGCGGGCTCGCTAAACAGGAATTAGGCGATAGCCAAGGCGCGATTGAAGATTGGCAACAAGCGATCAAAGTACAAGCAGATTATGGTTGGGCAAAATTTTTGCTTCAACAAAATCAGCAATTAAGTGCAAAATAGACAAAGTTGTTAACGGGGATCTATGGCGCTGACGATAGCGCCAATCCCTAAAAAGAATAAATTAAAACAGATGCCATCGGTGGGCATTCAACAACCAACTCAGTGACACAGAGGCATCATGATAAGCACTCCCCTTCAGCTCGAACGAAAACTTGCTTGGGTGTATTTGATAAACTTAGTGTTTTATCTGATCCCACTTGCCATTAATCCCTATCCAAGCTGGAAAATCGCCCTCAGTTTTGCCGTGTTAATCCCTTTTATTGCCAGTTATTTTTGGACCTATAAGTGCAATAGCCGTAGCGCCTATCTGCCCATTCTCATTATGGTGGCCATAGCAATAGCGATCACACCAATCAACCCAGGCTCTATCTCGCTATTTACCTTTGCCGCTTTCTTCATTGGCTTTTTTTATCCTCTCCGGACCTGTCTGTTGGCTATTGCAGCCCTCATCGGCCTGCTGTTTGCCCTCAATGAGATTTACCACTTTAACAGTTACTACTTTCCGCTTTACGGCTCGGGATTAGTGCTCGGCGTGGGCATGTTTGGTGTCGCCGAACGCAGACGTTATCGGCATAAATTGAAAGAACAGCAAAGTGCCCAAGAAATTACCACCTTGGCCACTATGCTTGAGCGTGAACGTATCGCGCGGGATCTACACGACATTATGGGGCATAGCCTTTCTTCCATCGCCCTTAAGGCCGAGCTAGCCGAAAAGCTTATCGCAAAACAAGAATATGAACTCGCATCAACCCAATTGATTGAGCTAGGACAAATTGCGAGGGAAAGTTTAAGCCAGATCCGCCACACAGTGTCAGACTACAAACACAAAGGTCTAGAGAGTTGCGTGACGCAGCTTTGTAAATCCTTAAGGGATAAAGGCTTAAGTGTCGAGCTCAGTGGTGAGCTACCCAAGCTAGGTGCAACCACAGAAAGCCAACTGAGTTTGATCCTCACCGAACTCATTAATAATATTCTTCGCCATAGCGGTGCAAGTGAATGCTCTATCCACTTTTCTAAGCAATCAGACCGCCTGCTGCTCGAAGTCAAAGACAATGCCGCGGCCAAACCTTTTATAGAGGGTAATGGCCTCACTGGTATACGCGAGCGTCTCGACAGTTTAGGCGGCAGCTTGAGCTATAATCTCGAACAGGGATATAGATTTACCGTCAGTTTACCTTTGCAGGGAGCAACACATTAATGAAGATTTTATTGGCGGAAGATCAAGCCATGGTGCGAGGAGCACTCGCCGCACTCCTTACGCTTGCAGGGGGTTTTAGTATCACCCAAGCGAGTGACGGCGACGAAGCTCTAAGCTTACTCAAACAGCAAAGTTTTGATCTCTTACTAACAGATATCGAGATGCCCGGCCGCACAGGTTTAGAGCTGGCCACATGGTTAAAGGAGCAACATAGCCAAACCAAGATAGTGGTCATTACCACCTTCGGCCGTGCAGGCTATATAAAACGTGCCATCGAAGCGGGTGTGGGCGGCTTTTTGCTTAAAGATGCGCCCTCGGAAACCTTAGTCAACGCGATTCAACAAGTAATGGCGGGAAAACGAGTGATCGATCCTGAACTTGCGATGATGGCGATTGGCGATGTCGACCCACTCAACGACAAAGAACGCCGCGCTCTTCGCCTCGCTAGCGAAGGCAAATCCACCTCCGACATCGCCGAAACTCTTTTTATCGCCGAAGGGACTGTTCGCAACTACCTCTCTGAAGCCATAGCCAAACTCAATGCCAGTAATCGAATCGATGCAGCCCGCATTGCCAAGCAAAAAGGCTGGTTGTAATAACACTCACAGTTAACCACGCTTTCAGCCTAACGATATCTTATCAACAATTTTGTGGTCTTAAGGCCACAGAAGGATATTAGCTATGCTTCCAAACAAAATTTGATAACACCCTAATTCCCCTTGAGATTGCCTTACGCTTATTCTCTGTTAATATATGTATAAATTCACAGTGATTGAGTGCTAACGACTTGCAGCAATTGGATCTTGTTCCGATCACCGACCTCAAAGGCGTCGCCAAAAAGGTCGCGGAGAAACTCGCAAAGCTCGGCATCACAACAGTACAAGATCTGCTGTTTCACTTACCCCTGCGCTACGAAGACAGAACCCAAATCTATCCCATTGCCGCCCTCAGCCTAGGCGGTTATGGCACTATAGAAGCTGAAATCCAATCGACACAAATCATCCAAGGCCGCAAGCGCATGCTGGTCTGCAATGTGCGCGACGATACGGGCAGCTTAAGTCTGCGCTTCTTTAACTTTTCTGTCGCCCAGCGTAATGCCATGCAAAATGGTTTAATGATCCGAGCCTATGGTGAAGTGCGCCGTGGTAGTCATCAAGCTGAGATAGTGCATCCAGAATATAAAGTCGTCTATCCCGGTGAAGATGTTCACCTAAGCGATACCCTAACGCCGATTTATCCCACGACTGAGGGCTTAAAACAGGCGAGTTGGCTAAAGCTGACCGAGCAAGCTTTGGCATTACTGGAAGATGGCGGTTTAACTGAGCTGCTACCACCTCAGTTGCAACCGAATAACATCAGCCTTAAACAAGCGCTGCAGACGCTACATCGACCTCCTGCGGGGAGCTCTCAGTTCGATTTAGAGTTAGGCCAACACCCAGCCCAGCAGCGACTGGTGCAGGAAGAGTTGCTCGCCCATAATCTCAGCATGCTACGCCTAAGGCAGCGCAGTAATTTAGATGCAGCAGTGACCATGCAGGCCACGGGGCAGTTGCTCAATCCCTTCCTTGCCGCTTTGCCCTTTAAGCCCACAGGCGCCCAGCAAAGAGTGGTGGCCGATATAGGCAAAGATTTAGAAAAGCCGCACCCTATGATGCGCTTAGTGCAAGGGGATGTGGGCTCGGGTAAAACCTTAGTCGCGGCGATGGCTGCGCTGCAAGCGATTGAAAACGGTTATCAAGTCGCCATGATGGCGCCGACCGAGCTATTGGCCGAACAGCATGCAACTAACTTTGCCGCTTGGTTTGAACCACTCGGGCTTAAAGTCGGTTGGCTAGCGGGTAAACTTAAAGGCAAGGCAAGAGCGCAATCCCTTGCGGATATTGAATCCGGCGCAGCCCAAATGGTGATTGGCACCCATGCCATCTTCCAGCAGCATGTGGTCTTTAATAAACTCGCGTTAATTATCATAGATGAGCAGCACAGATTCGGCGTACACCAACGCTTAGGTCTGCGGGAAAAGGGCGTGAGCCAAGGTTTCCATCCGCATCAATTGATCATGACGGCAACGCCGATCCCGCGCACGCTAGCGATGACAGCCTATGCGGATCTCGACACGTCCATTATCGATGAATTGCCGCCGGGACGAACTCCAGTAACCACAGTGGCGATTGCCGATTCACGCCGCAACGAAGTGCTTGAACGGGTGCGTAACGCCGTCATCACAGATAAACGTCAGGCCTATTGGGTGTGTACTCTGATTGAAGAATCCGAAGTGCTCGAATGCCAAGCCGCCGAAGACACGGCCGAAGAACTGCGCCTCGCCCTGCCCGAGCTCAATATTGGCCTAGTGCATGGCAGATTAAAGAGCGCCGAGAAACAGCAAATCATGGCCGACTTTAAGGCAGGCATTATTCATCTACTGGTAGCGACAACCGTGATTGAAGTGGGCGTCGACGTGCCTAATGCCAGCCTGATGATCATTGAAAACCCTGAACGTTTAGGTCTAGCACAACTACATCAACTGCGCGGACGAGTCGGTCGAGGCGCCATCGCAAGCCATTGTGTGTTACTCTACAAGGCGCCGTTGAGCCATACCGCCACCCAAAGACTGAGCGTACTCAGACAAAGCAATGATGGTTTCATCATAGCGCAGAAAGATTTAGAAATTCGTGGCCCGGGTGAAGTGCTTGGCACTAAGCAAACAGGACTGGCTGAGCTCAAAATTGCCGATCTGGTGCGCGATCAAGCTTTGATCCCACACATTCAGAAATTAGCGAGCCATGTAATGGCGCAAGCTCCCGAAAAAGTCGATGCAATTATTTTACGTTGGCTCGGGCACAGACAGCACTATGTGCAGGCTTAGGCCGCAAATATTAAAGGGTAAAGAACGAGGCGTAACATCAGCCTTTACTCGAAATAAATTGTTTATGTTCAGCTAAGCGCTATAGACAAGCGCATGGAAACTTGCAAAATGAACCTGCGGCCTTCAAATAGCCCGCTCTTGCACTTTAATGTTAGCTGCATGTATTCACCAAGTTACCTTGACACTCAAGCGAAGGATGTAAAATGCAAGTTAATCAAGATGATAGAATAACACCTCAAGAGACGTCTTCTAGCAGCAATCGCTTTGCGCTTTTTGCGATAGTGCTCGTCGTGCTACTTTCTGCCGGAGGATATTATTACTACAGCGGTGATTCTGACTCACCTAAACTCATTCCTAACGCCCCTATTGTATTGCCTGAAACACCGCCATCTGAACCTATGACGCTCGAAAGTGCGCCAGAGCCTGAAACCACTGAGACGACGCCTGCCGTTACAGAAACGAACACCAATAGCACTGAAACCACTGCAGTGGCAGAGCCTGAAGTTGTCGTAGAACCTGTGCCTGTGCTGGCTGAAAGTGATGCATTTGTGCAACAAAAAGCCCTCGCCATGATCAATAACAATGTGTTGAGTTCTTCGTTAGTGCAGCAAGATCTCGTCCGCCAATTTGTGGTATTCGTGGATAACCTAGCTCAGGGTGAATTAACCCGTAAAGTTAGCCCACTTAAAGGACCAGAGAAGCTGTTCTCAGTCTCAGAAATCACCAACAAAGTGTATTTAAATCCTGAGGGGTTCCACAGATACGACGCCTATGTTGACTCGATTGCCAAAATGGACGAACAGAGCTTAATCACAACTTACAAGCAACTGACGCCGCTCCTAGAGGAAGCCTTTACCGAACTCGGCTACAGCAACGCCAAATTTAACGACAGAATGCTGCAAGCGATTAAAATGTTACTCGCAGCACCTATTATTGAAGATCCGATTGAGCTGAATTCAATTAGCGTTAACTATCAATTCGTTGACCCTAACTTAGAGGCACTACCCAGTGCCCAAAAACTGTTGATCCGTATGGGTCCAGAAAATACTCGCAAGTTGAAAGTAGCGCTGCGTAAAATCGAGAATCAATTGTCGCAATAGGTTATCAAGCTCATGCCAAAAGGCGCTCAGTGCGCCTTTTTTCATTTTAACCTGTAAGTTAAAGTGTATGCGAAATCAGATAGCCACTGCGATATTTGTTACTCAATGTCGAATAAGTGCTGTAAATCACAGCACTTGATCCCATTCCGTTAACCCGCACAATGCAAATGGCTTCATAAAAAGAAGGGGCATAGTGTAGAATGACCACGCTGTAGAGGGCATTTCGAGCGTCATTCTTCTAACGCGTATACTCCTCACTATGGTATGACAATCCATTAATGTTCTAACTTAGTTAGGGATAACTAAGACAGCTTAAATTTAGTGTCGAGGCAAAGTAGTGCAACTAACATTCAGCATTCTCTCTTGGGGCGCTTGGGCCCCCCAATATCAGCACCATCAAAGTTGGCAAACTTGGTGCGAGAGTTCGGCTGAGCTCAATCTCGATACGCCACCACAGTCGGATACCACCGCTCCCGCACTCAAACAAATTCCCGCCATGCAGCGCCGCCGTTTTAGTCGCTTGACTAAGATGATGTTAGAGGTGAGTTTTCAGTGCGAAATGCCTGCAAATTGTCGCTCTATTTTTGCCTCGCGCCATGGAGAGTTGCAGCGCACCATTGGCCTGCTCGAAGACATTATCGCCAAACAGCCCTTATCGCCCTTAGGTTTTAGTCAGTCGGTGCACAACACCGCCAGCGGCATTTTTGGCATAGTGGCGGCCAATACAGCGCCTTCAACTTCAGTTGCGGCGGGCACAGAAACCCTGTCCCAAGCTATGGTCGAAGCCTTCGCCCAATTACATCAATCGCCAGAACCATTGTTATTGGTGTTCGGTGATGATCCAGTGCCTCCTGTGTACGATGAGTTTACCCAAGAATTTGAATTACCTTTGGCCCTAGGCCTACAGCTCGCGCCCTTCGATACACCCGCTTCGGCCAAGCTCACGGTGAGCCGCATTTCTAAAGCAACAGCTTTAAATCCGCTGACCTATGGTGCATTTATCCACGCCCTAGCGACGGCACAAAATATTTCAGGCTGCTTATCCCAATGGCATTGGAGACTTGAGCATGTTTGATGTAGCCCACAGCCATGACGCCGCTAAGGATCATCAAGATTCAATGCTCAATGCCGCTTATACCTTGCCGGAAACTCGCCGCAAAGGGCTGAATTATGTGCCACGTTGGCTAGGTGGCGTGAGTTGTTATATCGCCTTTGGCTTAGGCGGCTTATTAAGCTCCTTGACTATTCTGCCGCTACTGCGTTTTTGGCCAGGCACACCAGAGGCGCGGATTATTCGGGTACAAAAGGCCGTGCATTTAATGTTCAAAGGCTTTGTCGCCATGCTCACTTGGGCTGGTGTGATTAAGGTCAGCAGCCACGATGCCCAAAAATTACATGATGCCAAAGGCGTTATCGTCATTGCCAACCACCCCAGTTTAGTGGATGTGGTGGTATTGATAAGTCTCATGCCCAATGCGGGCTGCATAGTCAAACAAGCTTTGTGGCGTAATCCATTTTTGCGTGGTGTGGTGTCCTGCGCGGGTTATATTCCCAATCGCGGCGCCGAACTCATGCTAGAGGATTGCCGCGAAGTGCTCGCAAGAGGCACCAATTTGATTATCTTCCCCGAGGGGACGCGCACGGTTGTCGGCGCGACCATTAACCACTTTGCCCGCGGCGCTGCCAATATCGCCTTAAGGGCCGAAGCGGATATTTTACCTGTGGTGCTACGTACCAATGTGCGTGGTTTGACAAAGGAGCAACCTTGGTATGAAATCCCAAGGCAAACCATGGGAATGGCCGTTGAAATCGGCACAATCGTTTCTTACCAGAAGTACCAAGCGGCTTTAGGTGAGCATGCAAAAATGGCCCGGCAGCTGACGCGGGATCTTGAACATTACTATAAACAACAACTCGAAAATAATTATGAACTTAAACAATGAAATAAAGCAGTTAATCATCGACTG
Source organism: Shewanella sp. SM95 (assembly GCF_025653595.1). Lineage (NCBI taxonomy): Bacteria > Pseudomonadati > Pseudomonadota > Gammaproteobacteria > Alteromonadales > Shewanellaceae > Shewanella > Shewanella sp. SM95. The sequence continues at coordinate 102,025 of NZ_JAKKSE010000015.1, forward strand.
TCTCGATCTAGAAGACGTCAGCATTGATGATATTGAAACCGATGCACCGCTATTTGGCGAAGGTTTAGGCTTAGATTCTATCGACGCCCTCGAGCTCGGCTTAGCCATCAAGAAAAAATTTGATGTCAAAATCGAAGCCAATTCGGATGCCACTAAGGCCCATTTCCACAGTGTTGCCAGCTTAGCTCGCTTTATCGAATCACAGCGTCCATAGGAGAGGAATATGCAAAATCGTGAACAAATCCTCGCTATGCTGACCACTATTTTAGTGGACGAATTCGAAATTGATGCCGAGGCGATTACGCCTGAGGCCAACCTGTATGAAGAGCTCGATCTCGACAGTATTGATGCAGTCGACTTAGTGATAAAACTGCAGCAACTGACAGGTAAAAAGATCCAACCCGATGAATTTAAATCAGTTCGCACAATCAACGATGTGATTAATGCTATCGAAGGTTTAGTTAAAACCTAATGCGAGCCTTGCTACAGGTCTTAACCGCCCTAACTTTGCTGGCCTACCCCGTTGCCGTGTATTTAGGGCTCAGTTACTTGCCTGCTGGCACCATAGCGCTCGTGCTGTGTTTATTGCTGATAATGCGGCTAATGCTACAAAAGCAAAAGGTTAAGACATTAGTTTTACCACTATTGGTGGGGATTGTGCTCACGGCAGGCAGTTATCTTGCCAAGCGCAGTGACTGGCTGCTGTATTACCCAGTAGTGATAAATCTCACTATGCTGGCGCTGTTCAGTTATTCACTGCACACTGGCCCTAGCATGATCGAACGTTTAGCCCGTTTGAAAGAACCCGATTTACCGGATGAAGCCACTGGGTATCTTAAAAAAGTCACGCTACTTTGGTGCGGCTTATTTATCTTCAATGGCACTATGGCGGCTTACACCGCTGGCTTTACTAGCTTAGCAACCTGGACCTTGTATAACGGTTTGATTGCATACGTACTCATGGGACTGCTCCTCGGTGGGGAGTGGTTATATCGCAGCTTTTGGTTGAAGAAAACATGACACAGCTACTCAAAAACTGGTTAACCCAAGGGCCCTTTGCCCAACAACTGATCAGCTTTAATCACCACGACATAGTCACAGGTGCCTTATTTACCAATCAGGTGGCGTATTTTTACGAGCAACTGCTAGCAGCGCCAGAGAAAAAATGGCTGCTCGCGAGTGATACCAGCGATCTGTTTGCTGTGGGTTTATGTGCGGCGCTGTTAGCAGGCAAGGAAATTATCTTACCAGCCAACACCCAAACGGGCACGCTGAGCGAATTAACCCACCAGTTTGAAGGTATATTGTCGGACAAGCCATTGTGTGAAAGTCAGGCCTTTATTCTACTGAGAAAAGAGCTGAGCCTGCCGAGTAAACCTTGGCCGGCGAGCGAGGCTATCGGCGAACTTGTGCTATTTACCTCCGGCAGCAGCGGCGAACCTAAGGCGATCCGTAAAACACTTCAGCAATTAGACGTTGAAGTCTCAGTGCTCGAACATACCTTTGCCGAACATTTACCCCATTGCAGTGTGGTTTCCACGGTTTCCCACCAGCATATCTATGGCCTGTTATTCAAGATTTTGTGGCCACTCGCCGCCAGCCGGCCGTTTTTAAGTGAACAGATTGAATACCCAGAAACCTTAAGCTATTACACTGCCTTACTGCCAAACCTGTGTTTGATCAGTAGCCCTGCCCAGTTATCGCGTTTACCTAAGGCTTTAGAGCACGAGCGGCAGCTGCGCTCACCTAGCTTAGTGTTTAGCTCTGGCGGGCCCTTAAGTTTTGCGGCGGCTCAAGGGATCAGCCAATGCTATGGTCACTTGCCCATCGAAATTTTTGGTAGCACAGAAACGGGCGGCATCGCCTATCGCCGTCAGCATGAGGCCGATGAACCTTGGCAAGTGTTTGACAGAATATCGATAGATCAAGATCCTAGCGATGGAGCCTTGCTACTTAAATCACCCTATTTGGCCGACGATGAATGGCTGCGCTGCGAAGATAAAATCGAACCAACCGAAAATGGCCAGTTTAGACTCAAGGGCCGACTCGATCGCATTGTTAAGATAGAGGAAAAACGTCTATCACTGGCACAAATGGAAACGCTGCTCTGCAGTCACGCCTATGTTGAGCAAGCGGCACTTGTCGTATTGCCGCAGTTTAAATCCCAACTGGGCGCGGTAGTGACCCTCTCCGCACTTGGCCGCAGTGTGCATCAAGAGCAGGGAAAACTCAGTATCAACAATGCGTTAAAAGCACATTTACTGACGCAATTTGAGCGAGTCACGCTGCCACGCCGCTGGCGTTATCCCGATATTTTGCCGCTGAACACTCAGGGTAAGCGTGTCACTGCCCAGTTAGTCGAGTTATTTGATCATGATTAAATCGAGTTTACCGCCGATCCTGCATTCCAATATCGGCATGGATAATATTGAATTACGTCTGTTAGTGGCGGCCGACCTTGAATCTTTTAAGGGACATTTTCCCGAGCAAGCCGTACTGCCAGGCGTGACGCAATTAGATTGGGCGGTGCGTTTAGGCTGCCAATATTTTGGTTATTCAGAGGCGGTTGCTAACTTAGAAGTGCTTAAGTTTCAGCAACTCATACTGCCGGGGCAAGAAGTCACCCTAAGCATTAGCAATAATGCGGCTAAGGGGAAACTCACCTTCGCCTATAGCGATGGTGAAAACCGCTACGCCTCAGGTCGTATCGCCTTCGATATCTCGCCAGTTAACAGCAGCGATGGGGCGAGCCAGTGCTAACACCTCCCAGCGACTTAGTTGAGTCGGCGCCCATTAAGCTCGCCTTAGTGATCCCCAATTACAATCACAGTGCCGCAATTGCCCAGACCTTGGCCGAACTCGCCCAATTTAATCTGCCCTGTTATTTAATTGATGATGGCAGCAATGATGAAACCCGTTATCTGCTGCAATCCTTAGCCCAAACCTATCCTTGGGTGACTTTGCTGCTGCATCCTTACAACCGTGGTAAAGGCGCTGCTGTGATGACGGGCCTACGCCGAGCCTACCGCGATGGCTTTAGTCATGCACTGCAGGTCGATGCCGATGGTCAACACAATCTGGCCGATATTCCAGCTATGGTAGCCAAGGCGCAGGCTAAACCCGATGCGCTGATTTCAGGCAAACCCGAGTACGATGAATCCGTGCCTAAGGGCAGGCTTTATGGCCGTTATATCACCCATTTTTGGGTGTGGGTCGAAACCTTAAGCTTTGATATTCAAGATTCTATGTGTGGCTTTCGCGTTTATCCCCTCGCCGCCACCGAGCGATTACTGTGCCAGCAAGCCTTAACGGAGCGAATGGATTTTGATATTGAAATCCTCGTCAAACTCTACTGGCAAGGGGTGGAAATTTTATTCCAGCCGACTAAAGTGATTTATCCCGAAGGTGGTGTTAGTCACTTTCAAGGTGTGGCCGACAATGTGCGCATCACTAAACTGCATACCAAGTTGTTTTTCGGCATGCTCAAACGCCTGCCTTGGCTATTGAAGCGTAAATCACAGCGACAAGCCGCGCAAAACTCCCATTGCTCGTCAGCAACATCATCGACTTCAGCAACATCATCAACTTCAGCCACCCATTGGTCGGGCATGAAGGAGCGCGGCAGTTACTGGGGCATCAAACTCCTCGCCGAGAGCTATCGTATTGGCGGCCATTGGTTGTGCCGCGCCATTATGTATCCGGTGATTTGCTATTTCTTTCTCACGGGCAAAGTCACCCGCGAAGCCTCGTTAGATTTCCTGCGCCGCGTGCAAATGCTTGAGCCGCAACACCCTAAGCTCAATCAGCCCATAGGCTGGCGCGATAGCCTGAATCACTTTTTAGCCTTTGGAAATGCCGCACTCGATAGAATCGATGCATGGTGCGATCGCATCCAATTGAGCCAAGTGGATTTCCCCGATCGCCAAGTGCTGGCCGACCAACTCGAAAGCGGTAAAGGCGCCGTGTTATTGGTGTCGCACCTTGGCAATTTAGAACTCTGCCGCGCCATTTCGATCCACCAGCGCAAAGTCAAAGTGAATGTCATGGTGTTAACGAGCCATGCGGAAAATTTCAATAAGGTACTCAAACAGTTAAATCCAGATAGCACGCTTAATCTTATTCAAGTGACCGAGCTTAACCCCGCGACGTCTATGCTGTTGCAGCAAAAAATAGAAGACGGTGAACTGGTGGTGATAGCGGGCGATAGAACCTCACCGAATACCCAAGGTCGCGTCCTGTACGCGCCCTTTATGGGGCAAGATGCAGCGTTTCCCCAAGGGCCGTTTATTTTGGCAGGTTTACTCGATTGCCCTGTATTTTTAATGTTTTGCCTGCGGGAACAGGGCCGTTATCGGGTGCATTTAGAGCACTTCGCCGAAACACTTAAAGGCCCAAGGGCGGGCAGAATGGACAGATTACAGCAGGCGGTAAATCGCTACAGCGAACGTTTAGAATACTTTGCCAGACGCGAGCCTTTGCAATGGTTTAACTTCTTCGATTTCTGGCGTAAAGACAGCGAGTTAGAACGCGCATCAGCCAATTCAGTACAAGCCGATGCTGTAACAACAGAATCAGCATCATCGCAGATCCCAGAGCAGGATCATAAGACAGACAGGACAAGTCATTCATGAGCCACACCCAAGCCGCCGACTCAAAGAATCAATCAGACTTAAAAACTGTTGAGTTCGGCCGTCAATTTCTTACCTTAGAACAAGTGGTTGCCATCGCCAAGGGCGCACCAGTCAAGCTCTGTGACGATGCGGATTATCAAGAATACATTCAAAAAGGTGCGCGCTTTATCGATAGCCTGCTGCACGAAGAAGGCGTGGTTTATGGTGTAACAACTGGTTATGGCGACTCTTGCACAGTCAATGTGAGCTTAGATCTGGTCCACGAATTGCCACTGCATTTAACCCGCTTCCACGGCTGCGGTTTAGGCGAGACCTTAAGCATAATGCAGGCCCGCGCGGTGATGGCTTGCCGTTTAAACTCCTTAGCCATTGGCAAATCTGGCGTGACCTATGAGCTATTAAAGCGCATCGAAACTTTGCTCAATCTCAACATAGTCCCTGTAATCCCAGAAGAAGGTTCGGTCGGTGCCAGTGGTGATTTAACACCGCTGTCGTATTTAGCCGCCGTGTTAGTCGGTGAGCGCGAAGTGATTTACCAAGGTGAGCGCCAAGCGACTCAAGATGTCTACGCTAAGCTCAACATTATCCCGCATGTCCTGCGTCCAAAAGAAGGCTTAGCCCTGATGAACGGCACGGCTGTGATGACGGCCTTGGCCTGTTTAGCCTTCGATCGCGCCCAATATCTTGCCCGCTTAAGTAGCCGCATTACCGCTATGGCTTCGTTAACGCTAAAAGGCAACTCGAACCATTTTGATGAAATCTTATTTGCCGCCAAACCGCATCCGGGACAAAACCAAATCGCCACTTGGATACGGGAAGATTTAAATCACCACGAACATCCGCGCAATTCGGACAGGCTGCAGGACAGATATTCCATCCGCTGCGCACCGCACATTATCGGCGTATTGCAGGATGCGCTGCCCTTTATGCGTCAGTTTATCGAAACCGAAGTCAACAGCGCCAACGACAACCCGATTGTCGACAGCGAAGGCGAGCATATTCTCCACGGAGGCCATTTTTATGGCGGCCATATCGCCTTTGCGATGGATTCACTGAAAAATACTGTGGCTAATTTAGCCGATCTTATCGATCGCCAAATGGCACTGGTAATGGACCCTAAGTTTAATAATGGCTTACCCGCTAACTTATCCGGCTCAACCGGCCCGCGCCGCGCGATTAATCATGGCTTTAAAGCAGTGCAAATTGGGGTATCGGCGTGGACAGCAGAAGCGCTCAAGCACACTATGCCCGCCAGCGTATTCTCGCGCTCGACCGAATGCCACAATCAAGACAAGGTGAGCATGGGCACTATCGCCGCCCGCGACTGTATGCGCGTGCTGCAATTGACCGAACAAGTCGCGGCGGCAGCCTTGCTCGCCATGACCCAAGGTATTGGTTTACGTATCGCCCAAAATGAACTGGACGAAGCCTCGCTCACCCCGTCATTGGCGAAAACCCTCGCTCAAGTGCGCGGTGATTTTGAGACCTTAATCGAAGACCGACCACTTGAAGCCGTGCTGCGCCACACCATAGCGAAAATCCAAGCGGGCGAATGGGAAGTGTGCCGATGAAATCATTGCTCACTATCGATATGGAAATGCAAATTCCCTTCCACGATGTGGATTCCATGGGGATCACTTGGCATGGCAATTACCTGCGTTATTTCGAGATTGCTCGCTGCAAACTGCTCGATGAGCTGGGCTATAACTACCGCCAAATGCAAGCATCTAACTATGCGTGGCCTATTATCGATTTGCAGATTAAATACGTCAAAGCCAGCACCTTCGAGCAAAAAATCACAGTGCGCGCAGAGTTAGTCGAGTGGGAAAACCGCTTAAAAATCAATTATCAAATTCGCGATGTCGAAACGGGTGCGCGCATCACTAAGGGTTATACCATTCAGGCAGCAGTAGACATGAGCACCCAAGAATTGTGCTTTGTTACCCCAGACGTGTTCCGTGACAAAATCGCCACCCTGCTTGCAAAGGCTGAAAACCAATGAACCCTGTGCTAGCAAAGTTTGCATTACTCCTCAGCCTTGCTTGCGGCTTGGCTTGTACTTTGATAACCCTGCCACTCAAGGCAGAAACCTTAGCAGAGCCCAGCGCTTATCAAACACTCTTTAGCCAAACTGCGGATACCGCGCAGCTTGTCGCCTTAAGCCAAAAGCTTAACTTGGGCGAAACGGTTCGTGGCAACTTTGTGCAATCTCGGCAGTTGAAGGTGCTCAAAAAGCCGTTAATCAGCCAAGGTCAGTTTATCTTCGATCAGACCCAAGGGCTGATATGGCAGCAGATAAAGCCCTTCGAATCCCTGCTGATTTTAAAAGATAAGCAGCTTATTCAGCGCGATAGCCAAGGTCGAGTCCAAGTCAGCAAGGCCGATGCCTCGGCGAGCACCGCCGCTATGGGCGATTTATTACCCAGCCTAGTGCGCGCTATGCTCGGCGGTGATATTTCCGGTTTAAGTGAAAACTTTGAACTGCACTTCCTCATAACAGAAAGCTTGAACACAGACGGCCAATGGCAATTAGGCCTAACGCCCAAAGATCCCTTAATGAAAAAAGCCATCGCCAATATGGTGTTAGAGGGTGGCGATACCTTGCAATCCTTAGTGCTGCTGAGCGCAGCGCCGAGTGTGAGCCCACAGGATATGACCCGCATCGACTTTAGTGCGCTTTCCCAAGGTAAACTCAGCGAAACCGAATTGACGCAGTATGCTGTGGCGATAGAGGCGAATAAACCTTAACCATGGCCGCCAATTTCACCGCGCGCGCCAATCAAGCGCTAATACAATCATCCCCTAAATGGCGCCTCGCCATTTGGTTGCTATTGATGCTGTCTGCTAGTCTATGGACGTTGCAACTTTGGCAAAACGGCGCAAGGGTGCAGAGCGATATTCTCGCCATGCTGCCCCATTTACAGCAGGACAAACTCACAGAACGCGCCCTTAACCAAGTTGAAGCGACGCTCGCCGATCAAGTCTATATTGCGCTCGTCGCCAAGGATGAAACCACGGCAATCGCTGCGGCTAAGCTGTTGATGCAAAAGCTTGAAACTGACCTTGTTTCTACTGGCAAAAATGCTGCACTTACAGATATTCGCAGCGCCAATATGCAGCTCGGTGAAACCTTGGGGCAATACTATTTCCCCCACAGATTTAAATTACTGACAGTGCCACAAGCTGAGGCGTTAGCAACGAAAGACATTGGAAATCTGATTGAAGCGGCCACCGCACAGCTTTACAACGCCTTTAGTTACGCCAATAGCAACTTGCTTGCCCAAGATCCGCTGCTGTTATTCCCCGCCAATTTACTCGCCCTCGCGCCGAGTTCAAAAGTCAGAGCCAGCCAAGGTATTCTGCTGGCTAATCAAGGCGATAATGTTGCCGCGGTTGTTATGGCAAAGGGCCAAGAAAGTGCCTTTAATCCCAATGCGCAATTAGCGCAGATGACGGCATTAACAGTAACTTTGGATGCCGTTGAAAAAAACTATCCCGATATTACCGTGCTTAAGGCTGGCGCCCTGTTTCACGCGATTGCGGCGACACAAACGGCTAAGAGTGAAATATCGATCCTCGGTCTTGCATCCTTACTTGGGGTAATAGCTTTAGTCTGGCTGGCGTTTCGCTCTGTGATGCCGCTACTTTTGGCAATCGTTACCATTTCCAGCGGGCTGTTGCTGGCCGTAACTTTTACCTTAAGCGTGTTTGGCGAGCTGCATTTACTCACCTTAGTGTTTGGTACTAGCTTGATTGGCATTGCCATCGACTACAGCTTTCATTTTTACTGCGAGCGCTTAAGCGATACAGAGCGGAGCGCTCAGGCGACGGTCGCGTATATATTCCCAACGGTGACGCTTGCCTTTATCACCAGTGCCTTAGCTTATGTGGGCATAGGGTTAGCGCCGTTTCCTGGGATGCAGCAAGTGGCGATTTTCTGCGCCGCGGGACTGCTCGGGGCCTATCTCACCCTCATTCTCGCCTACCCACTGTTAGCGGGAAGTCGTTTGCCATCGGGCTCCCGCCCATTAGCGTTAGCGGGGAAGTACCTTGCCAACCTCACTCAGTTATCCAACAGATTGACCACGCCGTTAGGCATGGGCATGTTTGCTTTAGTGATAGTAATGTGGTGTCTGGTTGGCGTAACCAAGTTAACCGTCGATGACGATATTCGCCATTTACAGCAAAGCCCCGCGAGCGTGACTGAACCTGAAAATAAGCTCAGGCAGCTACTCAGCGGCGGCACAGATAATCAATTCTTACTGGTACGCGCCGCGAGTGAAGAAGCACTGCTGCAACAGCTTGAGCGAGTGTCGCCACAGCTCGATGCCGCTATTGCGAACCAAGAGTTAGGCAACTACGTCAGCCTTAGCCGGTATCTTCCCAGCCATCAAAGGCAAGACACGGCTTATCGTTTACAGGGTGAAATCTATCAAACTCAGATAGATACTGTGCTCACAAGCCTTGGTTTGGATGAGAACTTAAAGCCAGAGCTGCAAGCAAGCTACTTAGCGGCTAAAGACCAATATATCGCCCCAGCAGATTTCTTTAAGCTAGAGGCAGGCAAGCAACTCGCACCGCTGTGGTTAGCACCAAATGGCAAGGCCACCAACTATGACGCGCTAAATGATGGCGGCGCGAACGCTGAGCATGGTGCCATTGTCTTGCTTGGCGGCATTCAGCAGATCGATGCGATCAAGGCGCGCTTTGCCCATGATGAAAGCGTACAACTTATCGATAAAGTCGCGGATATCTCCGCCGTCATGGGCCATTACCGACTGTTAACTCTAAAGTTGTTAGTGCTCGCACTCGGTATCGCACTCTTGTTGTTTAGCCTGAATTTTGGCGTTAAAAAAGCCGCGGTTGTCGTTGCCGTTCCAGCCCTTGCGGCCTTGCTAACGCTTGCAACCTTAGGCTTAACGGGCTCGCCGCTGAGTCTGTTCCATGCACTCGCGCTCATTTTAGTTTTCGGGATTGGGATAGACTACAGCTTGTTCTTTGCCTCTGCTCAAAACCACGGCAAGGCAGTGATGATGGCGGTATTTATGTCCGCCTGCTCGACCCTATTAGCCTTTGGTTTACTCGCCTTTAGCCAGACCCAAGCGATTCATTATTTTGGTTTAACCCTGTCGCTAGGTATAGGTTTAACCTTTTTACTTTCGCCACTGATTTTAACGACTAAAAAGTCCTGATAACGACAAGGAACGAACTTTACATGCCTACACCCGCTCACGATTTATCGGCTATGCCAAATTCACTTGCCGTCGATGTGGCTATTATCGGCGCAGGACCTTCAGGCGCCATTGCCGCCAGCTTGCTACACCAACAAGGCAAGCGCGTGCTGGTGTTAGAAAAACAACATTTCCCCCGTTTTTCCATCGGTGAAAGTTTACTGCCCTGCTGCATGCAATTTATCGAAGAAGCCGGCATGTTAGACGCACTCAATGCCGCTGGATTCCAGCATAAAAATGGCGCAGCCTTTCGTCGCAATGGCACTTACACTACCTTCGACTTTACCGATAAATTTACCCCTGGGCCTGGCACCACATTCCAAGTGCAGCGCGCCAGTTTTGATAAACTGTTAGCCGATACCGCCCAAAGCCAAGGGGTCGAAATCCGCTACGGCGAAATCGTCGAAGCGATAGATTTAACCGAGAATCCATGCTTAATGGTGCGCAATGAACAGGGCGAGCTTTATCAAATCAGCGCCCAATATGTGCTTGATGCCAGTGGTTTTGGTCGCGTGTTACCCCGCTTGCTCGACTTAGAAAGTCCGTCTTGCCTACCACAGCGCAGCGCCATCTTTACCCATGTGGAAGACAACATCAGCGATCCTCACTTTGATCGAAATAAAATTTTAATCAGCGTCCACCCAGAGCATAAAGACATTTGGTATTGGCTCATTCCCTTTAGCAATGGCCGTTGTTCACTCGGCGTAGTGGCAGAGCCGCAATTACTTGCGCGTTTACAAGGTTCGCTTGAGCAACAATTGATGAGCATAGTCAATGAAGAACCAGGACTAAAAGCCCTACTGGCAAACGCTAAGGTGGTGCAAGAATGCGCCACTCTCAAGGGCTATTCCGCCAATGTGTCACGCCTTGCGACCGACAAGTTCGCCCTACTGGGTAATGCCGGCGAGTTCCTTGATCCGGTATTTTCCTCCGGTGTGACTATCGCCATGCAATCGGCATCGATGGCGGCAAAATGTGTGACTAAACAACTCAATGGCGAAACGGTTGACTGGCAAGCCGATTACTCAGCGCCTTTAATGCAGGGGGTGAATACCTTCCGCACCTATGTGCAAGCTTGGTATGATGGCCGCTTTCAGGATGTGATCTTCTATGAAGAACCGAATCCACGCATCAAGCAAATGATTTGCTCGATTCTGGCGGGCTACGCTTGGGACCTCAATAATCCCTTCGTTAAAGACTCGGAGCGCCGCCTGAACATGGTGGTCGAATTGTGCCAAAACCAAGTTGCCATTCCTGAATTTGCAGAGGCGTAACCGCATGTCGCTCAACTTTAACGCGAAATGGCGAGTGTTCCCCGCGCTACTGATCATCAGTCTGGGGCTGACGGGATGTAGCGAACTGCTGTTCAGGCAAACCTGTGTCGGCCTCGCTAAAGACATGCGTTATTGCTTGGCGCCACTGCCCCATGATTTTGCCCCCGCAGCCGATAAGCCTCTGACTAAGCCGAAGGCCAAACCCGCCGACATTAGCAGCCCGCAAACCGAGAGCAAAGTTAAGCTAACTTCGCCCCAGTCCTTTAGCCAAAAGGTCAGCATTAAAGTGGGTGATAAGTCCCACGAGCTGCTCACTCAATTAGAGTTAGAGGATGAGCGCATGACGCTCGTTGGCTTAGCGCCACTCGGACAGGCTTTGTTTACCTTAGTTTATGATGGTAATACACTCAGCAGTGAACAAAGCGTGCTGCTAGGGGACAATTTTAAAGCTGAGTATTTAATGGCGATGATGCAACTGATCTATTGGCCTGAGCAGAGTATTCGCGCCCATTTAGAAGGTGGTCATTTAGTCACAGGCCTTTGCGATACGGTTGGGGGAAATCAGGGCGATACGCTTGAAGGCACCCGAGTGAATACAATCCCCTGTCGCCAGATCTATAGTCAAGATACCTTGATCAGTAAAAGCGGCCAGCAAACCTATGTGGTGCAAATCCGTTATCAACAAAATATCGGCGATACTCTTTGGCAAGCCCACATCAGCTTAACTATGCCACAAGCTAAATTTGAGCTAGAAATCGAACCTATTTAATCTGTTAGCATCCGCACTTAACTGTGCCATGGTAAAAAGACACACAATAATGAACAGAGTAGCTATTACACAGATTGGATTGTGTACCTCGCTAGGGCAAGATCCCCAGCAGGTTTTAGACCGCCTGATCGCCGGTGATACCAGTGCGATGCTGCGCAGTGACACTCTCCTGTTCGAACACCCAACCTTAGTTGCACCAGTGACGGCAGCGCTACCAACCATTCCCGAAAAACTCATTCAGTTCGATTGCCGTAACAACCAATTACTGCTGTGCGCCGCACTGCAAATTGCGACCACAGTTGAACAAGCGAAACGGGATTTTGGTCATGCCCGTATTGGTGTTGTGCTAGGCACAAGCACTTCAGGGATTTCAAAAGGTGAAGCCGCGCTGAGCTACCGCAATCAACATGGATACTTTCCGGCGGATTACCACTATTTCCAGCAAGAGCTCGGCAGCACCAGCGACTTTTTACGCCAATATTTTGAGCTAGATGGCCCTTGTTACACGATTTCGACCGCCTGCTCATCCAGCGCTAAAGTGTTTGCCAGTGCCAAACGCCTATTACAGGCGAATCTCTGTGATGTTGTGATTGTCGGCGGTGTCGACAGTTTATGCCAACTCACAGTCAATGGTTTTCACGCCTTAGAGTCTGTCTCGAAAGGCCACTGTAATCCCTTTAGCATCAACCGTGATGGCATCAATATCGGCGAAGGCGCGGCGCTTTTCGTCCTGACTTTGGGCGAGTCAGAGGTCATGCTAGCGGGTATTGGCGAGTCGAGCGATGCCCACCATATGTCGGCGCCACACCCCGAAGGCGAAGGCGCGATCAAAGCCATGCACGCGGCGTTGCAAGATGCACACATTGCAGCAAAAGACATTGGTTACATTAACTTGCACGGTACAGCCACGCCTAAAAATGATGCGATGGAAAGCCGCGCCGTAGTTGAAGTGTTTGGCGTGAACACGCCCCCTTGTAGCTCGACCAAGCCCTTAGTCGGCCATACCTTAGGTGCCGCTGGCGCCATTGAAGCCGCCTTCTGTTATTTATTACTTTCAGCACATAATCACCGCCAAGCCCTGCCGCCCCATCAATGGGACGGACAAGTCGATCCACAGGATCCGCCCATTGCATTGGTCGAGCGCCATCAAGTCGCCGCTAAGGGCGCGCTTAATTATGTGATGAGCAATTCCTTCGCCTTTGGCGGCAGTAATGCCAGCCTGATTTTCTGCCGTAACGAGGCCTAGTACCATGCAGTTACTTAAGATTAACCACCCCTTTGCCGAACAGGATATTGCCGATTTTATTCCCCATAGGGCACCGATGATTTTGCTCGATAAAATCATTGGCTATCGGCGCGATAACCTAGAGACCGAAGTCACTATCACGGCCAAGAGCCCTTATTTCGATGATAAATATCAAGCCGTACCCAATTATGTGGGTATCGAATATATGGCTCAAAGTATTGCCGCCCTTGCTGGGGTTGAGGCAAAGCTTCGCAATGATAAAATCCGCGTGGGCTTTCTATTGGGATCGCGCAAATTAACCTTGTATGCCAAGCAATATGAGCTCGGGCGCACCTATCGCACCCAAGTCAGCCGCCTCTATCAGGAGGAATCGGGATTAGCGGTATTCGATTGCCAAATTTATCTGCTGCCCGAAGCCGGCACTGAGCTAGAAAAGAGCTTAGTGGCCCAAGCCAATGTGAATGTGTTCCAGCCTCAGGACACACAAGCCTACCTTGCAGGCAATCAAGACGCGGCAAATAGAAGCCTTGGGCACTAAAGCTATGGTGTAGATAAAAAGCATTAAAGCGCCTTAACAAGCAACCTTTTTACCATAAATACATGAAACCCCATACCGACACATAACGATAAAATGGGGTGGAGAAAACAGATGAATAACAGAGTATTAGTTACCGGTTCGAGCCGCGGTATTGGTAAAGCCATCGCCCTAAAACTCGCCGCTGCGGGTTTCGATATCGCCCTGCATTACCACAGTAACCAAGCAGCTGCCGATGACACTGCCGCGCAAATCCGCGCGCTTAGGGTGAATGTGAGCCTGCTGAAATTTGATGTCGCCGACCGCGCAACCGTCAGAGCCGCCATTGAAGCCGATATCGAGGCCAATGGTGCCTATTATGGCGTGATCCTCAATGCTGGCATCAACCGCGACACCGCCTTTCCCGCCATGACAGAAAGCGAGTGGGACAGCGTCATCCACACTAACTTAGACGGTTTTTATAATGTCATCCACCCCTGCGTCATGCCTATGGTACAAGGCCGCAAGGGCGGGCGTATCATCACTTTAGCCTCAGTTTCTGGCATTGCGGGCAACCGTGGTCAAGTCAATTACAGCGCCTCCAAAGCGGGGATTATCGGTGCGACTAAGGCATTGTCGTTAGAGCTGGCAAAACGCAAAATTACCGTCAACTGTATCGCCCCCGGCTTGATTGAAACCGACATGGTGGCTGATATTCCTAAGGATATGGTCGAGCAATTAGTGCCGATGCGCCGCATGGGTAAACCCAGTGAAATCGCCGCCTTAGCCGCATTTTTAATGTCTGACGATGCCGCCTATATCACTCGCCAAGTGATATCGGTCAATGGAGGCATGATCTAAATGAGCGAAGCGACAAATCAAACCCGCTTAGGGAAACGAGTGGTCGTCACTGGCATTGGCGGCATTACCGCCCTAGGCCATGATTGGGAGGCGATAGCGGCGAGCCTTAAGGCGCAGAAAAACTGTGTCGTTACTATGGGTGACTGGGATAAATACGATGGCCTCAATACCCGCTTAGCTGCGCCCATTAGCGACTTTGAAGTGCCAAGCCATTATTCGCGTAAGAAAATTCGTTCTATGGGTCGGGTTTCCATCATGGCGACCCGCGCCAGTGAACTTGCATTAATCGATGCGGGATTGTTGGACGATCCTATCGTGTCCTCGGGTGAAATGGGTATCGCCTATGGCTCGTCCACTGGCAGTACCGATGCCATCATCGCCTTTGGCGATATGTTGAAAACCGGTGATATGTCGGGCGTCACCGCCACGAGTTATATCCGCATGATGGCACACACCACAGCGGTGAATGTGGGGGTATTTTTCGGCTTAAAAGGCCGAATTCACACCACTAGCAGCGCCTGTACCTCGGGGAGCCAAGGCATAGGTTACGCCTATGAAGCCATCAAATACGGTCATCAAACCTTAATGTTGGCGGGCGGCGGTGAAGAACTCTGCCCCACAGAGGCTGTCGTGTTCGATACCTTATTTGCCACCAGCACTAAAAACAGCACTCCCGAACTCACGCCACGCCCCTTCGATGCGAGCCGTGATGGTCTCGTGATTGGCGAAGGTGCTTGTACGCTGGTACTCGAAGAGCTAGAACACGCCAAGGCGCGTGGTGCAAAAATTTATGCTGAGCTAGTCGGTTTTGGCACTAACTCCGACGGCCAACACGTCACCCAACCGAATGCGCAGACCATGGAAATCGCCATCAGATTAGCCCTCAAAGATGCGCAGCTTGAGCCTAGCGCCATAGGTTATGTGAACGCCCACGGCACAGCAACCGACCGTGGTGACATTGCCGAAAGCCACGCGACCCATGCAGTTTTTGGTGCTGGTATGCCGATTTCATCCCTTAAAAGCTACACGGGCCACACCTTAGGTGCATGCGGCGCGTTAGAGGCTTGGGTGAGTATTGAGATGATGAATGCGGGCTGGTTTGCGCCGACACTCAATCTTGAAAGTATCGACCCACAATGTGCCGATTTGGACTATATCTGCAACGAACTGCGCCCAATCGACACAGATTATGTGATGAGTAATAATTTCGCCTTTGGCGGCATTAATACCTCGCTGATTTTTAAACGCTGGGCCCAATAACAACATATAAAAACCACATAAGGACATCACCATGAAACCACTGTTTGCAGGTATGCTGCTTAGCATCAGTTTATTAAGCTCGCCTTTATTGGCTCAGGAATATACAGTTGAAACCTATCAAGAAATCTTTAAGGGTGATAACCAATTCAAGCAAAAAGAAGCCATTGAATCACTCACCATCGCTGGTTTATCCGATCCTGCCATTTTTGATGCGCTCGAAGCAAAGCTACTCGCATCTTTGCCCCAAGCCACTGAAAAAAATGCCATTGACTACAGTGCTTGGTTAGTCAAAGGCTTAGCTTATTCAGGCAATGATAAGTACAGCGAAACCATCAACAAGATTGTTAATGGTGATTATCCTAAAAAACTCAAAAAATACGCAGGTCAAGCTTTAGAAAACATAACGATCTATAAAAAATGGAATGCGATTCTTGCGGATAAAAGCCAATATACTGCCGATCAAAGTCAGCAAAATAATGCCTTTGCCAATGCCCTACGCAGCAATGATTTAGAATTAATGCGTCTCGCAGCTAAACGCATCATGGATGACCACCAGTACGATGATTTTATCCTTGCCGTACTCAGTAACGAATTGAAAACACCACGCTTAATGGCCGATGACAAACTCGCCATCGATACCTATGCCAACATGGCAAAAGCGCTAGCTAGTTCAGGGAATACCGCTTACCGCGATGTGATTGAAAATATGGCAACCGCGAGCTCAAACAAAAAACTCAAAAACTACGCCGAGAGTTATTTGAAGAAATACTACTAAACCTACCCATTTTACGCTTAATCGAGTAAATCATGGCCGAGCTTATCCTCGGCCATTTTTATATCCGTTTGGATCACTTTTTAAATTACTGTTGGCCTTAGCGTTTGCTGATATTCGCCTATACAGGCTTGCCATGACATTCACTCACAACACTGTGAAAGAAACCTAGGGAATCTAAGTTGATAAACGAAAGTTACGGAAGGCGAAGAGGCAGTTAAACATAGATATTGTTCAGAGTGAGGCCAACCATGGTACCGGCTCGACGACACGCAGCAAGTCCATCCCTGGATGCTCGACCGCCCCGTCCATGGGGCGGACGGTCGTCTCGCCAATCACCATGGTTTGCCTTTCGAGCATTAGTGTAATCTGTAGGCTTACAAAGACGCGAGCTAACATTTAATAACTGCAAACTTCGCTAACCAAATTTTACAACATCTAGTTAGGTAATTATTCGTTGTGAGCAAGATGTATATTTCAGAGTGTAGCTGTACGACTTTCATGCACATATGATAGGAAATGGTGATTAATTTCAAATTAAATCTACTGATATTGTAATCAAGTAAAGATAGCGATATCTTGCCTTACTCTTACTTTATTGGAAATTGTGGCATGTTTAACTGGATTACTCCTGAAATCATTATTGCTATTTCGTCAGTATTTATTGCACTGTTTGCCTTAGTTGCAACGATTTGGCAGGGTAAGATGACAAAGAAACATAATAAATTATCCGTTAAACCAATCCTTAACTGTAAAGTTGAAATATCAAATCACTGCGAGAAAATAGGAGTTCATTTCACTAACGATGGCATTGGACCGGCGGTTATTACTTCAGCGAAGATAAAACGGAATAATAAAGAATTTAGCTTGGGAGATTTTAGATATCTAGGATTATTTCCTGAATTAAGAAATGAGCATTTTCATTTCAATCTTTTGGGTATCCCAGGCACTATTTTACCTTCACAATCACAATGGCTTTTTTCTACAAATGAACATAAGAATGGCTTTGTCAAGATTAATGATCTTATTTCAGCATTAAATGAAGTAAATATTGAAATAAAATATAAATCAATGTATGAAGATAAATTTACTTTTTTAAGAAAAATTGAGCCTCCACAATAGTCCTATCTTGAGAGATGTACGGCTCAACATTCAACTGATACCTTTTCTACTCCCTAGTTTTGTGGCCTAGCATTTGCTTATCCACCACGGCGCATTGGCAAACAGATAACAAAGCAATGACGCCATTATGGATAAGCCACAATTATAGGGAGTAACCGATCTGCCATGAAATCCACCATAAGAGCCATGAAAATCACCTTAGATGACCTTAAAGGGCCTGAGATTGCGGCTTTACTGCAGGAACACCTCGACGATATGCGGGCATCCTCTCCGCCTGAAAGCGTTCACGCATTAGATCTTGACGGCCTGCGTCAGCCCAATATTCGCTTTTGGACCCTATGGGATGGCAACAATTTAGCGGGCTGCGGTGCACTAAAATGGTTAGATGCCGAGCATGCGGAGATCAAATCCATGCGCACCGCCGCGCCCTATAAAAAACAGGGCATAGCGTCTAAAATATTGCAGCACTTAATTAACGATGCCAAAAGCGCTGGCGTCAAACGCCTGAGTCTAGAGACAGGTTCGATGAACTTCTTCAATCCTGCCCGCCTGCTCTACTGCAAATTTGGTTTTGAAATCTGTGGCCCCTTCGACGGCTACCAACTCGACCCCAATAGCGTGTTTATGACGAAGAGAATCTAAAACACATGCGCCTTAGTGTTTGAAATTCATCTCTAAGGTGCTTTGCTGCAGTTAAGTATTCGCTCGCTTAACTACTGATGCAGTTCTGTGCCCGTTCCACCAATGGATAATAAACCCAAGCAACAGCCCCCAAAATGCGCTGCCGATGCCCAGCACACTAAAACCTGATGCCGTGACCAAAAAAGTGATCACTGCCACTTCGCGATCTTCCGTTTTAGCTAATGCGGCGGTCAGGCTATTGGCGATAGTGCCAAGCAGTGCTAATCCGGCGATGGCCAGGACTAATTCCTTCGGGAAAGCGGAAAACAGACCAACCACAGTGGCACCGAGTAACCCAGTGATAAAGTAAAATACCCCGCCCCACACCGCCGCCCAGTAGCGAGTCGCGGGATTCGGGTCAGCTTCTTTACCCATACAAATCGCGGCTGTGATGGCGGATAAGTTAAAAGCAAAACCGCCAAAGGGCGCGAGGATAACCCCGATGAATCCTGTAGTCGTGATCAAAGGTGAAATGGGCGGCCTGTAGCCATTACCGTGCAGCGCAGCAACGCCCGGCATATTTTGCGAGGCCATAGTCACCACAAACAGCGGTAGCGCCACGCCAATCACACTCGCCAACGAAAACTCAGGTGTCGTCCACACCGGCATTGCCAGTTGCAACTGAACAGCATCTAGCTTGAGTAAATCTAATTGAAAACTCATGCCTATGCCCACCAACAAGGTCAGCAAGATGATGTAGCGCGGCGCAAAAGGCTTAACGACGACAAACACCAACAGCATGATTAATATGAGGCTCAGCTGGGTTTGCATCGCCTGAAATAGCCCTATCCCAAATTGCAGCAGGATCCCCGCTAACATGGCTGAAGCGACTGACTGCGGCATGATACGAATAAGTTTATCCATCCAGCCCGCCACCCCGCAAAGAGTGATTAAAATCGAACTCACCAGAAAAGCGCCTATGGCTTGGTTTACGCTCAACCCCGCTAGGCTAGTCACCATCAGCGCCGCGCCCGGTGTAGACCAAGCCGTTAGAATAGGATTCTTGTAGTAAAGCGATAACCCTATGCTGGTCACGCCCATGCCCACACCTAAAGCCCACAGCCATGAACTGATCTGTGCAGGTGTCGCACCCACAGCCTCCGCCGCTTGAAAGATGATCACAGCCGAGCTGCTATAACCCACTAATACCGCAATAAATCCCGCTGATATTTTTGATAAACTCCCTGCATCTCGCCACATATCCACCCCCTTTCTCTGCAATTGATGTCGCCATTACTTTGTGCGCTATAACTTATCAAATGAACAAGATAACTTTTTGTGCGCTATAACGTACGAGATGGACAAGATAGCACCTGTGCGTTATAACGTACAAACTAAATTTTCATAAAAATGATGGGGCCATTGTGCAGACGATAAACAGCTATCTCGCCACCACGCTTAAAGCACTTCGCAACCAAAAGGGATGGAGTTTAGATAAAGCCGCCCAAGAGACGGGCGTTAGTAAGGCCATGATAGGCCAAATCGAGCGCGGTGAATCAAGCCCAACCATTGCGACGCTGTGGAAAATTGCCAGTGGATTCAATATCTCGCTGTCGACCTTTCTCGAACCCACACCCCAGAGCCAAGGCGCTGTATTCCGTAAACCCGACGAGTTACGCCAACAACCCGCCACCGACGGCATGCTAGTCGCCTCACTCTTCCCCTTTGAAGAGCGCTTCGGTTTCGAGATGTTTGAACTCACGCTGCTGCCAAACTATGAGCGGCTTTCTGAGCCCCATGAAACGGGTGTCACTGAGCATGTCATTGTCTTGAGCGGTACTATGGAAGTGCTAGTCGATGGCGAGTGGCAAACACTCAACCAAGGTGAAGCAGTACGATTTGCGGCCGACAAACCCCATGGCTATCGCAATCTAAACGAGCAAGCCGTGGTATTCCACGACATCATTCACTATCAAAGAGCTAATGTGTCTAGCCTCTAACTACTTGCCTAGTGCCAGTAATGCAGAGTTCGAGTACCAACAACGCCAAAGACCAAACCATTACTACCGATAATCTGCAGCGCTTGCACTCGCCAATTCATTAGAATAAACTTATTGAAAATTTTCTAATGGTAGGGACAATGCTATGTTTCAATCTTTACTGGCTAAGTTATCCGGCAGCCACTCGGGCGAAAAATGTTGGCAATTGATTGAACAAGGCGCACGGGTGATTGATGTGCGTTCGCCGGAGGAATTTGCCTCAGGTCATTTGCCCCAAGCCATTAATGTGCCGCTGCCAACACTCGACCAATGGTTACACCAAGTCGGCAATAAGCAACATCCCTTCGTGCTCTACTGTGGCGCAGGGATTCGAGCACAAAAGGGCTGCGACATTCTCAAGGCCAATGGCTTTAGCTGCGTAGTAAATGGTGGTTCGCTTAAAGATTTAGTCTGCTGCCAACCGAGCTAATTTAAGCCTCGGTTGTTCGGCGCCAATCTTACCAATCTGTATGTTGTGATGGTTTAGATATCTGCGAGGTGATGTATGCATAAAACGAATTATGCCAAAGCGTTACAGCTTGAAGCCACACTGGTTAACCCTGCTGAAAAGCCGCTTGAAACTGAACGCCATGCACGCTTTAGCATCAGTCGTAACCGCGACCAAGCCAGCACTAAGGTGCGTTATGTTGAGACAAGCACCCTCACCAAAGGCTGCAGCCTTTGCGAATAAACAGCTAAGCGTGCCACTTAAAACTAGCCGCTCGAGTCCAGCCGCTCAAACCTACCCACTTAAGCCAAGCGTGCTTAGCTGAAATGCACATACAAAAATGCCAGCCTATTAAGGGCTGGCATTATTTATTCAGCTAAATCAAATGACTCAGCTAATCAATGGGACAATTAAGCTTTCAGCTGATCGATACTGTGTTTCGCTTCGCTCATGCCTTTGTCGTGGGCTTCAGGGCCCATGTTCAACGCTTCGGCGTAAACAACTTCAACATTAGTGATACCCATAAAGCCTAAAACCGTTTTCAAGTAAGGTACAACATGATCCGTTGGGCCATCTTTGTGAGCGCCGCCACGGGTCGTCACCAACACAGCGCGTTTACCTTCCACTAATCCTTTTGGACCTGTTTCAGTGTAAGTAAAAGTCACACCGGCACGGGCGACAAAATCGATCCAGTTTTTAAGTTGAACCGGAATCGTAAAGTTGTACATAGGTGCAGCGATAACAATCGTATCGTTCGCTTTTAATTCAGCGACTAAGGTATCTGATAAGGCGAGCATTTCTTGCTGACGTGCCGATAATTCTGCACCACCGCGTAACCCAGAAGCGATTTCACCGTCTACCATAGGCAGTACGTCTTTACCGCCTAAATCACGTACTGTAATAGCGGCGCCTTGGTTTTCCCAGTGGCTCGCTAAGTGGTCAATTAACACGGCAGATTGTGAATAACCGCCAAGAATGCTTGATTTTAAAATTAAGACTTTAGACATAATCTGCTCCGAAAATAGGTAAATGACTCAGAGTCAGATGGAATATCTCAACTCTATGACGCTAGTGTATTAGCCCATAAAAAAGAAATAAAGCGGATAAAATCTGAGATTAGCTTCGATTTTTTAGAAAGGTTATACATCACCTTCGACGTACAGATACACTAAATTGCTTTCGACGCATTCATACTTTCGACGTACTAACATACAGGCCTTCAAAAACCGCACACAATGAATCCATACAATACAATTGCACTTCCAGCTTCACCTTGACTCTGCGCCCCCTTTGTAACGGGCTGAGATCCACATCTGGCCATTGTACTTTTACCACAGGGTCACAAGTCACAGGAGCAAGATAACGAATATGGGCATCGGCGAGCACAATATCACCCGCCACGCCCACTAACTGCTGATTTAGCCACACGGCCCCCCAGCCTGTTAAGGTCATCAAGGTATAAATGCTGCCCGCAAACATGGTCTGATGCAGATTAATATTGGGCATCATCGGCGCTGTGACTCGAAATTCTCCCTCGCTGTAATCGAGTGGCACTATCTGCATAAACTCGCTAACGGGGATCGTACTGTGCCAAGTCTGGCGTAATTTAATGAGCAATTGATCCATATGCATTCCCCTTAATACTCCCTCTTAGTACAAGCGACATTGAGTATGCCTAGCATCCCATCACCTAGACCCCTTAAACATCACGATAGAAGCTACACCTGCAGATTAAAGGTCACTGGGCCATCATTGACTAAGGACACTTGCATATCGGCGCCGAACTGTCCGGTTTCTGTATGAACGCCCTTAGCGCGGCAGAATGCGACAAACTCTTCATACAAGCCTAAGGCTTGATCCGGCGTACCCGCCCCTGAAAAACTCGGCCTCAAGCCTCGGCCTGTATCAGCGGCTAAGGTAAATTGTGACACTACTAATAAAGACCCACCGACTTGTTCTAGATTGAGATTCATCTTGCCATTTTCATCGGAAAAAACGCGATAACTCATGACTTTAGTCGCCAACTTTTCCATCTTCTCGCGGGTATCTTCTTGCTCGACACCGAGCAGAACCAACAAGCCTTTATTGATTTCACCTAGGGTTTGGTTATCAACCACCACACTGGCGCGACTCACTCTTTGAATTAAAGCAATCACAACTTTTCCTTTTAGATTAAGGCTTAACGGGAACCATTTGCGGCATTAGCGGTAGCGGGCGGATATATTGCTCTACGCCATCAGGCAAAGATTGTACGACCTGCGCTAAGCCGCCATTCGTCCACAGCATAAAGCGACGTAATTCTTCTATTTCAATACGGTCGGCAAAGGTCACTGTACCTTGCACTTGAATCACTGCGCCTTGGTCCAACAACACAAACTTGGCAAAATTAAGCTTCTGATTCAAGGTGCCAATCACGGCAGGCAACTCTTGGCTGGCCTGCAATTGCGGATGCACTGCATAGAAGCGATTCATTAAAATACGGTCAATGCCCGCCGAATTGATACTCGGCTCAAGCAAGAATTGGTTATTGCCAAACTGCACAGCCACTTTAGTCAGCGCAACTTGGGTGGCGAGATAATTTGCGTTAATCAGCGCTTGGTACAAGCGATCAGCGGCAGTTTCATTAGTCAACCCACCGAGTTCAACAACTTTGGGCGCGACAGGGGCACTCACGACCGCCTGAGTCGCCACTTGATCAATCGCGCTGGTTTGCGAGGGCGCCGTGATAGCACAGGCGGTTAATCCGAGTAAAGTGGCACTGATGAGCAATGTTTTCATTGTATTTCCCTTTGATGTATCCACGACCACATAGCATGGATTTCTGCTGTAACCGCCAAAAACAAAGACTCACTATTGAGCATATGTCCGCCATCGACAACAGATTGAATTGTAATAACATGCTCCAACCCAGCCAAAAAATCGCGTAATAGCGTCGCTGGGCAAATCGCATCCTGCATTCCTTGCAATAACACACTACGCGCCTTCACTCTAGGCGTCACGCGCTGTAACACATTCATGGCATTGAAGTAATTATGTCGAGCAAAGTGTAACTCGATATTGGCTAATGCTAATACGGATTCGGGTAACAGCCTTGGTAGCACTAACCTCGCCCCCGCAAGCTGCAACTCCCACTGTACCCAACGCCGCGCAAAATGGTATCGCACATTTTCGTCGGCTGATGCCAAACCTAGATGGTACGAATCCAGCAGTTCAGTCAGCGATAACTGAACCGGAAAAATGTCATTGAAGAGTCGATAAGCAACAGGTTGCAATTTTGCCGCGCCGTCAGCGCCATAGAGCCAGTCGAGACCTTCTTTGGATGGAATAAATAACGCCCACAGTACCTGTGCAATCACCCGCTCTGGGAATAATCCGCTGTAAATTAAGCCTAATGTTGCCCCAAAAGAGCCACCTGCTAAACACCAACGCTCAATACCCAATGCAAGGCGAATCGCCTCAATATCGCTAATCAAACCCGTGAGATGGTTGTTGGCTAAATCGCCAAAGGGTAAAGATTGCCCAGACCCGCGTTGATCTAAAAGCAAAATCCAATATTGATCGCCATTAAATAAAGCTAAATCACCGATATCACAACCCGCTCCTGGACCGCCGTGCAAATACAGCAGTGGGATACCTTGTGGATTACCGTATTGCGCCAGATGCAATTGCTGACCATTGCCAACGTTAAACCAGTCGCGACGGATAAAAGATGGGAAGGATTCAGGCATTCAGTGTCATCGCCATTAATAATCCTCTAATGGGGTCATTCAGATTTAGCCACCGCCTTGAGTGCCGTCACCTCAGCCGAAGTTAACACCGCAGCGGAATTATCTTGGGAGGCATTTTCTAGAGGCTTAGCATTCAGAGCTGTTTCGTCATCATCTGAGCTCGACTCATAATCTAAATATTCAGGCATCGCGGCGGTAATTTCCGCGCCGAGTAATACTATCATCCACGATAAATACACCCAGACAAAGATAATGGGGATCACGGCTAAAGCACCATAAATCGCTTCATAACTCGGAAACTGAGTGACATACATAGCAAAGGCTTTTTTACCTAACTCAAACAAGATTGCGGCAACAATCGCCCCTAATAGTGCATGTAGAAACTTCACTTTTTGATTAGGCACCACCATATACAACAGCAAGAATGCCGCAACTGAGAACAGCATGGGCAAACGCTCAAGAAACACGGGCACCACACCCGACAACTGACCATCAAAAACCTTCAATGACACCACGTAGGAAGTGGCGACCAAACTGGCCCCCACCAATACCGGGCCCAAAGTGATGACCATCCAATACATAGAAAAAGCCACCACCACTGAACGCTTCTCTTTAGTACGCCAAATGTTATTAAGCGATTTATCAATGGCAGAAATCAGCAAAATGGCAACCACAACTAAGGCCGCAATCCCAACCGCAGTCCCCTTAGAGGCATTGGCCACAAACTCATTGATATACACTTGCACTGTGTCGCCAGCGGCGGGTAAAAAATTCTGATAAACGAAACCTTCTATCTGTCCACGTATCCCCTTAAATACCGGAAAAGCTGACAGCATAGACATAGTCACCGCCACCATAGGCACGAGTGACAACAGTGTGACATAGGCTAAATGTCCGGCGCGGATATTGATTTGATCTTCCACTAAACGCCGTCTCAAATGCAGCAGGAATTGCCAGATCCCGAGGAATAAGGCGCGAATTTGTGCCAGTTCTATCTTCTTAGTCACGGGTTTCTCTTGATTCTGTTGGTATAGACTCGTTATCTTCGTACAATAAACACTTAATTTACAAGTCTAAGGAGTGAATTGATGTCTCAACAAGGATCTGCAGGTAACGTTATTTCCGCTATTGCTAGCCTATTTTTTCCTGGGCTAGGCCAATTATTGCAAGGCCGAATAATGGCCGCACTGTTATTTTTCATTATCACAGTGGTGGGTTATGCCCTCTGGTGGCTGATTGTGCCCGCGGTAATAGGTGCTATCTTTCATCTGTGGAGCATTATCGATGCGGCTCGATTTAAAGCCGATTAATTAATTTCATTCAGCGACGGAACCCCCAATGAAAAGACTGATAGCTTCAGGGCTGATTGCCACAAGTCTCCTGCTTAGTGGTTGCCAGAGTGCCTACTACGGCGCAATGGAAAAGGTCGGTTACCATAAACGCGATATTATGGTCGACAGAGTTAAAGATGCGAAAAAATCCCAACAGGATGCTCAAAAAGAGTTCAGCTCTGCCCTAGAAGAAATGCAAGCACTGCTCAATTACAGTGATGGCAACTTAGAAAAAGCCTATAGCAGAGCCAAAGATGAATACGAATCGGCTCAAAGTGCCGCCGACAACGTCAGCAACCGTATCAATAAAGTCGAAGATGTAGCCGAAGCACTGTTCGATGAGTGGCAAAATGAAATTAGCGAGATCAGTAAAGCCAACCTACGCCGCAACAGTGAAGCTAAACTCAAAGAAACGCGCCGCGCCTATGAACAATTGATTAAAAGTATGCGCCGTGCCGAGTCAAAAATGCCGCCGATACTCACCGCCATGAAAGACAATATGCTGTATCTCAAGCATAACTTGAACGCCCAAGCCATTGGTGCGATTAAAAGCGAATTTGCGAGTCTGCAAACCGATATTTCTGGCCTGATTAAAGAGATGAACACCTCGATTAACGAATCGAGCAAATTTATCGAAGCACTCGAAAAATCAAAAAATTAATCCAAATACCCCACTGAACTCCTAAGCCCTAGCAAACTAAATTGCTAGGGCTTTTTATTCTTTGTGTGACCTCGCACGCTGTCCCTGCAAGCCATACTTTATTTGTGCAAGACTAAAACACTTAGCTTTGTGAGCTATGGCGCGCTTTAATTGATTGATAGCGCGAATCTTAGATCTGACGCACAATTTCACTTATTACTCAAAAACTTATCCTCAGTTCACCACTCAGAGCCTGTACTTGTAACTTATTAGCTGTATTCATCACTATGACTTTTATCGAATCACTCACGCTGATGTTGGCACTCATGTATCTCGCCTCCCTCAGCTATTGGAGCGGCCAGAAATGGGGCGCTGTCGCCACTCTGTTGCTCAGTATCGGTGCGGTGGCAATGAGTCTTTATTGGCCACTGGCTCTCGGGCTTCTTATTGCACTACCACTGATGCTACTTGGGCATAAATTTGCGCCTGATGCACTCAAGGGTGAAATTAAAATCAATACCCTTCGTGAAGGGACTCAACATGTCTTAGCGCTATCGCTCTTGCTGGTTGCCATACAATACACAATCAATACCGTACTGCTTAAGCAAGGAATCACACCTTGGCTAATGCGCCCCGACGTAGTCGATGCCTTTTTACCGATTGCGGGTGGCATTGAGCTTAAAGCCATTATCAGCCTCAATTTGTGGGATCAAACCCATCCTGCGGCAGCAGTCATGCTAGCGGCGGTATTACTCACAGGTTTACTCTGCAAGCGGGCATTTTGCGGTTGGGCTTGCCCATTAGGTTTGGCAGGGGAATACCTGTATTCCTTTAGAAAACGCTTTATTAAATCAGAGCTTACACCACCCGCTTGGCTAGATTGGCCACTGCGAATGTTGAAATATCTATTACTCCTAGCACTTTGCTACATAGTCATTGGTATGCCAGCACAATCCATCCCCCATTATCTTGAAGGTAATTATCATAAGATTGCCGACTTGAAGATGGCATTGTTCTTCCTAACACCCAGCCTAATCACGCTACTGGTATTTGCGCTGATCCTCGCTTTAGCGGCATGGCGTCGTCAGGGATTCTGCCGTTACTTGTGTCCCTATGGCGCTATGCTTGGGATCTTAAGCTTTGCGAGCCCATTAAAAATCCGCCGCAATACCCAACACTGCCTTATCGAAGCGAAAGGAATGAAATGTGACAAGTGTACCCGCGCTTGCCCAGCAAACATCATAGTGCACACTAAAACCACGGTTCGCAGTGACGAGTGCCAAGCCTGCATGCGCTGTGTCGCGGCTTGCCCTAAATCCGCCGCCCTCGGCCTTGGACTGAAATCTGGCCACAGGCTCGGTCATAAGGGATTGCTCGCATTAGTGCTCATCGCATTATTTATCCTACCGCTGGGCGCTTACTTAGCGGGTTTCTGGCATAGCCAAACACCAGACAACATCCGCATGGAATTGATCCAAGTGATTAATAGAATTGGGCACTAGAACACGCGACATCACTAGAACACCTAAAATGACACATATGACGGGATCCAATTGCGATGGAATAAAACACTAACGAAATTGAAAAACAGCAGCAGATAAGACTAGAAAACCTCAAAATGGAAACCTTTAGGTACAACTAAAGGTTGACCAACCTAGTAGGAATAATCTGAAAGGATTAAAATAAAATCATATAGAACAGATGCTTAATTGACACAAAATCTAATTACTGGTCTAATTCGCGCGCATTTAATAAAGGAATGTATTAACCAAAGGAATTATTGTGTGAAAAAATCATTATTGATCGCTCTTACTGCTCTGCCATTATTTGCTTATGCTGGCCCATTCGATTCAATCGTTAAATCAGCAACTCAATCTGTCACTGACACAGTGAATGATACGGCGACCAATGCGTTAGACAGCGCAACGAATGAAGCGATTAAAAATACATTCGGCATTAAAGAAGGCTCAACCAAGCAAACAATCACTGAAAAATTAGGTGCGCCTGCTAGCACTTATAATGAAGCGGATCTAGAAGTTTGGGCCTATGATCTTAGTGCGTTAAATGCAGCGTCTCCAATGCTGGCAGAAACCACTAAAACTTTGCTGAAAGATAATGAAGTCGCTCAGAAAAATGTGACTATCAGCTTCAAAGGTGAAAGTGTCAATGCGGTAAAATTGGCAGATAAAGCTAAGTCATAAGCTTGACGCTCACTCGATAGGGCTCTAAGTCCTATCGAGTATCCCGACGTCCTCGGCCGCACCACAGCCATGATAGGCGTTAGCAATAAAGCCACTGCCAAGTAATACTATCCAGAAAAGACCTCACGTGCCGTCCAGTGACACACTCAGCTAACGCAATCCAGTAACCTCTCATCAGCAGTCATTGCTAAGCAATACCAACAAGCTTTGCCTGATTTTGAACTCGTGACGACTGCTGTGCTATTATGCGCCATTTCTCAATGTCTGATGATCAAATTAATCGTATGAAGTTAAGTCAATTTCGCAGTGTGTTGTTTCTTTATGTCTCAATGTTATTCATTCTCGCCTGTTTCCGCTTAGCCAATTACATTGCGTATCACGATTATTTTGCGGGAAGTATCGATGTCATGACGATACTGTTCACTTCAGTTAGATTTGATCTAATGACAGCAAGCTATGTGCTGCTATTGCCGACCTTACTTATATTAATCCCAGCAAAGGGCCGAATTGCCTCAATGATAAAAGGAACTGGACTGCAACTGGGTCTAGTTATGCTGATGCTATCAACCATCGCACTGATGGGTGATTTCATCTATTTTGGGGTAGTAAACAGACACACATTTAATGATCTGCCTCTACTCATGACAGAGACATCATTTATTATTCCGTTTCTAGTCAAAGATCATCTTGCTCTGACCATATTTAGCTTAGTGTTAGTTATTTCAGCCATCCTTTTTTGGCTAAAAAAATGGCGTACCCTTTTCTATGTCGCCAAACCGCATAAATCATTTCTAGCTCAATGTGGTACATTTTTACTCGCATTACCCTTATTGATCCTGTGCATGCGCGGATTGGACTTACACGGTAAGCCATTAGGGATTATCGATGCCTATGATAGCCAGAATGAGCAGCAAGCTAATTTGATATTAAATGGCATTTACACGGGGGCCAAAGGAACAGCACAGAGCTACCAACGCACAGATTACAAATATTTCAACGCAGAACAGCTTGCAGCCCGTCTGAACAAAACTGAAGATGAAGCGTATCAATATCCATTTCTCAGTCAATTCCCTGAAAATAGCCCCAATAGTCGTAACTTAGTCATTATTTTAGTTGAAGCATTGAGCTACGCCTATGTCGATGGCTTATCCGGATCAGATTATAAAGTCACACCATTTTTAGATGAATTATCTAAAAAAGCAGAAGTATATGACAATTTTTACGCCGTCGGTCAGCGCAGTAATTTAGGGGTTCAAGCCAGCTTATTCGGCCTACCGCCCCTAGAAAGTGTGGGCTATATTGGTGGTGGTCTCGAATTATCACGACTCACAAAAATCGGTAATATCGCCCAATCACACGGCTACCAAACCCAAATGCTGCAAAGCTCAAAACGCGATTCCATTCGCCTAGATTCCATCGCTAACTATGCGGGTTTTCAGCAATATTTAGGTCGCAGTGATATCCCCATTACCCGCACAGATTATCCCGATCCCGATGGCGCTCAATTTGGTTGGGACTATGAAATGCTAATGAAAACACTCGAACTGGCCAATAAAAGTGACAAACCTTTTATCAGTTTTTCATTTACAGGCACCACCCACATGCCATACGTAGAAACACCGAAGCACTTACAGGTTTATCCGTATGGCCAAGATACATTTACAGATTTTTTGAACACTGTTAGATATACAGATGAAGCTCTTAAAGCATTTTTTACAGAAGCTTCAAAGCAGGACTGGTACGAAAATACGACTTTCATGATTTTAGCAGATCATACCTTGTTCAATACGAAAACGCCGGGCTTAGAAAGTGCATTCCATATTCCGTTATGGATTTACCGTCCAGGGCAAAACATAACCCCTAAACGGCATAAAATACTTGCAAGCCAACTAGATATTTTACCTACAGCTTTTGATTTACTCGGTTTTAATAACGAGTTCGCATCTGTTGGACGATCACTTTATAGAGACCGAAAACCCTACAGCATAGTCGTAAAAGGGGACTTACTAGGCGCATTTACTAACTCAGGTTCGTTTTTAATTGCGGGAGATAAAATCATATCAGAGAGTGATAGTGCAGATTTTACTCAAAATGATGCTCCTAAGTATGCAGAACAACTAAAACTTGAATTCCAACTATCCCAACAGGCTGTGTTAAATAATACTTGGGCTAAATGATACATTAAGTGAATGCAAAACAATTTTGTCTCACAGACCATACTGCAGATAATGGCTTACATCACTCTCTGCAGTATTTTTAATATATACGTCATAAAATTGATTACAATCAGGCAACAGCTAGACTTTATCGCAGATAATATTCCTATACGGATATTAGGAAAATGGTTTTATGTTCCCCAACGGAGCTAACCTATGCGACCCGACCGACAGCAATTGATCCATTCGTTATTTGACGAATATATTGAGATGTATGCCTCCCGTGATGACAGGCTAACTCGTCGCTTTAGTGATAACTTTAGCGGCTATGCAGGGAGCAGTGGCCAGCTTGTCACCAGCAGGGAAGAATGGGTGCGAATCACTCGTCAGGACTTTGCACAAGTGCCTGAGCGAATCCACATCGAAATGTTAGATCTTTCTTTACAAGATCTTGCCGACAACCTCGTGGTTGTGACTGCCTTTTTTCATATCCACTTACCTATCCCTAATCCTATGCTTTCCCGCGAGACAGCACGGCTAGTGTTGATATTTCACCGAGAAAACAACGACTGGATGATTGTCCACAGCGGCATATCCATCCCCTACGGCTTAGCCCACAAAGGGGAAATTTACCCGATCGCGCGATTAGAGGAACGTAACGTCGAACTTGAATCCATGATCACAGCTCGAACTAGTGAACTGGCAGAAGCCAATAGGCAACTTGAAATACTCAGCAATACCGATGGTTTAACCAATATCGGCAATCGCCGCCTATTTGACATGATGTTACAAACAGAGTGGAGTCGTGGGCAAAGGAGCAATTCATCATTGGCCCTCATCATGCTCGATATTGACCACTTTAAACAATTTAACGATCACTATGGCCACCTCGCCGGAGACGATTGCCTTAAACAATTAGCGAGTACACTGTCCCAGTCCGGTCGCAGAGCGGGCGAATTAGTCGCTCGCTACGGCGGCGAAGAATTTGTCATTCTATTACCGAATGTCGATAATCAAACCGTACTTGAGACTGCACAGCACATTCATCAACTGATCCAATCCATTGCCATTCCGCATGCAAATACCGACCTTGGGATTGTAACAGTGAGCGCAGGCGTCGCCTATCTGCAACCCTCTAACAAACAAAATGCGTTAGAACTCGTTCGCCAAGCGGACGCCGCCCTCTACCGCGCAAAATCCGCTGGGCGCAATTGCATACGGGTGATGGATGAGGACTACTAATACCAATCGTATTAAATATCTGTTCATTCAGCGGGAGTTCTACGCGCTTTAGACAAGGCGAAGGCTTGAAGGCATAGTGGTGCTCTGTCGAAAGCCTTAAACGCAGTATAAAGCGCGTTGCCATGTAGTGAACATCAGCCGCCCTTCGGGAGCCACACAGGCATCCCACTCCCGTGTTGCATTGACTTAAAAGGGAATAACCATTTCTGCGTCAATGCGCCTTGGATTGAGATACCTGTGATGCTCTGAACTGATCAGCTATTTAATGTGATTGGTATAATACCCATTACTCAATTTATCCCAACAAAAAGCCCTGCACAGTTTCCTATGCAGGGCTTTTTAAACCGATTGACTCACCTTAAGGGCGTGTCACCTGAATTAACAGACTGGCATTAACCGCGGTTAAAGCGCTTACGATCGTTTTCAGTCAAGTGTCTCTTACGAACACGAATGTTCTTAGGCGTTACTTCAACTAATTCATCATCATCGATGAACTCAAGCGCTTGCTCAAGTGTCATTGTGATTGGCGTAGTCAACACTTGGGCTTCGTCAGTACCAGAAGCACGCATGTTGGTCAGCTGCTTACCTTTCAAACAGTTAACTGTCAAATCGTTTGAGCGAGCGTGAATACCAACCACTTGGCCTTCGTATACTTCAGCGGCGTGGCCGATAAAGAGACGACCGCGATCTTGCAGACCGAACAGTGCGAAGGTCAGAGCCTTACCCGTTGCGTTAGAGATCAATACGCCGTTAGCGCGTTGACCGATATCGCCACCTTTGTGCGGACCATAATGGTCGAATGAGTGATAAATTAGACCAGTACCAGAAGTCGCTGTCATAAACTCAGTTTGGAAACCGATTAAACCACGGCTTGGGATGATGAAGTCGATACGTACACGACCTTTACCATCAAGCTGCATGTCTTTCATTTCAGCTTTACGGGTACCTAATTTCTCGATTACTGTGCCTTGATCTTCTTCTTCAACGTCAACAGTCAAGGTTTCAAATGGTTCACACAGTTCACCGTCGATAGTTTTCAGAATAACTTCTGGACGTGATACGGCTAACTCGTAACCTTCACGACGCATGTTTTCAATCAAGATTGATAAATGCAATTCACCACGGCCAGATACACGGAAGCGATCTGGACTTTCTGTTTCTTCAACACGCAGTGCCACGTTGTGGACTAATTCTGTTTGCAGACGCTCCAGAATGTTACGTGAAGTCACATACTTACCTTCTTTACCTGCAAAAGGTGAAGTATTAACTTGGAAAGTCATGGTCAGAGTAGGTTCATCAACAGTCAAAGGTGGCATAGCTTCTACTGCACCAACGGCACAGATAGTGTCAGAAATTTTCAGCTCGCCTAAACCAGTGATAGCAACGATGTCGCCAGCGTTAGCAATTTCAACTTCAGTACGGTCTAGACCCATGTAACCTAATACTTGGCCCATTTTACCGTTACGAGTTTTGCCATCAGCGCCAATAATAGTCACTTGTTGGTTCGTTTTCACGCTACCACGCTTGATGCGGCCGATACCGATAACACCCACGTATGAGTTGTAGTCGATTTGCGAAATTTGCATCTGGAACGCGCCTTCGGCGTCAGCATCTGGGAAAGATACTTTTTCAACGATAGTTTGGAACAGCGGCGTCATATCATCGCTCGCTACATCCGGATCTAAAGTTGCAAAACCGTTTAACGCAGAAGCGTAAACGATCGGGAAATCTAACTGCTCGTCAGTTGCACCTAAGTTATCGAACAGGTCGAATACTTGGTCAATAACCCAATCTGGGCGTGCACCTGGACGGTCAATTTTGTTGATAACAACGATTGGCTTTAAGCCTTGAGCAAACGCTTTCTTCGTTACGAAGCGAGTTTGTGGCATTGGACCGTCAACGGCATCAACCAGCAATAATACTGAGTCAACCATAGACAGAACACGCTCAACCTCACCACCGAAATCGGCGTGGCCTGGGGTATCAACGATGTTAATACGGTAGTCGTTCCACTTGATGGCAGTATTCTTTGCCAGAATCGTGATCCCACGTTCCTTTTCAAGATCGTTGGAGTCCATCACCCGCTCAGTGGCTTCTCCTCGGGTTGCAAGGGTGCCTGACTGTGACAGCAACTTGTCTACCAGGGTCGTTTTGCCATGGTCAACGTGTGCAATAATGGCGATGTTACGTAAATTCTCTAGCACGGATAAACCTCTTACCATCAAACAAAAATAGGGATATTTCAGTAATTCGTTATGGTGATCGAGCTCGATCTACCACAATAAAAAGCGTGCCATTCTACTCCAGAGCGGCCTTGGCGCACAGGATTATTTTTGAACACTTATAAAACAATTCGCCAATCCTTGGGTAATTTCCGCCAATCATCCACTGAATGAAATCCTCTATAGCCAGAGTTAACGCTCTGTTTAATTGCCATATTCGTAGGAAAAATCTGAGTTAAGCAGCTGAATTTGCTATTTTTCGTATTCAATGTTAGCACTGCTAATGTCGATTTAAGCATCAGCAAAATCGACTTAGATACAGAGAAATTACCACGTGAACACACTGCAATAAATTCTGCGGCACACTTAATCTAACGTTCATGTTGGCGTTTACACCCGATGACATTAAGACTCACTTCATTGTCACGGGATACCTTTCTTACGCATCACTGATTTCACTTGGCCTGTGAACAGCAAAGACATTTCGCACATGAGAACGAACTCTTTCCTAATAATATGATAATAAACCACTATTGGATTGATAATGCGTGGCATAGTTGGACAGACTAGCGTGGTTTTATGACAATTATGCGGCGGTTATGCGGTGATAAATAGTCCCGTGCAGTGCTGCAAGTATGTGCGAGCTTCACAGAGGCGGTACTTACTGAGATAGTGAAAGCCAAAGCGTCATTGCCATCTCAGTGCCATATAAGCGGTGCATGTTATCGCTGTGCATCCCAGCTTAAGGTTTGCATGAATCAATTCAGTGCGCACCAAAATGGAGTAATGCACCAAAATGCCACAGACAAAAGCACCATTATGGTGCACACGCGAATCCAATTAAGTGCAACAAAGATTTTAAATCATGTTAATCAGTAAGTTAAATTATTGGCATGGATATCGCTTTATAGCTCGTAAGTTTGGCTCAAGATAAATCACTTGAGTTAAAAGATTATAGAAGGGGCATCCCTTTACCCTACCGGAGGCTTGAGAATGTCAGTTGAATCAGTTTTAAAGCAACTTGAAGAATTAGAAGTTAAGTTCGTTGATTTACGTTTTACCGACACTAAAGGTAAAGAGCAGCACGTATCTATTCCTTCTCATCAGGTAGATGCTGATTTCTTCGAAGACGGCAAAATGTTTGACGGTTCTTCTATCGCAGGTTGGAAGGGCATTAACGAATCAGACATGGTACTGATGCCAGATCCAACGACATTTGTACTGGATCCTTTCACCGAAGAAACCACAGCGCTGATCCGTTGTGACATTCTTGAACCCGGTACTATGACAGGTTACGACCGTGACCCACGCTCAATTGCTAAAAAAGCAGAAGCTTACCTGATCTCTACTGGTATCGCTGATACTGTATTGATTGGACCAGAACCAGAATTCTT
Source organism: Shewanella sp. SM95 (assembly GCF_025653595.1). Classification (NCBI taxonomy): domain Bacteria; kingdom Pseudomonadati; phylum Pseudomonadota; class Gammaproteobacteria; order Alteromonadales; family Shewanellaceae; genus Shewanella; species Shewanella sp. SM95. The sequence continues at coordinate 137,727 of NZ_JAKKSE010000015.1, forward strand.
CCTATTTGACGATGTCCGTTTCGGTACTGACATGTCAGGTTGTTTCGTTAAGATCGACGCTAAAGAAGCGGCTTGGAACTCAGGCACTAGCTACGAAGGCGGCAACACAGGTCACCGTCCATTTGTTAAAGGCGGTTACTTCCCAGTTGCACCGGTTGACTCATCACAAGACCTACGTAGCGCTATGTGTTTAGTGCTCGAAGAAATGGGCCAAGTGGTTGAAGCGCATCACCACGAAGTGGCGACTGCAGGTCAAAACGAAATCGCCACTCGCTTCAACACCTTGACTAAGAAAGCGGATGAAATCCAAATTCTGAAGTACGTAGTGCACAACATGGCACACGCTTACGGTAAGACTGCGACTTTCATGCCTAAACCCATCGTTGGTGACAACGGTAGCGGCATGCACGTTCACCAATCTCTGGCGAAAGACGGTGTTAACTTGTTCGCTGGCGACAAATACGCAGGTTTAAGTGAAACGGCTCTGTACTACATAGGTGGTATCATCAAGCACGCTCGCGCACTGAACGCTTTCACTAACCCAAGCACTAACTCTTACAAGCGTTTAGTGCCACACTTTGAAGCACCTGTTATGTTGGCCTACTCTGCCCGTAACCGCTCTGCATCAATCCGTATTCCAGTGGTACCAAGCCCTAAAGGCCGTCGTATCGAAGCACGTTTCCCTGACCCACATGCAAACCCATACTTAGGTTTCGCAGCGCTGCTGATGGCGGGTCTTGACGGTATCCAAAACAAGATCCACCCAGGTGAAGCGATGGACAAAGATCTGTACGATCTGCCTCCAGAAGAAGCGGCTGAAATCCCACAAGTGGCAACATCATTAGAAAACGCCCTTGAAAATCTGCAAGCTGACCATGAGTTCCTGACTAAAGGCGGCGTGTTCAGTGAAGATTTCATCCAATCTTATATCGTACTGAAAACAGCAGAAGCTGAGCGCGTAGCACGTACAACTCACCCACTTGAGTTTGAAATGTACTACAGCCTGTAATGGCTAGCGCTATACAACCGGCTCGCTTTATGTAATTTATACAGAAAATATAAAAGCCTCGATAGCAACGCTATCGGGGCTTTTTGTATTTTGAAGGTATATACAACTTTTATTCTGATTCAATCATCGCGTTGTTCTCTAAATAGGCATCATCGCCAACCACTCTTTTATCATTCAGAGAAGGCACGCCAGACACCGCGACAACAGCAACAATAGAGATAGATGGTTAAAAACCGATCTAAACTAAACATGGATGCAGCAGAAAAACCACCTATATAGTCGGAAGTTAACTACCGCGCCATTATTGTTAAGTGTCCACGCTTTATTCAACTAGGCTGGGTATTCTCAGGGGCAAAATCTACCAGTTGGGCAGGTTCGCCTGACTCAAATGACGCAAATGGTAAGCCATCTAACACGCGCTCATTTTTAAATACACGGATTTCAGAATCAGGTAACTGCGTCATCAGTAATGACAAGATAATGTGCATCTTATCCAATGGGCAATGAAGACGAATACTTGCACGTAAGCCCATTGTTCGTACATCCGATTGGCAGGCAATAAATGGACGATTCCGCGTTATCTTAATCAAATGGCGATGCCCATTTTTTATAGGACTCTCGTAAGTTGTCTCTACATTTTTAAAACCAGTAAAGAAAAATGCCCCCAGAGCCATTCCACCTACACCAACCAGCGCTGCTGGGCCTAAAAAGGCCACCCCGACAATACAAACCACCACCCCAAACCAAGCCAGCCCCCGCACTACCGCATAGGCTGCATCCGGAATAGCATCATGATAGGTGGTAACTAACCCCTCGGTGGTGAGCCGATAATGGTACTGTTTGTCTGCAAACCAGAGGTAACGAGCAGATAAGCACATAATTAAAGCCATGATGATTAACCCTATACCCAAGCTAGTATCGCCAGATAGCAAATAGCACCCTATAAGTGCTAAGCAACCACACGGGATCAGGAAGGTTAACCAAAATAGACCATAGACAGTCGCCACCCGAATATCCCACTCATAAAGCGTGGGCGCCTCACGCACCCGCTGCTGACGTAGCTTATTGAGCCGGCTTTGCTCCTCTTGGGGTAATTGCAGGTACTCAGTGCGCGGCAGGTCTTCATACCGACTGTCGTCCAACAGTTTTGTCTCTTGCTCTGTCGACGCCAACTGCAGCGGCGCTGCTCTCTTATTCATATAGCTATTCCTTTGCTGTGCCCACGGACTGCACGGTCATCGTTAACCTATCCACACAGCTCGTACTTAATGTCTTCTCACTCTTGACGATCTTGCCGCTATAAGGCCTGTTAGCATCTTGGTGGCAAAGCTGCCACTGATGACACCGAATCTCACGCCAATAACAGGCGCGAAAGAAAGCGTTAGACGGCATGGGTATTCTCAGGGGCGAAATCTGACAGTTGGGCAGGTTCGCCTGACTCAAATGACGCAAATGGTACGCCATCTAACACGCGCTCATTTTTAAATACACGGATTTCAGAATCAGGTAACTGCGTCATCAGTAATGATAAGATGGTGTGCATCTTATCCAATGGGCAATGAAGACGAATGCTTGCGCGTAAGCCCATTGTTCGTACATCCGATTGGCAGGCAATAAATGGACGATTCCGCGTTACCTTAATCAAATGACGATGCCCATTCTTTATAGAACTCTCGTAAGTTGTCTCTATATTTTTAAAACCGGTGAAGAAAAATGCCATCACGGCAAAACTACCCGCGCCGACCAAGGCGGCCGGGCCTAACAACGCCACGCCGACGATGCAAACAACTACCCCAAACCAAGCCAGCCCCCGCACTACCGCGTAGGCGGCATCCGGAATAACGTCATGATAGGTGGTAACCAACCCCTCGGTGGTGAGCCGATAATGGTACTGTTTGTCGGCCAACCAGAGGTAGCGCATAAATGGCCCAAAAATCATCACTATGATGAGAAAATAATACCATTGTTCAAATCCATACCAATATGTCACCAACCCAACTAGAGCCGTAATCCCGCACGGAATAAGGACCATGATCCACCCCATACCATACACAGTCGCCACCCGAATATCCCACTCATAAAGCGTGGGCGCCTCACGCACCCGCTGCTGACGTAGCTTATTGAGCCGGCTTTGCTCCTCTTGGGGTAATTGCAGGTACTCAGTGCGCGGCAGGTCTTCATACCGACTGTCGTCCAACGGTTGCGTCTCTTGCTCTGTCGACGCCGACTGCTGCGGCGCTGCTCTCTTATTCATATAGCTATTCCTTTGCTGTGCCCACGGACTGCACGGTCGTCGTTAACCTACCCACACAGCTTGTACTTAATGTCTTCTCGCCCTTGACGACCTTGCCGCGAAAGGCCTGTCAGCATCTTGGTGGCAAAGCTGCCACTGATGACACCGAATCTCGCGCCAATAATAGGCGCAAGAAAAACGTTAACTGGGCAGGGTATTCTCAGGGGCAAAATCTGACAATTGGACTGGTTCGCCGTCACGGATGCCAACTTTAGAAAGGCCAACTATTCGTTCATTTTTCAATAAAAAGAGTTTCGACCCCGGTAATTGCTTCATCAGTAGCGACAACACTTTATGCATATCTTCGGGATAGCAATAACAGTCGAGATTTGAATAATATCCGAAATAAAACCTGTCTGTATCACACGATATATATGGCCTCTTGTGGGTCACTTTTATCATGTGGGGATGTCCACGCTTGATAGCACTTATTGAGGTGGTTTCTACATTTTTAAAACCAGTAAAGAAA
>NZ_JAKKSE010000016.1:0-137372 GCF_025653595.1 Shewanella sp. SM95
GAGTCGTCGCGGGAATTGTTGGGATAACGCACCAATGGAGCGTTTCTTTAGAAGTTTGAAATCTGAGTGGATACCCGTAAGTGGTTATGGGAATTTTACAGAAGCAGATAAAGAGATCACAAATTACATCACTGGATATTACAGTGAGACCAGACCCCATCAATATAATGGTGGGTTAACGCCAAATGAGTCAGAACGTTTATATTGGAATGACTCTAAAATCGTGGCCAATTTTACTTGACCACTACAAAGCGCAATGACGTGTACACACAAGACTTAAGCCTAGCAGCGGTGAGCTCTGTTTTAGCTTTATAATCGTTAATATCAAAATCCCGAATAACTTGCTCTTCAGGTGCTTGCCCCGGCTGACCCGTACGCAAAATAATGCGGGTACTGTGGTTATTTAATTCAGTGCGAATTTTTTGGACGAGCTCTAAACCTGCATGATCGGTTTCCATGACGACATCAATAAAGGCCAAAGCGATATCTGTTTCGGTTTGAAGTAACGCTAAGCCTTCCGCGGCGCTATAACAGGAATAGAACTGCAAGACTCGATTATCTAAGGTCAGATTTTTTAACGCAAATCGAGTGACATCATGGATCCCAGGTTCATCATCAATAATGGCCACCTTCCAAATGCCTTGTTTAGGCTTATGGGATGTATCTTCGATAACATCAGCACTTTTCTTAAATAACGCCACAAAACCACCGTTTACGATGAATAGTTACGTTTTAGTATAGATTCAATCTTAAAAGTGACTAGTTTCAAAGGATAAATTATCATCCCATTAATTACCGCTTAGGACTAACAACTAACATACTGGCCACTTAAAACCCACACAAAAACAACTTAAGTTATTGTTATAAAAATAGAAATAGCAAAAATTAGCCTAACCCAGTCTTGGCGGGTATGATGAGTGCACTTAATGCATAATTCCCAAAATTTCTATTGGAGCTACTATGAAAAAATCACTATGTTACATCGCACTGCTGGCTTTATTCACCACGGCTTGCTCAGAAGCCCCAAAAGAAGAAACGGCAGTCAATACAGCCCAAGCCCAAGCTCAAACAGAAGCGGCAAAATCCGCCCCAGTAGGTGATACCAGTCAAAACTCGCTCGATTGGGCTGGTAGTTATGAAGGCGTATTGCCTTGCGCCAGTTGTGAAGGAATGCAAACCCTAATCACTTTGCAAGCTGATAATAGCTTTGTTCAAGAAACAGTTTATTTAGGTAAAGATGAAAAGATTTTAAAACTGATGGGCAAAATGACATGGGACGAACTGGGCCAGAAAATCACCCTAGAAGATGGTACACAATATTTGGTCGGTGAAAATCAGTTGATCATGTTAGACACTGAAGGCAAACGGATCACCGGCGAACTTGCTGCAAATTATGTGTTGAAAAAGAAAGGTCTATAAAAGCAGAGCTGACAGCTAGCACTAAACTGCGGTACTAGATTATGAATAACGGAGGCTTTGCACTTACCGTAAGAGCAAAGCCTCCGTACCGTTATCCATAAGTCACGCTGAAATGTTCTGCAATCGCAAAGCTATGCTTTAGAAGTTGTGAAGCTAAGAAAGGCGAAACAAACCTTCTTAAACAATAAAGAGGTGATTTTGAATAACAGCATACAACTGATCCGCTATCAAGATTGCCCATCAACACCATGGAAAAATGGTGGTGGAAGCACAAAACAGCTACTCATTTCCCCCATCAATGCCGAACTTACTGAATTTGATTATCGGATCAGCATTGCAAGTATTAGCAGCAACGGACCTTTTTCATCATTTATTGGCATAGACAGGCAACTGGTCATTCTGAAAGGTGATGGTGTTGAACTCAGCATCAATAGTCATGAAAGGACAAAACAGATAAATGGCCTTGGAGCTGGAGAAAAGATATCAGGAAATACAGATACAACTGAGTATAAACGACTCACACCCACAGATAGCCCATTCTGCTTTACTGGTGAAACCTCAATAACAAGTCAATTATTAGGCAGTGATGTTATTGATTTCAATGTCATGACCAAACGCGGCGCATTTAAAGCGCATACGCAAAAACTTAGCTTTGATGACACATTTATCGAAGAACAGATTGCAACCTCAAACAACTATCCAAATGAACTGCAAAAAACTGAAGCTTACGTCCCTATCATCCAAATACTTTGCTGCTTAGATATCATGACATGGGAGCACAATGGAAAGCTTATCAAGATCATGCCCTATGATATTCTCGTTTTCCAACAAGGCGATGGTATAAGGTTAAAATCAACAAGACCAAGTCGACTACTTAAAGTGTCTATTACTGCCAGTTCTCTATAACAGTATTTGCAGGTTAAGTTCCAATATTACTCAATTGACGCGTTAAAATACCGAGCTACTATCCACTCGACAGTTTTTCTGAGCCCAGAATCGAAGGACTCTAATGGTTGCCAACCAAGTTCTCGCTGGATCTTGCTCGCATCAATGGCATAACGCACATCATGCCCAGGTCTGTCTGTAACGTCATTTGCCCAATCAGCATCAGGACCAAGGCAGAACCGATAAAGCAGACTCCACCGATAATGAGTATTCGCTTATCGCTAACCCAAAAGTAGAAGGTTAGAAAAACAAAAAGCCGAATCTAAAAAATTCGGCCATCATAAAAGCGTGTACATCTATATTAGCTCTAGCAAAGTTAACTCACTTTGTAGTAAGTACGATACCAATCTACGACACTCTGAACGCCTTCTCGAACACTAACTTTAGCTTTATAGCCAGTTGCAGTGAACAGGTCCGCCGTATCAGCATAGGTTTTATAAACATCACCGGCCTGCATTTCCCTGTAATTTTTAATGGCTTCTCTACCTAACGCCCTTTCAATCTCTTGGATAAAATCCATCAAATTAATCGGGCTTCCATGGCCGATATTATACACTTTATAAGGGGCAGAGCTGCCAGCGGGCGTACCAGTTTCAACCTTCCAATGTTCATTACGCCTAGGTATCACATCTGCGATACGCACAACCCCTTCAACAATATCGTCAACATGGGTAAAATCACGCCACATATCACCGTTATTATTAATATCAATTGGTTGACCTTCTAGTATTTTCTTAGTGAAAATAAAGGGCGCCATATCAGGTCGCCCCCAAGGGCCATACACAGTAAAAAATCGCAAGCCAGTGGTAGGCATATTGTATAAGTGCGAATAACTATGTGCCATCAGCTCATTAGACTTTTTGGTCGCCGCATATAAGGATACAGGATGATCAACAGAATCAGAGGTTGAAAATGGCGTTTTTTCATTTAGGCCGTAAACAGAGCTGGATGAAGCATAAATCAAATGCTGTACTTTTGTATGCCGGCACCCTTCTAAAATATTAAGATGCCCCACTAAGTTACTATCTGCATAGGCCATTGGATTATCAATTGAATAACGAACACCAGCCTGCGCCGCTAAATGTATAACCCGATCAAAACGTTCATTAATAAATAAACGCGAAACAAGGTCACGGTCCGCTATATCCAACTTAATAAATGTAAATGAAGTATCACTGACGATAAATGCTAACCGAGCTAATTTCAAAGACACATCATAATAGTCATTTAAATTATCAACACCAGTAACAGCATGACCACAAGCCAACAACCTTTCACAAACCTTCGCTCCAATAAAACCTGCTGCACCTGTCACTAAATATTTCATTTTTACATCCTAAATTCAGCACTTACCCAATAAAATCAATCGCTACCGAATAAATCACGGGTATAAACCTTGTCAATAACATCGGAGAGTTCTGCTGCCATGCGATTAGATATAATAACATCGGCTTCAATTTTAAATTCAGCAAGATCTCTCACTACACGAGAATGAAAAAACTCATTCTCGTGTAGTACAGGCTCATAGACTATTACCTCTAATCCCTTCGCTTTAAGGCGTTTCATAATCCCTTGAATGCTTGAGGCTCGGAAGTTATCGGAGCCTGATTTCATGATCAGACGATAGATACCTACCGTTCGAGGATTACGGCTTAGAATTGAATCAGCAATAAAGTCTTTACGTGTCGTATTAGAATCAACAATCGCCCCGATAATACTATTAGGTACATCTGCATAATTTGCTCTAAGCTGTTTAGTATCTTTTGGTAGACAATAGCCGCCATAACCAAACGAAGGATTATTGTAGTGATTGCCTATTCGAGGATCTAAACACACTCCCTCAATAATTTGTCGGGTATCTAATCCACGAGTCTCGGCATAAGTATCAAGCTCATTAAAGAAAGCCACTCGCATAGCAAGGTAAGTATTTGAAAACAACTTAACTGCTTCAGCCTCAGTTGAGTCGGTAAATAATACTTGAATGTCTTTCTTTACAGCACCTTGCACTAGTAAATCAGCAAAAACGCTTGCTCGCTCACTGAGTTCACCCACGATAATTCGTGATGGATACAAGTTATCATAAAGCGCCCGACCCTCACGCAAAAACTCGGGCGAAAAAATAATATTATCACAATGGAATTTTTGCTTAACCTTAGCAGTAAATCCCACCGGTACAGTTGATTTAATCACCATTACCGCACTAGGATTAATAGCTAAAACATCTTGGATAACGGATTCTACGGTAGAGGTATTAAAATAATTAGTTTTGGGATCATAATCCGTAGGCGTAGCAATAATGACAAACTCAGCATCTTGATAGGCTAACTTTTTGTCCAAGGTAGCAGAAAAACTCAGCGATTTATCAACTAAAAATTCGGAAATTTCTGCATCAACAATTGGCGATCTTTTATTATTGAGTAAGTCAATTTTCTCTTGAACAATATCAACTGCAATTACATTATTATGCTGTGCAAGAAGCATGGCATTTGATAAACCAACATACCCAGTTCCAGCAATTGCGATTTTCATTTAAGCCTTTCCTTTATTTACTCACAGTAACTATGAGCTCGATTGACAAGAGTATTAAACATGACGTACTAACGACCTAACAAGTAAAATTTACCGCTCAGCACCTTTTACTACCTGTACTGTAGTCGTTGGGCTATCAAGCTTGATCTGAAGGCAAATCTAAACATAACTTAATCAATTGCATACACCTTGCCACATAACCAAAAACTCCTACAAAATATCTATCAAGCAGCCTAAAACAAAAATGCCAATTCAAATGAATTGGCATTTAAAAAAGAATGAACGCTTAAAACAGTTAAGCATCACAAACTTCAGGTTTAGGCTGCTCGTACCGCATCTGCGATATATTCAGCTTGAGTCTGCGTCATAAGATTATCAGTAGATTCGACCATTACCCGAATAAGCGGCTCTGTACCCGATTTACGCAGCAACACACGCCCTTGGTCACCTAAGATCCCTTCGGCTTTAATCACAGCTTGCTGTACGCTGCTTGTCGCTAAAATGCTGTCAGCATCAGCCGTGGCCAAACGCACATTAATTAACACTTGAGGAAATTTAGTCATGCCAGCTTTAATCTCAGACAAACTCTTCTGGGACTCTAATATAGCTTTAAGCACCTGTAAGGATGCAACAATGCCGTCACCCGTTGAAGCATATTGCAAGCTCAATATATGTCCAGAACCTTCACCGCCTACTTGCCAGCCAGTCGCTTTAAGCTGTTCAACTACATAGCGATCGCCCACATTAGCGCGTATAAAAGGTATCTCCATCTTTCTTAAGGCTAACTCTAAGCCAAGATTTGACATTAAGGTACCAACCACGCCACCCGTCATTTCACCTTTGCTGTGGGCTGCCTGGGCAAGAATAAATAAAATCTCATCACCATCAACCACATGGCCATTGTGATCGACAAACATAACCCGGTCAGCATCACCATCGAGCGCAATACCTAAATCAGCTTCATGTACCATAACCGCTGTTTGCAAACTGTCTAAATGTGTCGCCCCACAGTGATCATTAATATTCACACCATTAGGTTTATCATTGATGCTAATCACTTCAGCACCAAGTTCACGGTAAACATTCGGCGCGATATGGTATGCAGCACCATGGGCGCTATCGACCACGATTTTCAATCCAGCTAAAGACAAATGATTTGGAAAAGTGCCTTTGCAGAACTCAATATAACGACCGGCAGCATCATCAATACGGCGCACTTTGCCCAGCTTCTCAGAGGCAACACACTGCATCGCATTCTGGTTCAGCGCCTTTTCTAACAAGGTTTCGATTTCAAGTTCTTGGGCATCATTTAACTTAGTGCCGGAATTAGAAAAAAACTTAATGCCATTATCATAAAATGGATTGTGCGATGCGCTGATCACGACCCCTGCGTCAGCGCGAAATGTTGAGGCCAAATACGCCACCGCGGGTGTAGGCATAGGGCCAATAAGCGCAACATTCACGCCTGCAGCAGAAAACCCTGCTTCCATTGCCGACTCAAGCATATAACCACTACTACGGGTATCTTTACCAATTAGCACTTCTTTCGTTCCGCTAGACGCAAGCACAGTGCCCACAGCCCAACCTAACTTCATCGCAAAATCGGGGGTAATTGGAAACTCACCCACCTTGCCACGCACACCGTCAGTTCCAAAATACTTCCTAGACATGAAAAATCCTTTAACGAATGATAAAAAGCAAAATGCCAATTCAAATGAATTGGCATTTTAAAAAGAGAAAGATGGATCGGCTAATCTTTACGAACCCAAGTCAAAATTTGCCACACATTTGATAAGGCCCAGTTATAGCAAACAAAAATAGCCAAAAATGTAACAAACATTACCCATTCAGGAAGATGCAAAATCTCAGCTACGACACCGATAGTTGCAAGTAAAAGTGAAGCAAGCGTAATTCGAATTAATGTTTGCTTACGATTATAGCCAGCTCGTTCGAAAATATGGTGCAAATGATCTCTATCGGGCTTAAAAGGGGACATACCTTTTTTTACTCGCCGATACATAATGGCGGTCATATCCATCAAAGGAATAGCGATTAAATATAATGCGGTCACTGGGCTAAATACACTAGTCTGAGGTTGAGTACCAATCACCAACATCCAAACTACAGTCAAGCCGATTAACATACTGCCGGCATCACCCATGAAGATTTTGTCGAAAGAAGGAAACGGCCACCTTAAATTGAAAAGTAAGTAGCCACTGATAGCCCCAATAAACAGCAAAGGTAGCATAAACCAACTATTTCCAGCCCAGTAAAACAAAAAAGCTAAAGATGAAAAAGTCACTAAACTCAGCATACCCGCTAAACCATCAATACCATCAACCATGTTAAAAGCATTAATAGCACCAATTACGGCTAAAATAGTAATAACAACACCGACATAGCCTAATTTAAGCTCAAAAAAATGCAGGATATGACCAAATGATGTTAAATATAATCCCGCACCAAAAATCAATATGGATGCAGTAATGACCTGTGCAGCCATTCTCACCCGTACCGAAAGATCATATTTATCGTCAAGAACGCCCAGAAAGAGGATTAGCGCAGCAGAAATCAAATATAGGTTAAAAACTTGGCTCTGCTCTATCACCATGCTAGAAACAAGTAGCACACTACAATAGATAGAAATGCCGCCAATCAAGGGGATAGCACCAACATGTAACTTACGCTCATTCGGCAAATCAACTAAGCCAACCCGTTGAGCAATAGGGTTAAACACTTTTATGGCGACACAAGTTAAACAAAACACAGTAAAAAGCGGTATGAGGTATTCCATAAATCTCTTCCTTAAGCCAAATACATCATCATAAAAATGACTCTAATAACATTTTATTTAAAAAAAATGACACAGGATTATAGCAGTAACAGATGAAACAGATAAGCCATGAAGGAACAGAAAATGTACTGTTCGATTTAAGCCATTAAATAGACTTAGTAAATTTAAAGTCTCTACGCAAAAATGCAGTAATCCGCCATATATTATTCATAACGATAAAATACAAAGTAAAAGTGGCTAAAAAAGCAAAAAACATAATATTTTCATTCACTTTAGCTAGCTCAGACCAAATACCGATTACTGCCATAATGCTTGCAGCAGCACAAATAACGAATAATGACATATGGGGTGACAACCCCACACGTTGACAAATATGGTGCAAATGCTCTCGGTCCGGCTTAAACGGCGATTGGCCTTTGCGAATACGGCGGATCATGATGCACACCATATCCATCAGAGGTAAAGCAATTAACCAGAGTGCAGTAACAGGGCGGATAGCAGTAGCTCGCTCACCTTGACTTGCGACAATCAATAACCAAATGACGGTAAATCCAATGAAAATACTGCCCGCATCACCCATGAACACTTTAAAACGTTTACCAAACGGAAACCCTAAATTCAGCATGATGTAAGGCAGCATAGCGGTCACTAGCAGTGTGCAGAAGGCGGCAAAACTGTGCATACCATGTAAATAAAACAAAATACCTAAGCCACCAAAAGTGACGGATGCTAAACCACCAAGTAGGCCATCAATACCATCCACCATATTAAAGGCATTAATTGCCCCGATAACCGCAACAACAGTTAAAAAGTAACTGGCAACTTCAGGAACACGTATAGCGTCACTTCCCATTAAATAGCCAAGGTTGTGCAAACTCCGTTCACCAAGCACAATCATCAGTATCGAAATCCCCACCTGCACGATAAGACGAAACTTAAAACTGATGTCATAGCGATCGTCAATCACACCTATGACGACAAGAATAAGGGCACACCCAACGAACAATCCAGGAGCCAACAATAGTTCAGGCGCTAAGAGCAGTGTGAGCATCATGGTAAAAAAAACGCTGACCCCTCCGACTAAAGGGACCTGACCAGTATGATGCTTTCGCTCATTAGGCTTATCAACTAGCCCTATTTTTTTAGCGATCTTGCGAAACACAAACAAACTGATGAAAGAAACAAAAAAAACAAATAAAACAGCGATGTTTGCTGACATAAAACAACTCAATAATTATGTAATATATGAGAACAATTAGCGAAGTACTAAATAACCCCATCAATAAAGCATACCAGCCCCTACTAAGGCAAAAAATTAATGCCATTCGCACTATCATCAGAGACAATCAATAGCTCAAAGTAAGCAGGAGTCTAATAACTAAATACAATCCATAGAGATTAAATCATAATAAAAGTATATAAATAAAAATTGAGACAGTTTCAAAAACTATCTCACAACACCACTTCACATTTGATTTATAAGACAATAATCGCCGTAACCCTATACGCAATACGATCAAAAATACCTAATCTGAACCAAACAAATCGCGAGTATAGACTTTATTAGCGACATCAGCCAGTTCCTTAGCCATCCGATTCGACACTATAACATCTGACTTAGCTTTAAACTCGTCAAGGTCTATCACTACGCGGGAGTGGTAAAATTCAGTCTCTTTTAACACAGGTTCATAAACAATAACCTCAATACCCTTAGCCTTTAAGCGCTTCATAATCCCTTGAATACTCGAAGCACGAAAGTTATCAGAACCTGACTTCATGATAAGACGGTAAATACCTACTACTTTAGGATCGCGACTTAAAATGGACTCAGCAATAAAGTCCTTACGGGTAGTATTAGATTCTACAATCGCACCAATAATGCTGTTAGGTACATCGGCATAATTAGCACGTAATTGCTTTGTATCTTTAGGTAAACAATAGCCACCATAACCAAAAGAGGGGTTATTGTAATGGCCGCCTATACGAGGGTCTAAGCATACTCCCTCAATAATCTGCCGTGAATCTAGCCCATGAGTCTCAGCATAGGTATCAAGTTCATTAAAATAAGCTACACGCATGGCAAGATAAGTATTGGAGAATAATTTAACCGCTTCCGCTTCAGTCGATTCAGTAAATAATACCTGAATATCTTTTTTTATAGCGCCTTGCACTAATAAATCAGCAAAGACTTTAGCGCGCTCACTACGTTCACCGACAATAATCCGCGAAGGATGCAAATTATCATAAAGTGCTTTACCCTCACGTAAAAACTCCGGCGAGAAGAGTATATGATCACAATTATATTTTTGTTTAACCTTAGCAGTGAAACCCACTGGCACAGTAGATTTAATTACCATCACGGCTTTAGGATTAATAGCCAACACATCTTGGATAACTGATTCGACAGATGAAGTATTAAAGTAATTGGTTTTTGGATCGTAATCCGTAGGAGTCGCAATTATGACAAAATCGGCGTTTTGATAAGCTAACTTTTTATCTAAGGTAGCGATTAAATCGAGTTTATGATGAGCTAAAAAATATTCAATTTCAGCATCCAGAATTGGCGACTGTTTACTATTAATCAATTCAACTTTTTCAGGAATCACATCAACAGCAACAACTTGGTGGTTCTGGGCTAATAAAATGGCATTAGAAAGACCAACATAGCCAGTGCCAGCAATAGCGATTTTCATTACTTATGTCCTAATGTGTGTAAGCAATGTCTAATCTGCTCACGAAAAATATCACTCAATATGTCGTCATTCCTGCGCAGGCTGAAATCCATAACAAATAGCTAAGAGTTACAAACATGCAGAGAAAATACAAACCATCAGGCGAATTACTACCATCAAGAATGGCGGCAAAACAAGGCATTTTACGTACGCAAAGCGCGTTATAAATTTCGTCTTACAATTTAAATGGTTTAAATAATTCAAATGACATTTTTAACAAACTTAAATCCGGTAATAACTGCGATACCATGCCACAAACTCAGCCACGCCTTCTTTTACGCCAACTTTAGGTTGATATCCTGTAACAGCAAATAAGTCTTGGGTATCCGCATAGGTTTGATAAACATCACCAGGCTGCATCTCGCGGAAGTTCTTTTTCGCTACAATGCCTAATTCATCTTCAATGGCTTTAACAAAGTCCATTAAATTAATTGGCGAACCGTGACCGATGTTATACACCGCATAAGGCGCTGAGCTGCTAGCGGGAGTACCAGTTTCAACCGTCCAGTCATTATTGCGTTTAGGAATTACATCACTGATACGCACCACACCTTCGACAATATCGTCTACATGGGTAAAATCGCGCCACATATCACCATTGTTATTAATATCTATGGTTTCACCTTCTAAAATCTTCTTTGTGAAGATAAATGGCGCCATATCGGGGCGGCCCCAAGCGCCATAAACAGTAAAAAAGCGTAATCCGGTTGTAGGAATATCGTAAAGATGAGAATAACTATGCGCCATCAACTCATTTGCCTTTTTGGTGGCAGCATATAAGGATACTGGGTGATCAACGCTGTCACTAGTGGCAAATGGAGTTTTAGCGTTTAAGCCATATACAGAACTGGAAGAAGCATAAACTAGATGCTTCACTTTGGTTTGGCGACAACCTTCAAGAATAGCTAAATGACCCACCAGATTGCTGTCCGCATAAGCAAAAGGATTTTCAAGCGAATAACGCACGCCAGCTTGGGCCGCCAGATGGATCACCCTATCGAAACGTTCTTGTACAAACAACTCTGCCATCCCTTCACGATCAGCCAGATCGAGTTCGCGAAACACAAAATGGGGCTCATCCGCCAATCTGGCTAGCCGCGCCACTTTTAACGAGACTTCGTAATAATCATTCAGATTATCGATACCGATAACGGTATGACCTTGCTGACAGAGACGCAGACTGACTGCACTGCCAATAAATCCTGCTGCACCCGTGATAAAGTAATGCAAAACCTAACTCCTTGACTGTAATCAATTAAAAATAATACTTTTATATAAAAACTCATTCTTTGCTAAGAAAGTTACCTTAGCAAGGTATGGCGCAATAAGATAAATCACATACAATCCAAATTTAACGAAACCTTTTCTATAAAATATAATCCCTACGTAATATAATGGGAAAACAATAAAAAACCAAAAATAGCTAGATATCCTTGATAATATAGCTATATCTAATGACATTAAAAAAGACCAGTATGTACAAGAGAAGATAAATATTAAAAAAGAAAAATATCCATCTTTATAAAAAAATCCACTGGCTTTAATGCTTTTATTATACAAATAGAAAAAAAATAATAATGCGGGTAGATAGTAAACTTTTGTGATTATAGTTATATAACTCCCTGCATCGAAGTAATCACTTTCAATGTATGATGAGAACCTTAACCCTAAGCTCTCTAGAAGTACTGGCGTATACTTTGCAATTAAAAAGTAAAACGGAATAGACAATATAAAAATTGTAAAACCACATCTATAAAGTCTTTTGTATAAAAAAGGAATGAAAATCAAAGCAATAAATATTACCGAAGATGAGTGAAAACTCATTGCGAGAGCCATCAGTACTCCAAAGTAAAAAAAACGCCTCTCATATAGAAAAATTGTTAGTAACGGCAACAATGTTAATGCTGCATATTGCCTAATACCATTCATTTGATTGTGATATATGTTTGTGACAACAAAAAAAATCAAAAACAATAGCCAAAGAACAAAACCTTTCTTCTTCAATTCATTAAAGTAAACAAATATAAAAATTGATTGCAAAAATGAAAAAGCAAAGAAAATAGATTGACCTGAAAAACCAAAATTTTTAAAAAAAATATTCAAATAATAAAAAAAATACTCACCCGACTCAAAGTAACGACCCAAGACCCATTGATTTTCGAAGATATAAATATATGAGAAATAATCAGAGCCTACATTATACTGAAGTGAGGATATTAAAAAATATAAAATAAAAGGAGGAAGTAAAATTATAAAACTTGCCTTGTAATTTTGGACGCTATACATATAGAGCGTACAAAAAACACATAGTGATATATATACCATTTTTTATCCAAAATGAATCACGGACTTCTTTCTAATGCCACTTATCTGGAGAAGTCAAAACCCCTACTTTCTTAGCTAAAAGAGGATACTTAGCCCTTAAAACACCACGGAAGGCGTATTGAAAAAAATAATACAATGCAATGACCAAGTACAATTTCTCTTGTTCTCTTAGAAGCATCCAGTTTTCTTTAGCCATGTTGAGCTTCTTAGATGATGACTGATATGGATAAATTCGATAGCTAGCAAGTACTTTGTTAATACCATACGCAATGATATTTTCTTCGCGCATTATCTTTAACCATAATGCATAATCCTCGCGCTTGGTACCAAGTGGCATATACATTTTACCTATTTGAGTGGTATCGTAAATAACGGTCAAGCAACCTATGATACAAGCTTTCAATAAATCTCGATATGATAGAGAAGAAGGAACGCCAAACTCTAAAATATCATTTCCATATTCATCTACTTTCTTGTACGCAGTATAAGAAAAAGCTATTTTATTTTTTAGCATGAAGTCAATCTGAATAGCCAGCTTTTCAGGGAACCAGATATCATCGCTATCAAGAAATGCAATGAATCTCCCCTCTGCAAGTTCAATAGCTTTATTGCGAGCAATAGCTGCTCCGGAATTCTTATCTAACTTGAATAATTTAATACGACAATCTCTATCACAATATGATTGCGCGATAACAAAGCTATCATCACTTGAGCAGTCATCAATCAATACTAGTTCCCAGTTGGTGTAGATTTGTTTTAAAACTGACTCAATTGATGCCGTAAGAAAACGTGCGCTATTATATAATGGCATGATAATGCTGACTTTTTCCATACTATTTTTTTATCTCCATTGCACCTTTTACCATATTATTACAAAACTTTATAAATGAAACTGAATGTCGATAAACTCTATATTTTTTAATAGCGAAAATTATTATCATTGGATAACATATGTAGGAGGGAAAAACCCGTTTTAACATTGCCCCTTTTGCCATTATTTTATGTTGTGAGCTATAGAAATCATCACCACTTGATAGTGGCGGATGCTTGCATAGCTTTATCGGATAAAAAGCAACCTTTCCACCAGTAGAAAGGAAATCATTAATAAATATAAATTCCTCCCCAGATGGATACCTGCTCCCCAAGCCAAACCTGCAATCAAATAAAATATTATTTGAAAAAACAAAATCAAGATCAATTATAATCTCGACGCTACATACTCTGGCGGCACTCAATCTAGAATGAAAATATGTGTGAGCACTATATTTTTTTAAAAAACCATCATCCGTAGCAACGATACCTGTCAAGCATGATAACTTTTTCTCACGCAGTACTGTAACGGCATCTAATAAACCATCAACAGATAATGAAATATCATCATCACATACATATAGATAATTCCCCGCACCAGAAAAATTATCTAGGGTAAGTTTTATAGCATTATTTCTGTTATGTGACAAACCTAATTCTGGCGCTTCTCCCCATACAATATCATCACCAAATATTTGGCTCAGAGACGATTGATAGTATGTATCATCAAATTCTTTTCTACCTTGACATGAGATCACATACATTAAATTTTCATTTAGTGGGAATTGTTCTTTCTTTATTCTATTAATACGACTAAATAGTGTTGAAATAGCGACAACAAGCATAATTTACTCGAACATTATTTTTGAATATGAATTAAATACTGCTTCTTCACTGTACTCAGTCCTCATACGAGAAGAAACATCCTGTTCTTCATCAGAACTGACTATAGACTCTAGTTTTTTACCAAAATCATCAATGTTATCGTTTATATAAAAAGAGCCTATGTTCAATTTATTAAGAAATGCAACTGATGTTGTCTGCGAATCAGAAACCAATATCTTTTTATTTAATGCTGCAGCTTCTAGTAGAGCATTAGAAAATCCTTCATAAAGTGAAGGCAGAACAAATACATCACAGGCATTCACAGTTGCCAATGGATTCTCTTGAAAACCTAAAAAAACAACATTATCGGATATACCTAATGACTCTACTCGCTCTTTAATTTCTTCTTTAAGTGGTCCATTACCTACTAAAAACCACTTAACGTTTGGATTTATATTGATGTACTGTGCTAGGGCATTTACCATAAAAAGATGATTTTTTTGTGGGTAAAGACGAGCTACAGTGACAAGCTTCAATATAGTGTTATCATTTAAAGCGTCATGCTTAAGAGGTGACATGATCGCTTTTTTCATTTTATCAAAACCAATTGGATTAGGTATAACACTAATTTCCTTTGATAAATGAAAAGAACACACCAGATCAACCTTTATCTCTTCTGATAGCGCAATAATCTTGTCAGCAAATCGGTAAGATATGGCAATTAAATAATTCTTAATTCGCTGTACAAATTTTTGCTCTTCTTTTAATTGGAACGATATCGTATTAGCTTCTCGAATAACCATCTTAGCATTCGAAAATGCAATATATTTTGATACAATCATGATGAAACAACTTTCTTTCATCGTTGTAAAAATCACATCTGGTTTCATTCTTTTTATAAGAGATGGCATTTTAAATAAGGTATGCCATTGATTCTTTAACCCCAAGCATAGATATTCGATTCTTGAGTCTAGAATGTCTTCAAGTGGCCCGCCATCAATTGAAGTAATCAATTTAACTAAGTACCCTCTGCCTGCTAGGTAATTAGCTAAACGCACGGTAACAGACTCTGCTCCACCACAGTTCAAATTCGGTAAATAGATAAGCACCGTTTTCATATTTTTTCCATTTATAAATATCTTAGATTGTTCAAGCAGTTCACATTTGAAAGATAATGTCAATTACGACTCCTAATCGTCGTATATACAAGCATAAAGTCAAAGAAAAATAACATTCTTGCTATTGTAATTGCTATCGCACCACCTAATAGCCCATAAAAAAAAATAAGGCCACAAGACATGACTCCCGCGATAAAAGATACTCTGAGTGAGACGTTACGATAAACTCGGTCGTGACCATTTGGCAAGAGGTAGCCTTGACTTATAGCGTTCGACAGTCCAATAAAAACAATACCGACACAAAGAATTAATAGGTATTCATTAACACCAGAAAAACCCTGACCTAAAAAGATTTTTAATGCCCACTCCCCAACACTAAAAATAATAATCGCAGGAACAATGGAAACTAGAAGATTAAGATAAATCAATTTTTTAACTTGGCTATTTTTTAACATAGCAAGCACTGGATATGCAGCCTTTGCTATCACGTTCTGAAGTGTCACAATAACCGAAGCCAAACGTGTGGCAATTGCAAATTTGGCAAATTCTGCAGGAGGATACATCGAACCAAGCGCTATTGTTGGAACAGCATTATAGAAATTGGGAGCCAATAGCCCTATAAATACATCTCTGCCTTCATAAAATGATCTTCTGAGCCGAGAAAATGTTGGGAGAGCAACACCATATTTCACCGATGCTAGATAGCTAAGGTATATTCCACCAAGCAACATAGGTATGCAAAGTGAAGCGATCACGATGATCAAGTCTTCTGGTGAATGTATTGCGAATATAATAACCAAGAGATTAACTAGTTTAATCACAATAGATACTTTCATCGCTCGAGCCACCTCACCAATCCCCTGGAAAAACCAGAGAGGTGTCAGGGCGTATCCCAATAAATAGGTCGACGAAGCAAATAGCATATAAATTGCTGCATTATCGAACGATAAAAACAGTGAGTATGAGATAGCACCAAGACTGTAGAGAATACATAGAAAAAGTCGCAATCCCTGCGTGTGCTGATATATACAACTTACTTCATGAGGATTATCACGATGATTGGCTAATGCTCTTACTGCGGTGTACTGAGTGCCATAATCTATAATGGTATGGCCGAAATAGAGTATGGTCAGTATCAACATATATACACCATACTGACTTGGCCCTAGAGCCCGAGTCAGTATAGGCATAGTTATAATAGGTATAAGCAACCCTAAAATATCAACCGCTCCAAAACTTAGGAAGTTTTTGATGAGCTCTTTTTTATGTGACATTTTATTTTCTTGTATATGGGTAGTCTGAGCTTCGCTTCTGAAATTCAATGATTTTTTTATTAATAACAAAACCACTGTCAATCTCTACTGCTGCTGCAAGTACTGGGTTATGTTTCCAAGTTCCATCAATAAAATCAGGCAAATAACTCATAATAGAACGTGTAATTTCATACGATGCAGAATCCCAATAAAGAGTTGGAGTATGATCTACACTGTAATAATTGATATGTGCACCAACGTTAAAAGATGGCTTATCAAATGAGGTTGGTTTTGCAAAATAGAAACCCATGCCACGATCACAACTGATATCAATAATATCCATTTGTTTATCAATTGAAGACATATCATGCTCTTCAATAAACATGATCGGATTTACAGGATCTTGCAGGATGCAATTCACTACCACATCATAATCACACAACACTTCGACTGGAGTAACAAAGTGTTGATATTCGTCACTTTCGAGAAAGGTCTTCCCATCTCGTCGCTGTATCTGCTTATAGGTAATACTTTCAATGGGGGCATTGAGCAGATGATTTGGCCTTTGACTATAGACACTCACATCTACGATACCAAGAGATTTTAAACAGTTAATAGCACCTCGAGCAGTGGCTCCAAATCCGAGCACAGCAGCTCTTAATCGACGACCAAAGTAACCCGTTTTGCCAGTAAGCATCATCATATGCTGTACGGCAGCATATCCGGCGAGTTCATTATTTCTATAAAAAACATGAGTCCGATCAGAACCACCGAACATTGCTTCCCATGCAACCAATGTCATTTTTGCATCAATTGCCGCTTGTGCAATGTCATGTCCTTGTACGCAGTGCGGCCATCCCCAAAGAATTTTCCCTTCACTGAAGAATTTAAAATCTTCTTTTTCTGGTTTAGGCAATAGGAACACATCACCGATGGAAAATAGCTCTTTACGAGAAACAACTCCCCCAAAATGTTCACCTAGATATTCATCTTTAATCCCCAATGAAGAAGCATACCCCTCTTCAAATATTAATTGACTGCGTACCTTTTCAGGTATTTGCTCAAATAATGCAGGATGAATGGGGATTCTCTTTTCATTTTTTTTGCAGGAGGTCCCAAAAACACTTATTTTACGCATTATCTCTATCTCCATTTAGCATTCGAATAAAATCCTCCACACGGGGATTCCAACATGCATTCTGGCAATGGATGCCTTCTTCAAATTGGAACTCTCCATCTCTAAGGATGAAACGGCCAGGCTTCCCATCCACCTTCATTTGATATGGTCGATAAGCACCGATAATAGCCTGCATTTCATTAACATAAAATTCACCATTAACGGTCTCAAAAATATCTAACGTCATACAACGCATTCCCATTTTCTCGGTTGCGTTATGTAATAACCAAAGTAGTTCGTCAGAAGGCCTTTCCCATCCAACTAATTCCGAACCACTGGCAAACCCATTATCCCCTAATAATTTTTGATGACCAATATAACTGTCACCAATCCGTATCATTCTCCATTCCCACTTTATATTTAGAAATTCTTGGGTTAGCAGATAATGTTTTTGTGCTCTACCAAATCTAGGCAAAGGAATTCCATATTTTTTGCCTATAGGAAACCATCCAAATGAAAATTCAGGGCTAAATCTGCCAAAGACTTGGTTTACCAAACGCACATACTTGCGTTTATTTTTAATAATTTGAACGGCGCTACCACTGGCACCAATATTACTCTTAGATACGATAGGGAATTGCAACTTATCCAAATTAGCAAGAGCCTCCACCTTTCTCATATAAACTTTTGTATTTGCATGGGGAATACTATGCCCCGACAAAAATAAATGCATATTCCTCTTATTTTCATACGTATAAAGTTCTTTAAATGAGGGATATATTGGTTTACCCAACACCTCATTCAAGAAGTAAATCCTCTCATCAAAAATACATTTGTGTTCTTGGTAAGTGCAAGGCGGACGAATAAGATATCCATCAATATCATCCTGACACTCAGTCATCCAGTCTGGAGACATGATATTAATTTCGACATATTTTGCATTATGATCAAGACAAGCAGATTTTATTTCCTCTAGCCCCATACCAGGATAACATATAATTCCAAATTTATTTTTTTTCATTTCAAAACTCACTAGGCCAATTCCAAATAAAATCTATTCCATAATCAAACCGAAATCCAACAGACGTCCTAGGAACAAGCTGGCCACCTTCTGTTTACATACCTGCCAGGCTCTTTGAAAGAAATAACTTTTGCAGGTACACCAGCAACAGTACAATTATCAACAATATTTCTTGTTATTACGGAGCCTGCACCTATTGTAACACTATTTCCTATATCGACATTTTCTACAATACAAACATTTGGTCCAATGTAAACATTATCTCTAATAGTTGCAGCTTTGCCATGATTAGAACCTATTGTAGTAAATTGACTTAAGTTGCAATTATTACCAATTTTAACGGTTGGATTTAATACTAAAGCCATTCCATGACCTATATACAGTCCATAACCAATATCAACAGTTATAGGTATTTGAATACCATACTTCCTACTGAGTCTGAAATGCATTACTTTAGCTATAAAACTTATGCCTTTATTTTTAGATTTACAGAGTCTAAACCAAAAAGTATAGCAAAAAGATCTATTAAATAAATAATTTTTTAATAGGTGTTTTTTTGATACTTCTCCAGTATATCGATAAAGATCACTTTTTATAAACTCGATTATTGCTCCAAATTGCATCCCCCCCATAAATTAAGCCTCCTCATAACTATTTTACGCTTCGAAATATAGGAGCAGTACCAAAACATTTTGCTTCTAGAGTTGAATTTAATTGACAGTAACTTACAATTTGTTATTTCAATATTCAGTTCTCAATACCCCAAGCATTTCCTAATCGATATCATATTCTCCAGTTTGATTACTTCCCACTTCCCATAGAATCATAATGTCTTCTCTGAGGGGCAAGTAGTAATATACTGATGATAAACCAAACACATATTCCGGAATATAATAACTCATTGATGAATAAACAATACTTAATTTTTTGAGTTTAGCAATGCAGTGCCGTACAAAAAATTAACTTTGTAGCGTTCTTCAAGCTCGCTTAGCCGGAACCATATTTTTTTTATTTTTTGCAAAATCTCTTACCAATACAAACATTATACCGAGCATCACCCCCAGCATAGTGCCTAATACGCAAATTAATGCGCGTTTAGGTTTTGCCTTTTCTTCAGGTACTAATGCTGGATCTATGGTTTTAAATACGTATTCGTCTCGGACTTCAGCGAACATAATGGTTTTAGCTTGTTCTTCCACCAACTTGTAAAGAATCGCTTTAATATCAGCAACATTAGTTAGGGCAATTTGTCTATTTAAAAACTCACTGCTGCGATTAGCCTCGGCAACATCACGCTCTTTCATGACTTTATTAATATCTTCGATTAACCAAGTAACCCATTGTTTTGCAACGCTTGGGGATACATGCTCAACCGCTAGAGTAACCATACCAGTTTCTTTAGCCGTATTAATAGCTAATATTTTGCTAAAAACTTTATAGGCTTCCTGCATTGAAGGTTCTGATTTAAGTGGAGGGTCAACTTCGCGTACCCAATGATTTGATTTAACATCATAAAGATCCGCATCGTATACGATTATATCCAAATCTCGATCCCACTTTTTTGCTGCCATTATATCAGCAAGAATATTATGCTTTTGAATGAAATCACTGGTAAATTGACGGGATTTTAATACCTCAATGGCAAGCTGGGTTTTATCAGTGCCACCCTTAGCACCTAAATTAACACCAGCAAGACTGGCTAAGCCGCCAAATTGAGAGGCTAAGGCACTTAACCCACCACCTTGCTCTTCTGCTGCAGGGGCCAGTAATGCCTCAGACTTATAGATATTGGGTTGCATTATCGCAAACACCACAGAACCAATCGCGAATACAGCCGTAATGGCAATGATTAACCATTTGCCTTGCCATATAACCGAAAAAAGTTCACGAAGATCAATTTCGTCATCTTGCACTTGAGGAAATCTTGCGTCGGATTGGTATGTGTTTGGATTTTGAGTAATTTGTGTATTCATTGGCTCTTCAAATTCTAGATTCTAGTACGCTGCGCGGCTAGAGCGCTGCGCTTCTATAAAAGCAAAAGTTAACAGCAGAACGGGCAGAGCGTCGGTTCGCTCCTTCTAGAATCTAGAGCGAGCTGACGAGCGTTCTAGCAGCTGCGAAGCAGCGTTCTCGATTCTAGGTCCACGCAGTGGCGTCCTTCTTAGCTTTTACTCTTACTTTGCTTTTGTTTGATAATTGCACCTAAGATTTTGGCTAATTCTTTTGCCTCTTGGACCATAAGTAACGCGGGTTCCCTTGGCAAATATCCAACTTCAATACCTATATAGAGTTGAGTGACTAACTCACCTAGAGAGCCTTTGGCATAGTACAAAAAGCGAATTTGATCTTTTAGTGTTTCACGCTCTTCACCCTCAGCAATATTTGAAGGGACAGATAACCCTGAACGAGTTATTTGATCTTTAAAACCCCAATTACTTACTGATTCTGTCACTTGATATATTTGACAAGATAATCGCGAAGCGCGTTTCCAAACATCCAGTTGTTCGAATCGCATATGGGCTCCTTTCAGTCGCGATAGTCTAGAAAAATCAGAGCGTCGCTTCGCTCCTTCTAGATTCTAGAGCTTGCGAGCGTCCTAGAAGTTGCGAAGCAACGCCCTCGAACTTTGCTTCTACAGTCCTGAGATTACAGACACTGCAACAGCAGTATTATAGATAATGCCAGTGACTTGACTCCAAAGCGTTAAGTTGTCTTTATATTCAGTATCTAATGGCACAACTATGGTATCGCCAGGTTCTATAGCACTGCCACCATTAAACCAGAAGGATGTGGTTGGCATTTCGACCGAGCCATCAGCCCTTAGAATATATGAGCGAGATTCATCGGCACGTTTACGTGCGCCACCAGATAATGCTAAATATTGGTCGAATGTTAAACCTTGCTTATATCTATGTGTGCTTGGGTGCTGTACTTGGCCCATGACTGACACGGTTTGATTAGTCGCAGGAATGTACAACGCATCCTCATCTTCAAGCATAAGGTTAGCACTATCTATACCCAGTTGGATTGCATTGATATCAACAACTAATCGACCGACAGTTTTAACATTTTCAAGCTGATTTAACATCAGCTGCGCATCGTTATAGCCAATAGTTGGTGTATCTTTTGTCAACGCTTTAGCAGCAATTTCACGGCGTAATTCATCAGCAAGTTTTGATAACTCAAGCTGCTCTTTATCTTTTACTGACTTACGTAAAAATACAGCACTGCGAGGAGCTGCATCGCTCGTCAAACCACCTGCGCGAGATATCACATCTTTCAAGCTTTCGCTACGCTGAATACTGTAAGTACCGGGAAACTTAACTTCACCCTTGATAGTCACCCAGCGAGTCTCCTGCCAATCAGGAAGCGTGCGAACAGTTAGGATGTCACGGCTTTGAAGTATAACGTTTGCAGTTGGTACATTTTGCATGACCTGATCTAAGCTCAGCTGCATATGTTCAACCGATACACCGTTTTGCTCAGAAACATTTTGACGAGTCAATTCAGCCGAAAGTGTGTAGGCACCTTCTTCTAAACCACCAGCCGCAATGAGTAATTCTTTAACATCGCCATTAATAGTAATGGGGTATTGCCCAGGAAAACGCACATTTCCATTGATGCTGACTAACTTAGCGGCATCGCCGAAACGACTCTGCTCTCTCAGTTTTTTAACTATAGGTTTTAATAACTCTTCACGGTCTGCGTAATCAAAAACAATGATTGAATCACGCGGATTTAGTTTAGGATTATAATGTGATTTAGGTTCTGCTATCGCTCGTCCAAGCGCAATACGTTCCACTTGAATATCACCGCGTTGATTTATTTCACGGACAAGTAAGGAATAATCCAAATCAGCGGATATGGTTAGATCCCCCCAAACTGAAGGGAGTAAATCGGCAACAGTTAAACCTTTAGTCCATTGATACTTACCAGGTCGAACAACAGCGCCTGCCAGAGTAATCGCATTATCAATACGGCTAGAGGCAGATCTTACATTTAAGAGGTCGCCATTTTTGACTAACGTGTTTAGGCCTAAATTTTCAGTTAGATCAACGCTTACTACAGTTTTAACTGATTCATTACTATAACGTTCAACTGTACTTGCTTTTGGATAAGCGCCCGGATTTAAACCACTGGCCATGCGAATAACATCAGCCATGGTTTCATTATTTTTAAGTTCATATATAGCAGGACGACGAACTTCACCAATCACGCTAACTGAACCACCTGATGATGGAATAAAAACCACATCACCTGATTGCAAGCGAATATCACCTGATGCATCACCACGCAGAAGTAAATCATAGAGATCTAGGCGACCTACGGTTTTACCTGCTCGTTTAATTTGTATGTCACGCAAGCTACCAATTTGATTCACACCACCGGAAATAAATAATGCTTGAGTGATCGTCGATAAACTAGAAACAGTGTAGGAGCCTGGTTGAAAAGCATCACCAGCAACAAAGATACGAATTGACCGTAATTCGCCCATTGTGATATTTGACTCTATGCCAATCATACTTTGGCTAATTTTTTGCTGTAACAATTCGCGTACTTCTGAAAAACTCAAACCAACAAGCGATATTGGCCCTAAACCCGGAAATTGAATTGCTCCATCACGACCAACGGTTAGCGTGTACTGGTTATTCTCTTTACCAAACAACTGAACATTTAAGCTATCACCGGGACCAATCATGTACTCAGCAGGCACTGGCACATCGCTAACTGGTGCAAAAGTGCTTGGCGAACCCGCAAAGAGATCGTAACCAAAACGCTTTAATTGATTTTCTTTTTTGTCTTCAATAGCTTCAACCTTGTCCGCCGATTTAGTGGCCTGATTTAGCTGGTCATTATCAGACTGGTCAACTACATCATTATTGGCAGCACGTGGGGTCACCACAGTTGGATTTTCAACTACTGTTTGAGCAGCTGAACCACCAGTGATCATCGAAGGGTCAACGCCATATTGACGTGCTAGCCTTTCTTGTTCTGACTTAGGTAAAGCTTTGAACTGCTCGATCATCTGTGGAGATGGCGTAATGGCATTAGCCTGCGCGCCCATCAAAATCGCGGCACTTATGCCTAGTATGATGAATTTTTTGACTTGTCGTAGCACCAGATATCTCCGTTTATAAAAATGAGTCAAAGCTTATTATTGGATTTTTAGAGGTAAAACCTGAGTTTCACATTCAAACACTCGGCAATCAAACGCCATTTAGAGTGTACAAAAAACTAACGATTCTTTGGGGTAAATGTTGGATTGTTTACATCATCAAGCAGCTACGGTTAATCGTATCATGGCTGAATAAAGGTAAAATTGGACATATTAATGGCTATTGAGGCTCCCTGCATTACCCATTTAATGAAGAAACTGTTTTTCGATAAATATCCCTATATACCTGCCTGTTCGGTATCCATACCTCTCGTTCGAGGGATCAACCTGCGGTTTCTCACCTTTCAGACACGCTACCGATCCGCGTGGCGGCCCGAGGCCTTCGGCGTCCGCTTAACGAATGAAACTTTTCATTCGTTGCCTTTCAGACACGCTACCGCCCATAGATTGCGGCTTCTATATTGCCCTTCGCGACGCGAAAACTCATATTTTTCATGTAATAAAACCTCATCATTCTTTATAAAAAGAATTACAAGGCTCCAATCCATTTGAATTTCTAGCGAGTGATATCACCACTCTTGTGGGAAAAACACGCCAAATTATTAATTAGAACAAGACTATCGCAGCCTAAACCAAATAGTCACCTAAACGTCAATGCAGGCCTTAGGCAGCTAAGTTTGCGCATCAACTAAAGATTCATTTTTAACAACATACCAATGACGTTAAGAAGGATAAACGACAATCTTAAAGTCTGGTTACATAAGTTTACTTCAAACCCGAAAGCTTGACTGGCTAATTAACAAGCAATTACAAGTCTATGTTTCAAATTTTAGAGATAAATTAAAATCTTAATGATTTCAATTTTGTAAAAATCCATAAAAATCTTATTATTTAATAACTTAACAAAATTTTATCCATCTCTGGCAAAAAGCCTTAATAATAAGAATAGTCAATTTCCTACAAATATTTCATCTTAATTCTTACAATGAAACTTGTGTCAATTAGTTAACTACAAACTCTTTCAACCGTTTGCTCAGGTACAGTAACCGTCTTTATCTGCCCCATAATGTTAAAAAGAACATGACAACGTTTATTTGGGCATTTTTCTTGAAAAATGCCTTCGAGATCAACAAAGGGCCCATCTGTAAAACGAATTTTTTCCCCCGTTTTTAGCTCTAATTCTTCGGCTAATACTGTTTGGGAAGGCGTTAGTTCTTTCATGCGAATGGCATGGATAATTCTGTCGTCAATGGGCGTCATTTTCTCTTGACAATTAACGATTCGATTCACACCACGAGTAGAATGGACCTGCCTGACACTTGTCTGGCTTGGGTCAAAATTGATGAATAAATAATTTGGAAATAGTGGTACACGACAAACTTGTTTGCGCCCGCGCTGAGATTTCTCTTCAGAGACCATAGGCAAATACGTCTCTAAATTTTGAAGTGCTAAGTTTTGTTGTGCTCTCGCTTCACTACGAGGTTTACAATACAAAAGGTACCATGCCTTCATAAGCTAATCTCACTACCCTATAAATAAGTGATGTCCATTCACGGGTCGCAATCATAGCAAAGATGCTCAAGTCGGTGGAAGTAATTTTTCGACTATTCCAGTCTCTCGCTCGGTATGCATACAATGACACTCACATTAACTAATTCATAATTAAAATCACAACACTATACTGCTGATAATGTCACCACTTAGCTTACCAAAATTGACTTTGGTTGCTTTTAAGGGGTATATAAGGTGGGATTTTAGCGAAAATACTCATTTTACTGCTAAACACATTACTTTTATTATAAGAACGTAACAATAACCCATACGTAACTAGCGGTTATTCAACAATTAATGAATCCTATAGCGGGAATTAATGGTTGAATAAATCTGCAGGCGATATTGGGACGAGCAACAACCATTTTTCTGTGGTGACATCATCCTGTTTCAGGGGCCCACAGGCAATCACGAGCTTAAGGTGGAAGACTTCATGACCGTAGCAAAACCACAAGGAACGATGCTTGGGCATCCCAAGGGATTGTTCCTGCTGTTTACAACAGAACTTTGGGAACGATTTAGTTATTATGCAATGCGTGCCATTTTGGTACTGTATTTAGTTGATCAGGTGGGTAAACAAGGCGGTGGCGGCTTAGGATTTAGCCAAGCTGACGCTTTATCCTTGTATGGTACTTTTACTGCGTTAGTGTATTTAACGCCGCTGATTGGTGGTTGGTTAGCTGATAATTTTCTGGGTCAGCGCAAAGCCATTTATTTTGGTGGTGCGTTAATGGCGGCTGGCCAATTTATGCTAGCTGCGCCTCATGCTTGGTTTCCTGGTATTGAAACGACCATTTTTTATATCGGTTTAGGTACCCTTATTCTGGGTAATGGTTTGTTTAAGCCGAACATTTCCACTATGGTGGGCGATCTCTACGAGGAAGGTGATCACCGTCGCGATGGTGCATTTACTATTTTCTATATGGGAATCAATTTAGGTGCGGCATTATCCGGCTTTATTGTTGCTTGGGCTTATACTAGCTTTGGCCACACTGAAATGGTTAATGGCCAAGAGGTTTTTGTTAATAACTGGCAGGCAGGTTTCTTCTGTGCTGGTATTGGTATGCTGCTATCGCTGGTGATTCAATTTTTATTTGCTCAAAAACTGTTAGGTAACATTGGTACCGTGCCAGCGGCCAAGCTGGAACGTGAACGCCAGGCTAAGCTAGGCAATACCCGTAAAGAACCACTTACTAAAATTGAGCGTGATCGTCTCAAGGTGATTATGGTGCTGGGTTTGTTCACGATTATTTTCTGGGCGGGCTTTGAACAAGCGGGCGGGTTAATGAACTTATTTACCAATGAGTTTACTGACCGTTACATAGGTACTTGGGAAGTGCCCACGACTTATTTCCAATCGCTAAACGCTATTTTTATTGTGTTATTTGCCCCTGTAATTGCTTCTATCTGGATCCGTTTAGGTAAAAATGAACCTAACTCACCAGTGAAATTTGCCTTAGGTTTGTTCTTATTGGCGATTGGCTTCTTGTTCATGATTGGCGCTGTGGTTGAGATGGGTAGCGATCCTACTTCTAAATCAAGCATGTGGTGGTTAGTGGGTGCTTATTTCTTCCATACGATGGGTGAATTATGTTTGTCACCTATTGGCTTGTCTATGGTGACTAAGCTTGCTCCACTGCGTATTGCCTCTTTGATGATGGGTGCTTGGTTCCTGTTTATTGCGATGGCGAACAAGGTTGCTGGGGTCGTAGGCTCTTTGATTGGTCACGGTGGTGGCAAAGAGGAACAACTTGCTAATGCTATGTCAATTTTTGCCGGTATCGCGATTACAGCGGCTCTGTCTGGCGTGATCCTGTATTTTATGGCTGACAAATTAGTCGATTGGATGCATGGTGCAGAAACCAAGCATCATACTGAAGCCGAAGCCTTAGAAAGTGAAATTGCAGTGACGGCTGAACATGAAGCGATAAAACGTTAATAATCCTGTTCGACTGTTTTTTACTGTTAAAACAAAACGCCTTACTCGCAAGAGTAAGGCGTTTTTGTTAAGTCAGCTATTCGGTTACATATTCAATTTCGCCAAAGCATCTAAAAAAACTAAAGGCTTAACTGTAGAAAACCACCTGCGGGTAGCGTTGCATCATAGACTAAGCCCCTAAACTTGTTATCAAGTAAAGCCTGTTTATGCTCAGGCTCACTTGTCGCAATACACAACTGTTCTTGCGGTAAAATACTGCGGAACTGAATGCTCGGTTTACCCCAATCCAACACGCCAAGCTGCAGGCTCTCAGACAGTGCTAACGGGCTTAATCCCTCGTCATTACGCAGATAACAACGCAGCCCCTTACCCGCTTGTGCAATAGCAGCACGGTACTTAGTTAGCTCAATGGCAACATAAATCATATCGGCTTTGATATCGAGACCAGATTTCACTAAACGCTCGTTCAAATAGCTCATCATGTTAAAGGGTTCAATAATGCTTTGACTCTGGCCATTTCGAAAATCTTTAAGCTTCTGATTAACAAAACTTCTCAGCAGAACGCAGGCAAACGCAGCTCGATTATCCTCTGGGTACAAATGGGCCATGTACATAATCAGGTAATCACTACCTACCATAGTTGAATCAATGAAATAACTGCTTATATCGCTATTTTTATAAAGGCTATAGTCAACCTTGGCTGCCGGATAACTAATATTTGAAGCGGGAAAGAGTTGTTGCTGAACTTGTTTTGCCGCAGCAACACTTTGCTCAAGCAATGCTAGATTATCACTTAATTCTTGGTGGGATAGCGCGTCAAAATCTGCGGCTTGAGTATCATCAATGTAGGAACTATGAAGGCTTTGTTTAATGGCTTGTTCAATAATAAATAAATCAGATACTGGCTTAACGAGATAATCACTTGCGCCAATGCGTAAGGCTTCTACGACGTCAGCCATGACATTATTACCCGAGATCACGATAGAAGGTACTAAAGGTGCTAACCTTGTCATTTCCTTAAGCATATCGAGCCCACCGAGCTTAGGCATACTCAAGTCTGCAAGAACAATATCGAAGCGCTGCGATTTAAAAACTGACAATCCTTGTTCTCCATCACAGGCTTGTGTGACTTGCGCACCTCTACTATCGAGAAAGCTTGCAACAATCTGCCTAAACACGGGGTCATCTTCAACTAAAAGAACCGCAACACCATTTAACGCCATAAAGGTTCCCGAATAAAGTTCATCGCATAGCCATTACTCAAGTGAATATGCCAATAACAAAATTTAACAAGGCTAGCATTTGATGACTAAAGACAAATGCTGTCAAGTACGGCCAATAGGGTTACTCAAGCTCCTGCATATACTGATCGAGCAACTCATCATCATCTTGCTTTTGAGGGACATTACCATCATAGACTTTATAGTCCATGTGCTGTAAATATGCATCTTTGACAAAGGCATAAGGATCGAGTGCATTATCAACAAGTCGCTCTTGATCGATTGCTGATGCTCTAGAATGAAGGTTTTTAAGTCCCCATTTAACAATGGATTGCCACATTGTTAACTCCGACAATGGGAAGTATAGACCATCAACCCAATCAGACGCGAGTTCTCGCACAACATAAGGACCCGCAAATGGCGCCATGAAGTAAGGTCCATTAGGCACCCCATAATAACCCAGCACTTCATTAAACTCATCTTGCTTGCGGCTCATACCCATCATGTCAGCGACATCAATGACACCTAATAAGCCGACAGTAGAATTGATTGTAAAGCGTCCACCAGCATTAGCTGCCCAACCCCACTTACCCTGCAGCACATTGTTTACTAAGCTGCTAGGTTCCTCTAAATTCTGCACAAAGTTATTGATACCTGTTTTAGCAGGCGTAGGAATATAATCGTTATAACCATGGGCTACAGGACGATATAAATATCTATCTAGGTAGAGATAGTTGAAGTCCCACATAGCTCGGTTAAAGCCTTCGAACGGATCGCGGGGATCATCATAGGTAATTTGTACCTTAGCAGGTGTTTCCTGCTGAATGGTATCTGGTAGGGATACTTCAGCCGATTGCACTTTAGGCAACAGCATTAACCCCAAAGATAATCCCATCCATTTTAACTTCATATCGCTCTCTTAATATAAATGTACTGTTTAGACATCAAATTTTCGCTAAAGTGACAATACAAAAATGACGATATAAAGATAATTCGTCTTAGTGGCATACTATCCAGTATGACAGTTCCTTTGTCACAAGGCGCATAAGCATACTTGGCAAAAAAAATTGGTCAATTGTTAATTTTACTAAACGAATGTATCGCAGGATAAACTATATAAGGTTATTAAATGGAGTCGATT
Organism: Shewanella sp. SM95; assembly: GCF_025653595.1. NCBI lineage: Bacteria > Pseudomonadati > Pseudomonadota > Gammaproteobacteria > Alteromonadales > Shewanellaceae > Shewanella > Shewanella sp. SM95. The sequence goes on from NZ_JAKKSE010000016.1 coordinate 29,856, forward strand.
CCACTTGTCAGCAGTCAAAATTCGCAGTTACACACTGCGATGGCTAACACTGATGCCCTCAATGCTACTCCACGCCCCATTCCAGCTCAGGTGCAAACATCACCTGAAGGAGATAGTATTATTCTAAACGGTACAGAATATAATTTAAAGCTAGTTAATGCTCAACAGCGGCAAATATTGTTGACTGCTAATAGCTTTTTAGTCACGCCCAATGCGCAAAACAGCTCAACTCCAACTACGATAGTGCAAAACTCCACTAGCCAACTGCTTGCGTTAGCTGCACCTCTCGTACTGAAAATCCCTGAGGCAGTGATCAATCTGGCGCAACAAAATGGCATCTCTCAAACGCAGCTTTCAGCGCTCGCGGCTCGCACACAGGGCTATCCATTACCCAACGTCACTATAGTTAACAAGGAGTTTCAATTTGCTAATGGTACCGTTGTAGCACAAGATCCTGGACCCCAGCTGAATCAAGGTGAATTCATCGCTAAAATAGCCTTTCAACAAGGGCGCCCTATTTTATTACTCACCCCAATACAGAGCAAACTCGAAATCATAATTGGGGCGCCAGTAAATGAAACTCAGGTTCCCACAAATAAACCATCTTCTGATCTTGTGATCGCGAAAATTGAACCAGCCCAGATCATTGCCTCCTTTCTAAAAAAACTCGAAAATATCAACTTTCTGCCTGAGCCCACAAAACAAATGGTCACGGCCAAAGTCGATATAATGCAGCTTCAAAATAAAGTAGATGCTCCATCAGCGTCTACTGCGACTGGCTCACAGAATATCTCTAACGCGCAAGTCATAGCGCCAACAACTAAAGACCTAGGTCAGATCAGCACCCAAAACTCAGCCCTTGAAAATCGGCTTGTGGGTCAATCACCAGCATCACAAATGGGTGAAAACGTAAATAGCAAAAACGGGTTACCTCAAAGCTCAAAAACGTCACAAGAAATCCTAAGTGTGAGTCCTACAGACATAAACAAACTTAAGAATATTTTAGGATCCAGTAACCAAAAGAGTGAACAACAAGGCAATGATGCTAAGACTGACACTTCGATAAAAGTGGCCGATGTCTTACAAAAAGCGTTCAATAAAGCGGGGGCACTTCCTATTGAGTTATCTCGTTCTAATAGCAGCTCGAATTTAGCATCTGAGTTATTGAAACACCTACCGCATTTAGGGCTACCACCACTGAGCCAATTGAATGATATCGATGAGCTCAAAGCCAATATTCTCGGTCTAGCGAGTCTAAATCTTGCTACGCCTCAATCAAATCAAGCCTCTATGCTCATGAATGGGAGTGCAATTACCTCACTTTTTCAGCTGCTACTTGGCTTTAAAGCCAATAACAATTCGAATTCCATGAGCAAAAAGCTTGTCGACTACCTTGAGCAGTTACAAGCTAAAGTGGGCTTCTCCACTAAACTACTTGGGCAACTGAGCAAAGCAGGAGGCCTTGATAGCATGGGACTATTAGCCTCTAACCTGCATTTATACCAACAGGCAAGTAATGAGAGCGCAGGCAATTTGGTGTGGTTCTTTGCCCTGCCCTATGGCATTAACCAACGACAGGAGCAACTGGAAGGGAAATTTGAGCAAGAAGCCGATCCTGATGACCCAGATAAAAAAATGGGATGGCGTTTACAACTGAAGTTTAATCTAGCACAAGGACCTCTGCTGATTTCAGCCCAAAACCACAATCAACAATTAGATATCCAGTTTAAAGGCAATAGTCAGATACTACTTAATAAGGTTAATAACTTTTTAACGCCCTTAAGCCAAAAACTATCACAACTGGGTTTTACGCCTGGAGAACTATCAACTCAAATAGCGCAAGTACCAGCAACCTTATTACCTGGTGATCATTTCCTCGTAAAGACAAAAGCTTAATGAGTGACAATGCTCCAACACTAATATTGAGTTCATTATACAAAACATTGGGAATAACGATATGAGCGAAGAGAGTGAACCTAAACAAGCTGTCGCACTCAGCTACGATGGCCGTAACGCTCCTAAAATAGTCGCGACTGGTGAAGGGCTTATCGCAGAAGAAATTATTGCCTTAGCTAAGGCTAACGGCGTTTATATCCATCAAGATCCCCATCTGAGCCATTTTTTGCAATTGCTAGAGTTAGGAGAGGAAATTCCCAAGGAGCTTTACCTGCTTATCGCCGAACTGATTGCATTTGTGTATATGCTCGACGGTAAATTTCCTGAGCAATGGAATAATATGCATAAAAAAATTGTCGAGAAGGCATAAAATAAAAAAGCTAATTCAGAAAAATTAGCTTTTAGTGTTCAATTGGCTACCGATTACTTACGATGCAGACGGATCAACAGCTCGGCTTCAGCTTTAGGTAATTCGCATTCCTTAATCAATTCGTCGACACCAGCACCAAGCGCGACCATCTTCATGGCTCGAGTATAAAGTTTTGCCTGTGGATCCTGTTGAGTCGTCTCTTCAATACGTTCAGACTGTTGCAGTATGCGTTTTTCTAATTCAATAACACGACGGCCTACACCGATTGTGCCACTGCGTAATTCTTGTAATTCGCGTTTAAAAGACTCTCGCTGCCGATCGCCCTCTTTAACTAACACAGTCAATGCCTCAACTTTGCTTCTTAATTTACTCAATTGCTTTTGTAAAAAGAGTACTAACCCTAAGCATGCGATGACATAGACTAACGCTGCGATCAAAAATTCATCGCCCATCAAAAATCCTTATACTCACTCAAAGCCATAGATTAGGAGCTGGCTTACAAGTGAGTTATCTATTACAAAGTGCTCACTTAACGTCACCAATATAATTGGCCATTGTTCAAGCTATAATAAAAAGACTTCGTCTATCCATAAATCGTAAATACTCAACATCATCGATTTATTCGCAAATAAACAAAATGGCTGAATGAATTCTAATCATTCAGCCTTATCACACTCATTGATTAGATCTGAGTCAACTCAGCCCATTCTTCATCGGACAATAATTTGTCGAGATCAACTAGGATAAGTAATTCATTGTCGCGATTGCTCACGCCTTGAATAAACTTAGCACTCTCTTCCGTTCCAACATTAGGCGCATTGTCAATTTCAGAGCGGCGCAAATAAACTACTTCTGCAACACTATCAACTAAAATACCAATGACCTGCTTTTCAGCTTCGATGATAACGATTCGGGTTGAATCATCAACTTCAGCAGACTGTAATCCAAAACGTGAGCGAGTATCAATTACAGTGACAACATTACCACGCAAGTTAATGATGCCTAGAACATAATAGGGGGCACCGGGTACAGGAGCTATTTCAGTATAACGCAGCACTTCCTGCACTTGCATTACGTTGATACCGTAAGTTTCATGGTCCAACTTAAAGGTAACCCATTGTAATACTGCATCATCTTTACTTGCAGCGACTGCTGCTACATTTCTTGTATCTTTCATGTTTACCTCAACCAATTGAGTCCTGACAACCTAAACCCGCATTAAGCATTTCAACTAAGGCTTGTACGTGCAAAATGCCACACATCTGTTCTTTCACTACACCCGCTAACCAAGGGCGTTTACCCGCTTGACTACGCCAGTTGACTTGCGATTTATTAATTTTTACCGCATTGACCAAGGACTCACAAGTCAATCCCCAGTTACTGCCTTCTAATAATACAAGATATTGATAATTTACCGATTGCGCCAGTTTATCTGTGTATTTTTCTGGCATAACCCACGCACAAGTATCAACAATGTTCAATTGCTCCTCCCTATGCGTCTGTACACCAAGAAACCATGCGGGTCGACCAAAGATGTGGTTTATCCGCTCAACTTTTACTATTCCGCCTAAACTCACCAAAGGCACAGCCAATGTCAGCCCTGCTACTTTAAAGAATAGTACCTGAAACTCATCATCGAGCACTTCTTGCAAATCTTTTGTCACACTAGGAGGCGTAATGCCGACTTGTGTTTCTGGCACAACCACTGGCTCAACGATTTCATCAGCAACGGTTTCATTAACAACAGGCTGAGCTTTTGGTACTTCCACCACAACAGGTTGAACATCAATAGGTGGCGCTATCTCTACTGAAGGTGGTATCGGTTCTAACCTTGCAGTCTTTAGTACTGGCGCTAATAATTTCTCTAACGCTTGCTTATTCACTTGAGCTACAACCTGGCTTACCGGAGCAACAAACTCATGCTGTCTTGGCGCCGCTTTTGGCTGCAACTGCGCAATAGGCGTTATGGCCTTCTCTACATTCTGCGGTGCGGCAGTACGACCATTTTCAGCCAAAATTGCCGCATCGAGCAATGCTGCCTCCGTTTGATTAACGGCAACATTTTGATTTGAGTCTGCTTTTACAATGCTTTGAGGGGAAACAATCTGGTTTGGACTGTCGTCTTCCTGCAGCAATAATGCGAAAAAATCAAAAACAGTTTCATCAACCGATTTTGACATGGCCAAACTCCCCAACTAATAAGAAATCTAATAATCTTTCATAGGCTTTAACGCCGCGGCAACCACTCGCATAATGCGATGCTGGTAAATGTGCCAAACTGGCATCTCTAAACTTAGTGTCTACTGGAATAACGTCTTTCCACAAAGTATCACTGTATTCGGCACCAAGAACTTGCAAAGCCGCAGGTGATGCTTTGGTGCGTTTATCGTACATGGTAGGCACAACAGTGTAACTGTAGCGCGTCTTCTTAGATCGGCCCATTAACTCCATCGTTTTAATCATCCGCTCTAGCCCTTTAATGGCAAGAAACTCCGTCTGCACAGGAATAATGATATGCTGACTTGCCGCAAGCGCATTGACCATTAATACCCCGAGTACGGGTGGGCAATCAACGATAGCAACATCATAATCATCAGCAACCAGTGCTAATAAATTACGTAGTACTAATCCCATTCCTTCTTGATGACCTAAGGCTCTGTCTAAGGTAGCCAATGCCATAGTTGCAGGCAATAAATCCAAACCATCGACTAAGGTTGGCACAACATGGGATAAAACGAGTTCCTTAGAAAGGTTTTTATGGGCAAGAAAAACATCAAACAACGAGCCTGGAACCTCTTCAGAATCAATGCCTAAGTAATAACCTAACGAAGCATGTGGATCGGTATCTATCATAAGAACACGCTTGCCACGCTTAGCTAATGTTCCCGCTAAACTCGCTACCGTCGTGGTTTTACCTACGCCACCTTTTTGATTCGCTATGGTCCAGACTTTCAAGAAGTGACCCCTACCTATACTGGTTAATATGCTAATGAACTAGAAAATTGTGAGTTCACAAATTCTAAAAATTACTGCTCTTTTCTGGTCGTGACTCGAATGCCGCCATTGGGCAAACTAATCACTTTGACACCATCGGCATTCTCAGATATCACCACGGGCAGCATCTCTGCATTTTGGGGGGCAATTGTCTGAGAAACAGCTTTAACCTCTTTTTCTGGCGCTTGAAGCTGTTTAGGAATAGAGGATTCCAGATTAGTTTTTTCCTTCGCCGTATCTATTTCAGTATCTGGTTCGCCCAGCAAAGGCGGAATGCTATTTTGTACCGGCTCAGGACCAATCGCTACAGCCTTCTGCTCACCAGGAGCCGCTAATTGCAACATTGCTTTAGTCTGATCGGGATGAGACGCTAACCAAGTTGCAATGGCTTCAGCCTGTTCGTCAGGTACCATTAACAGCACCTGAGTCGATTCCAAACGTTTTATATCCGCCTGCAGCAAACTATTCTTACGCTTGTAATCAAGGCTTAAGGCACCAAGAACCAAAATGGCTATGCCCATCAACAAGATGATGAGCACACTATTTGTGCTCATCGGATATTGGTTTTTAGACACGAACAGACTCTTTTAAAATACATTCGGCCATGTTGTCTAAGGCTATCGACTGGGTGGCAATCCCTGCACTCGCAACGGCTTGTGGCATACCATAAACCACACAACTGGCTTCATCTTGCGCCCAAATGGTAGCGCCTACAGCTTTCAACATACGTGCGCCTTCTCTGCCATCCGCCCCCATGCCAGTTAATACAACAGCAAGCACATCACCACTAAAGGCTTTAGAAGCAGAAGCAAAGGTGATATCCACACAGGGCTTATAATTCATATCAGCACTGCCTGCGATAACTTTTAATCGGCCACTTGCTCCAGTACGTTCAACCATCATTTGCATACCACCTGGCGCTAAATATGCACAACCCGGTTTAAGCAGATCGCCATTAGCGGCCTCTTTTACTTCAATCTTACATAAGCCATTTAAACGACTCGCAAATGCAGGGGTAAAGGCAGCAGGCATATGCTGGATTAATAAAATAGGATGCGGATAGTTTGCTGGAAACTGCGTGAGTATTTTTTGCAGCGCAACCGGACCACCAGTAGATGTACCGATCAGCAATAATTTATACTGTTTACCACTTGCACGAATCGTCGTTGCCGTTGAGGTTCTAGCAGGAGCTGCGACAGGCGTATGAGCCGATATACTCGTTGTACCTAAAACGCTACCTGTTGGACGCACACTAGGTGTTGGCGCAACCACAGGACGTGCAATCGGACGAAACATTCTGCGTCGTCCCAATGCCTTAACTCTTTGTTGCAACAATAAAATGGCATCATCTTTGTTGGTCGCAATATCTTCAAAACGTTTAGGCAGAAAATCTAATGCACCAGCATCTAAAGCGTCTAACGTTGCTTTAGCGCCATCATGGGTTAAAGAAGAAAACATCAAGATCGGAGTCGGACACTTAGCCATGATTTCACGAACAGCAGTAATACCATCCATGACAGGCATCTCAATATCCATAGTAATAACTTGGGGATTAAGCTCAGCAGCCAACTTCACCGCTTCGGCCCCATTTGAGGCCGTCGCGATAACTTCCAGTTCAGGATCTTGATTGACTATTTCACTAACACGTCGTCTGAAAAAACTTGAGTCATCAACGACTAATACTTTAATGGCCATTCCATTCCTTAGCTTGGAAACTAATTCTTACTTTTCGCATAATGCTTTAGCAATCCAGGAACATCTAAGATCAGTGCAATACCACCATCCGATGTAATTGTCGCACCAGCCATCCCAGGTGTGCCATGTAACATAGCGCCAAGAGGTTTAATAACGACTTCTTCTTGTCCTATTAAGGCATCCACTACAAAACCAATTTGCATCATGCCTAATTGCACGATAACCACATGACCATGCTTTTTATCGCCATGTTTAAAGGTGGTTTTGTTTCTATGTAGCCAGTGTTCCAAATAGAACAAAGGTACGGCCTTATTACGCACTATGACAGTCAGTTGCCCATCAACAATATTGGTTTTTGTGAGATCGAGATGGAAAATCTCATTCACGCTAGATAGAGGTAATGCAAACACTTGTTTAGCGACATCGACCATTAAGGTTGGCATAATCGCCAGTGTTAGCGGTACTTTAATCTCAAGTATCGTTCCCTTACCTTTCATGGAATCAATATGTACAGTGCCATTCAGCTGGGTGATACGAGTTTTTACCACGTCCATCCCAACACCACGGCCTGAAATATCTGAAATCTCAACTTTAGTTGAAAAACCTGGTGCAAAAATCAAATTATAGGCTTCGCTGTCTGTCATCCGCGAAGCAGAATCTTCATCGAGCACACCACGGTTTATGGCAATTTTTTTGAGTTTTTCAGGATCCATGCCTGCGCCATCGTCTTCGATTTTCAGCAGTATATGGTCGCCTTCCTGACTTGCAGATAAGGTAATCGTTCCCGTTCTTGGCTTACCACTAGCTTCACGCTCGTTTGGCATCTCGATACCATGGTCCACAGAGTTACGCACTAAGTGGACGAGTGGATCGGCAAGCGCTTCAACGAGGTTTTTATCTAAGTCAGTTTCTTCACCGACCATGATCAAATCAATTTCTTTGTTTAGTGTACGAGCAAGATCACGTACCACCCGAGGGAAACGACCAAACACTTTCTTGATCGGTTGCATACGGGTTTTCATCACAGCGCCTTGCAAATCGGCAGTAACGAGATCTAAGTTCGCGAGAGCTTTCGACATCTCCTCATCATCACGGCTGATGCCTAAGCTCACCAATCGATTACGCACTAACACTAACTCACCCACCATATTCATGATCTGGTCGAGTCGTGCAGTATCTACACGTACCGTTGTTTCACCCTGAGGCACATTCGCAGAGCTAGCCTTAGCAGGTGCTTTATCGACAACCGCAATTTCCACCTTAGGTTTTGCAGCAACGACTGGGGCAGGAGCTGGTACTGCGGCTTTTACTGGCGCAGGAGCATGTGGTGCAGCAGTAGGTGCTACAGTCGAAACAGGGGGCGTAGGCGCTTTTACTTCAGCTTTCGCAGGTGCTCCGCCTTTCCCATGGAGTTCATCGAGTAATCGCTCAAACTCATCATCGGTAATTTCATCAGCATCTACAATCGGTTGAGGCGCAGGTGTTGCCACAACCTTAGGCTTAACAGGCACTTCAGCCTCAGCTTTAAATTTACCTGAGCCATGAAGTTCATCCAGTAACGCCTCGAACTCATCATCAGTGATGTCATCACCTGATGTTGAAGGTGTTTTAATTGGTGCAGCAGGCTTGACAGCAACAGGCTCAGATACAAATGTGGTAGCAGCGACCGCAGGTCCCTTTCCTGAACCATGAAGCGCATCCAATAAAGCTTCAAATTCAGCATCATTGATATCATCGATACTTGAAGACGTATTTTCAATGGAAGATGAGTTATCACTTATGTCAGCAGGGATTTCTTGAAGGGTAGGAGTATCAATAATGACTTCAACAACAGGTTCTGGCTCTACAACCTTGGCAGAAGCGACTTCAGATGGCAAAGGCGCACCTGAACTGAGCATTTTAAGTCTCGCTAACAAACCTGAATCGGCGGGGTCTTGTTGCTCGCCCTGCTGGGTTTGCGCAAACATGGTATTAATTGCATCAACAGCCTGCAAAATAATATCCATCAACTCTGCGTTAACGCTACGCTTGCCTGTCCGCAATAAATCGAAGGTATTCTCAGCCTCATGACAAACATCAACCATGGGAGTTAAGCTAAGAAAGCCAGCACCACCTTTAACGGTATGAAAACCTCGGAAAATGGCGTTCAGCAAGTTAGTATCATCAGGATTATTTTCAAGCGCAACGAGTTGCTCTTGCAGAAGCTCTAAAATTTCACCGGCTTCGATTAAAAAGTCCTGGAGTATCTCTTCATCTACATCAAAGGCCATCAAATTGACTCCCAGTTAGAAACCCAGACTCGATAGAAGATCATCCACTTCGTCTTGACCCGTTACCACATCTTGACGAAGCTCGGCATTCATTATCGGGCCTTCTGCTTCAATATTATTTTTCTGAGCAATCTGACTTTCAATCATAGGTTGCTCACCAAATACCGTCAGCATAGAAACCAGATTACTTTCTACTTCCATTACTAGATCAATAACACGACGTATTATTTGTCCTGTTAAGTCTTGAAAATCTTGCGCCATCAAAATTTGATTAAGCAATTCACGTAATCGAGTCGAGTCATTTGCACTACGAGACATAAGGTCTTGTACATCGTGACAAAGGCCCTTAAATTCAGTCAGCGCTATCTCGCGTCGCATTAATCTGTCCCAAGATGGCATGACATTTTGAATATTTACGGTCACGGCATTAGCCAAAGGTAAACATTCTTCAACCGCATCCATGGTTTTATTTGCAGCTTGTTCGGTCATGTCAATAACGTAATTTAAACGTTGCTTGGCATCGGGGATCTCTGTATTGGCTAATTCAGCAAGACGATTATCAACTTGAAAATCCATCAGCGCACTATGAAGTTGCCGAGTTAATTTACCTACTTCTTCGAATAATTCTCGTTGCAGTGGAGCAGCAAGCTCCCGAAATAAATCATCTGCCTGACTTTGCTCACATGCACTTAATAATTCAACTAAATGCTGAGCTTGCTCGAGCGTGATGAGCCCTGATGTTTGTGACTTCATAGCTCATCCTTGCTCAAGCGAGTCGTTCGAATATTTTATCTAACTTCTCTTTCAGCGTTGCAGCGGTAAAAGGCTTAACCACATAACCATTCACTCCCGCTTGAGCGGCAGCAATAATCTGTTCACGTTTTGCTTCAGCAGTTACCATTAATACGGGTAAATGCTTTAGCGAATCATCAGCGCGAATTGCTTTTAACAGATCGATTCCTTGCATACCAGGCATATTCCAATCTGTAACAACAAAATCAAAATCCCCCTTTTGCAACATCGGCAGGGCTGTTGAGCCATCGTCTGCTTCTTGGGTGTTATTAAACCCCAAGTCTCGCAACAAGTTCTTGATGATACGCCTCATTGTCGAAAAATCGTCAACAATGAGAATCTTCATATTCTTGTCCAAGGTTTCCTCCGGTGAGCTGACATTCTGTGCTCGATTAATAATTATACTTATGTCCAGTGCTTGAGTTTAGCTTTCAATCGCAACATTGCCTGACTTAATATCTGGCTAACCCGCGATTCACTGACTTCAAGAATGGCGCCAATCTCTTTTAAATTCAATGCTTCATCGTAGTACAGGGATAACACTAATGCATCTCTTTCAGGCAATAATTTAATTGCCTCAACCAGAGCAGAATGAAATTGGTTCTCAGCTAATGCTTCAAATGAATCATCATCGGACCGATCACTCACTGTAAGTATATCCTGAGATACGCCTAAATCTTCTATCCCTATGATTTTTCCGACAGAAACATCGTTAAGAATATGATGGTACTCATCGAGCGTCATATCAAGTTTTTCTGCAATTTCTGTGTCGCGTGCATCACGGCCCAGTTCTTGCTCTAACTCATCAATAGCGTGTGCAACCTTACGATTGTTACGATGAACGGAACGAGGGACCCAGTCGCCACGACGAATTTCATCTAACATGGCTCCACGTATGCGTATGCCGGCGAAGGTTTCAAATTTCGCACCCTTGCCACCATCAAACTTGGATGATGCTTCTAGTAACCCCATCATCCCAGCTTGGAGTAAATCATCTAACTGCACAGATGCAGGTAGTCTGGCGAGTAAATGATGCGCAATTCTTTTAACCAACGGAGCATACTGTTCAACGATCGACGATTTATTGTCTAAACAAGTATACGCAGCGGCTTTATTCACTCGTTTTTTCCTCTTGAAAATCTGGTCGTTGTACTAAACGCTCAACGAAAAACTCCAAATGCCCACCAGGTTGCTGCGGCACAGGCCAGCTCAAAATTTTATTTGCCAATCCTTGATACGCAATCGCCGCTGGTGATTTAGGATAAGCTTCAACCACCAATTTTTGTTTACGAACTGATTTACGTAAGTTTTCGTCAAATGGAATCGTGGCGACTAATTCAAGTGCAACATCTAAAAATCTGTCGGTCACTTTACTGAGTTTAGCAAATAATTCCATACCTTCGCGTAAACTACGCACCATATTGGCAACTATTTTAAAACGGAACACGCCATGCTCACGGCTGAGAATTTTAATCAGGGCGTAGGCATCGGTAATCGAAGTGGGTTCATCACAAACAACGACTAGCACATCCTGCGAAGCACGTGAGAAACTGAGCACCATATCTGAGATCCCAGCAGCAGTATCTACGACTAGAATATCAAACTGAGTCCGCATCTCACTAAATGCACGGATTAATCCAGCATGTTGCGCTGGGCTTAATTCCACCATCCCCTGTGTTCCTGAGGTGGCAGGTACTATGCCTATCCCCTTAGGACCACGCACGATAATATCGTCAAGCTCTGCATCACCAGAGAGAACATGAGAGAGGTTACGCTCGGCACGAATACCCAGCATGACGTCGACGTTTGCTAAGCCAAGGTCAGCGTCAAGTACCAAGACACGCTTGCCTTTTTCGGCTAATGCCACAGCAGTATTAATAGAAACGCTGGTTTTACCCACGCCTCCTTTACCACCAGTGACCGCGATTACTTTCACTTTTTCGTTATAGGGTTGATTCATCATACGTAAACCACTTGCTTGATCCAGGGTCATAAATCTACTCAAATGCACAGGCCATATTATCTGACCACGCTGTGTCTTGTAATGATTGTTGTTCTGTACTATCTAACGCTGCGAGTGCCTGCTGGGCTAAATCTAGGGTATCCGCAACTTTCATATCTTCAGGAACTCTTTGTCCATCAGTAATATAACTTAATGGTAATCCGTTTTGGATCAACACACTTAATGCCCCTGCTAACGACACAGATTCATCGAGTTTTGTGAGAACGACACCAGATAGGGGAATGCGTTTAAAATGATTGACTGCATCTTGCAGCACACGGCGCTGCCCTGTCGCAGACAGTACCAGATAACTGCGGATAGGTATCCTGCTATTTGCAGTTAAATTATCAAGTTGCTGGTAAAGGCGCATATCTCGCTGTCCCATGCCAGCCGTATCTATCAATACTAGCTTGCGATTCCTAAACTGATAGAGAATTTGCTCTAATTCATTTAGATCATGAGCTTGCTTTACTGGGCAGCCCATTATTTTGCCATAAGTTGCTAATTGCTCATAGGCTCCGATGCGATAATGATCTGTGGTAATTAAAGCAACATGTTCAGCACCATGATGTGCCGCAAAACGGGCAGCAAGTTTAGCTAATGACGTTGTTTTACCAACGCCAGTAGGGCCAACTAATGCAACCACCCCGCCCTGTTTCACAATGTCATCACCCTGATTGTCAAGCATATTAGCAAGACTTTGTGGTAATGCTCTGACTAATTCAGCCGGCGTATAATGCTGACTCAGCGCGGCTAATTTATTCGCAACCGCAGGGGAGAATTCAGCCTCAAGCAATTTGGCTTCGAGCATAGCACCGACGGGATCGATGCGTTTTTTATGTTCCGTCATCAAGGAGGATACTTGATGTGTCAATAAATTACGCAGTGATGCTAATTCATCACGCATAGCCTCAATATCAGCACTTTGTTTCTGTGATGTTTGTGGCTTTTTATCAAACGAGGAAGGTGCTTCACGACGTTCTGGTTTCACAGCAGTAGGGGCTTGTAAGCCCTTAGCCCATGCAGGTAACTCGGCATCAACTTGCTGATGTGACATTTGTTGATTCAAACGGCTTTGCTGCTTCTCAAGTAAGGCTTGTAATGAGTCTGCAGGTGCGGCTGGCTTAGCGCGAGTTTCTACACGAACTGGCTGCTTAGCACCCAGGGACACGAGATCGTCGCTCACGTCCATAAAGGTCGGTGCTGGCGCAGTGGCTGCAGTTTTCGCTTTAGGTTCGTCATAGTCAACGGCAGCGACAATTTCGATGCCACCGTTCACTTTTTTATTTGACATAATGACGGCATCTGAGCCGAGTGTTTCTTTCACTTGGGCCAGTGCGGCGCGCATGTCTTTGGCAAAAAATCGTTTAATCTTCACTTATGCGTCCTCTACTGGCCGACTGCAGATACGATACGTATTTGCTTCTCATCAGGTATTTCTTGATATGAAATGACTCTGAGATTAGGAATAGTATGTTTAACAAAGCGTGACAGCGTCGCGCGTAACATACCTGACGTCAACAATATGGCGGGTTGTCCGACCATTTCTTGCTTCTGAGCCGCATCGGCAAGGGACTGCTGCATGCGTTCTGCAAGACCGGGTTCAATATTAGGACCATCACCACCGGTTGCTTGCATTGACTGATGCAACATCTGTTCCAACTCTGGCGCCAAAGTAATGACGGGGATTTCGAGCTCTGGGCCTGAGATTTCCTGAACTATCATACGTTTCAAAGCGATACGTACAGCGGCAGTCAAGACTTCAGTGTCATTGCTCTTAGTGCCATATTCTAACAAAGTTTGCACTATAGTACGCAAGTCTCTAACTGAAACCCCTTCATTTAATAGGTTCTGCATCACTTTTACGACATGTCCTAGTGGCATGATATCTGGAATAAAGCCATCAACCAGCTTAGGTGAGTGTTTCGCAAGCATATCCATCAGTTGTTGCACTTCTTCGTAACCTAACAACTTAGCAGCATTATTTGTGAGTAATTGACTAATATGAGTTGCAACAACAGTAGCGGCATCGACGACGGTATAACCTAATGTTTGTGCGTGCTCACGTAACTCAGGAGCGATCCATACCGCTTCTAGGCCAAAGGCGGGATCGCGCGTTTCGATACCATCGAGTTTGCCATAGACTTGACCAGGGTTGATCGCCAATTCGCAATCATGACGAATATCAGCCTCTCCGACGACGACGCCCATTAATGAAATGCGATACGCATTAGGCGATAAATCTAAGTTATCGCGAATATGCACCGCGGGCACTAAGAAGCCTAATTCCTGAGACAACTTTTTACGCACGCCTTTAATGCGGCTTAGTAACTCGCCACCTTGGCCCTTGTCTACCAGAGGGATCAAACGATATCCAACCTCAAGACCAATAGTATCAACATGATGTACATCGTCCCAACCTAGCTCTTTAGGCTCTTTATCTTGTCTTTCTATTGGACCCGATTTCACTTGTTCTAGCGCTTTAAGACGTTTGTTTTCATTTCGTTTATAAACAAAATAAGCTGCACCAGCAGTCATAAAGGCAAAGCTTAAAAACGCCATGTGCGGCATACCAGGAACAATACCCATTACAAACAGGACTCCGGCGGCGATACCCAATGACTTATGACTGTCAAACATCTGACTCATCATCATTTGGCCCATATCACCTGACTCGTTTTGACGAGTCACCATCAAGGCTGCGGCGATTGACAATAATAGACCAGGGATCTGCGCCACTAAACCATCACCGATAGTCAGTAAGGTATAAATTTCAACCGCTTCAGAGAAACTTAAGCCATGCTGCACAATCCCTATGATGAAACCACCTACGATGTTGATCACTAAGATCATGATACCGGCAATCGCATCCCCTTTAACGAATTTGGACGCACCGTCCATCGCACCATAGAAATCGGCTTCACGGGTCACTTCGGCACGGCGTATTCTCGCTTGGTCTTGATTTAAGGTTCCAGCATTTAAGTCAGCATCGATTGCCATTTGCTTACCAGGCATAGCATCCAAGGTAAAGCGGGCGCTAACTTCTGCGATACGACCTGCACCTTTAGTAACTACCGCAAAGTTGATGATAATCAAAATGATAAAGACCACTAGACCAACGGCATAGTTACCACCGATCACCACAGAACCGAAGGCTTCAATCACCTTACCCGCTGCATCACCGCCATTATGACCCTCAAGTAAAACCACACGAGTAGAGGCAACGTTGAGCGCAAGACGTAATAATGTCGCCACCAGTAACACAGTTGGGAAGGCAGCAAAATCTAAGGGTCTATCGGTATAAATAGCCACCAGCAATACGATGAGAGCTAACGCAATGTTGAATGAAAAGAGTATGTCTAATAGAAATGGAGGGATAGGTAAAACAATCATGGCCAATGCAGCAAGCACAACCACCGGCGTGCCAATGCCTTTAAAAGTGCTGAGCCTAATTTGTTTTACTTGACCAAGAGTCGCTTTAACATCCATTCGCTATAACCTAAACTTTGACGTGTAATAGCATGAAGCAAAAAACGCGCCAACAAGATTAAAGCCATTAATGAAGGAAAAATATGTACTGTGACTGATTGATATACATAAAATTAGCCATAAAAAACAAATGAACTCGACATCATCAGCTTTGCCAATGACTACCATCTGAGACTAGTCGTTCAATATTTCAATTCATCTGGTATAGGTTGATTGAGTGGGACAGGAATAGGTTTACGGCCGCGTCCTTTTTGATATTGGCGCAGCTGGAATACATAAGCCAAAATCTGTGCGACAGCAGTAAACAAACCTTCAGGGATCTGCTGGTCTAACTTAGTCGTATGGTAAATAGCCCTTGCAAGTGGTGGGGCCGAGACAATCGCAATATTGTGCGCGCGGGCAATCTCACGTATTTTAAAGGCCACATCATCAACACCTTTCGCTATCACAAAGGGAGCCGCAGAGCGCTGCACATCGTATTTAATCGCAACGGCAAAATGCTCAGGGTTAACGACAATCACATCGGCATTTGGCACTTCAGCCATCATACGCCTTTGTGCTAGTTCACGTTGCATCTGCCGTATATGCCCTTTCACCTCAGGTTTACCCTCAGTGTCTTTATATTCATCTTTTACTTCTTGTTTGGTCATCTTAAGTTGCTTGTTGTGATTCCAAATTTGGAACGGCACATCGATGACGACAATAAACAAAATCGAGGAACATAACAGGATAAACATCCAAACCAACAAATCTAATGCATGGTAAACATTACCAGGAAGATGGTCGCTAGACAGCAACATGATGTCATTGAAATAGAAGCTTAATAAAAAATAAGCAGAAAACGCTACTACCGAAAATTTAGCAATGCCTTTGGTGAGTTCAACCAGAGCCTGCACGCCAAACATGCGTTTAAAACCAGCAAGGGGACTCATTTTACTGGCTTTTGGCATCATAGCTTGGGTCGAAAAATTGATCCCTCCAAGAGAGACGTTACCAATAAACGCAACCACCACAATCAGTAGCATAATTTTAGCCATGGGCCAGGCTATTTCACTCGCAACAACACCCCACACTTTGAACATTTCATTAGTATCAAAAATTTGCGCCCTATCCATGGTAAATACAATTTCAAACACCCGAGTTAGGCTAATGGCCAAACTTGGGCCTAGCATATAAAACCCACATGCCGCCGAAATCAATACCGCTGCAGTGCCGAGTTCTTTCGAACGTGCAATTTGTCCTTTTTCTCGCGCCTGTTCTAAACGCCTCCCCGTGGGTTCCTCTGTACGTTCGCCACTTGATTCTTCAGCCATGGGCTTCTCCTAATCCCATCATATCAAGCCATCAGCGTTACATTGGAGCGCTAACATATCGCAAAGCAACACTTGAGCCGTCGACCATACTTCATCGAAGTGTGCCATTACCGGTGTTAGGGTTAACCACAGAATAAACAGTCCACCAATCATAGTGATCGGAAAACCAATAGAGAAAATATTCAATTGCGGCGCGGCGCGGGTCATGACCCCGAAGGACAAGTTGACTAATAACAAGGCAATAATCGCAGATATCGACATAGTGAGTGCCGCACCAAACATATACGACCCCCAATCAGCCAGTGATCGATAACTTGTGAGTGTTAAGCCTTGATTAGAAATTGGCAAAGTTTCAAAGCTTGCCACTAGCATACGGATCATCAAAAGATGGCCGTCCACAGCTAAGAAAATCAATGTCGCCAATAAAAGGAAAAAGTTACCAATAACGGGTGTTTGTTGGCCAGAACCTGGGTCAACCATAGAGGCAAAGCCTAAACTGGTCTGCATACCAATGATCTGTCCAGTGAGCACAAAGACTTGCATTACCATTTGAGTCACAAACCCCATGGCAACACCGATAATAATTTGCTGCGCGGTGATGAATACTGCGCTTAACGAAAATAAATCCACATTTTGAGTTGGAGGAAGAACGGGTGCTATCGCAAAGGTAATTGCCATCGCCAATAATAAGCGCACTCGTGTTGGTGTCGTTGCCGCCCCAAATACCACCATGACCATCAACATACTCGCGACGCGAAACAATGGCCAAATATAAGCGGCAATGGTTTGCATTAAGGTATCGAGCAGCAGCTCCATCGCGTTAGCCTATCACTTGAGGAATGCGATTCACCATCTCGATGAAAAAGTCCATCAGGGTTTCAACTAACCAATGTCCCATAAACATTAGGCCAAAAAGTGTCACTAACAAACGCGGAAGGAAACTTAAGGTCTGCTCGTTAATAGAAGTCGCCGCTTGAAACACAGCAACAATTAACCCAATTCCCAGCCCAGGCAACACAATAGCAGACACCATCATGACGATAACAGCGAGAGCTTCACGAAAAATATCAATTAGCGCCTCAGGACTCATGTGTTTACTCTCCCTTGGCTATCCGAAACTATTCGCTAATGTCCCGAGGACTAAGCTCCAACCATCTACGAGCACAAACAACATGATCTTAAACGGCAGCGACACTATCATGGGGGATAACATCATCATACCCATAGCCATCAAGATACTCGCCACCACTAAATCGAGTACTAAAAAAGGCACAAATAGCATAAAGCCAATCTGAAATGCTGTTTTTAACTCACTGGTAATGAAAGCGGGCACTAACACACTCATGGGTGCTTCTTCGGGAGACTTAATATCCTTATAGCCAGAAATCTCAATAAAGGTCTTTAAATCCGTCGTTCTTACTTGGCCCAACATAAAGCCTCTCAGCGGCTCTTTCCCTTTATCAAACGCTTGCTGCAAGGTTAATTGCTCATCGATATAAGGCTTCACCCCTTCATCATAAATCCGATCGAATACCGGTGCCATGATAAAAAAAGTCATGAACAAACTCATGCCAATTAAGACTTGATTAGATGGCGTCTGTTGTAATCCAATGGCTTGGCGTAATATCGACAGGACAATGATAATCCGCGTGAAAGAGGTCAACATGATGAGCATCGCAGGTAAAAAACTCAGCGATGTCATCAGCAGTAAAATCTGCATTGTGACCGAATATTCCGTTGAGCCGTCTGGCGCCGTTGTTACTGTTACAGCAGGTAAGACGCCATCAGCGGCCCATGCTGACGGCATAAATAGCAGCATAACTAACCCAACTAACGCGAGGATACGTGTTGTCATTGTTTTAATTTCGCCTGGCGTAATCGACTCGCAAACGAATCAGCTTCTAGATGGATAGGTTCAGCTAACTTATCAATCAAACTCACCTGCTGCGAGCTAACCCCAAGTAAATATTGTTGTTCTCCCACCTGAACCAAGACTAAACGCTCTTTTTGACCTAGGGAAGTCACCGCAATAGTCTTTAGCACGCCATTGGTCGTGGGGACTAAATTAAACCTTCTCAGTAAATAAGCTAACGCGAAAATTAATAATAAAACCAGAATCAAGCCGCCTAACATACTTGCTAAGGTTGCAACTTGAGAAGGTTCTGCCATTTTTGCAGCAGGCGCTATTGAAGCAATATTCGCTACGCCTTCCCCACCGAGGCTATCGGCGCTCGCTTGAACCGCTACCACTAAACTCTGTATTACCGATGTGCTCATTTAAAGTTCCAACGACTTTTACATCTCGAATTATTTAAGCTTTTTAATTCGCTCAGTTTGACTGATCACATCCGTTAAGCGAATACCGAATTTATCGTTTACCACCACCACTTCACCGTGAGCGATAAGCGTGCCATTGACCATCACATCTAACGGTTCACCTGCGACTCTATCTAACTCAACCACAGAACCTTGGTTAAGTTGTAATAAGTTTCGAATACTAATATAGCTACGGCCCACTTCCATCGAAATGGTGACAGGAATATCTAAAATTGTATCTAACTTAGCCGCTTCAGCCTTAGAAATAGGTCTTGAATCATCAACCAGCTCATCGAGTTCAATTACGTTGGCTTCTTCTAACGCTTGTTCTGCCATTGCTGCAGCCCAATCATCCGTATCGTCTGTGCTCATCTTACTTCACCTTATAATTCTGATATATCACGAGATTTACCCTTACGCGTCACCAATTGCAGCTCAGATTTAACTGTCTCTGGCCGAGGGATTTTCTCACATATTTTAAGCGCTAGGTTATCTCTAGAACGGCCCATTTTACAACGATATGTCGGTAAATCCTCGATTTTCATCATGATAAACTCGGGTAACTCAATCGGAATAATATCGCCCGCTTTAAAATTCATGACCTCTTTGAGCGTTAATTCATGTTCAACAATATTGGCATCGAACCCAACCTTCACATCCATGATTTCATCGTGCAATGCCTGTGACCAACGCATATCAGTATCTTGCTTGTCACTTTGCACACCCGCATCGAGTAACTCTCGGATAGGTTCAATCATGGAGTAAGGCATAGTGATGTGAAAATCACCACCGCCTCCATCGACTTCAATATGGAATGAATTAATCACCACAACTTCGGTAGGACTAACAATGTTCGCCATGGCGGGGTTGACTTCAGAGTCCAAATAATCAAACTCAACATCCATTACGGGCGCCCAAGCATCTTTATAATCTTCAAATATAATCTTAAGCAGTAACTGTACGATTCGTCTTTCTGTCGGCGTAAATTCTCGCCCTTCAATCTTGGCATGGAAACGCCCATCGCCACCAAAGAAGTTATCCACCAGGATAAATACCAGTCGCGCTTCCATGGTGATCAATGCAGTGCCTTTGAGTGGGCTAAAACGCACCATATTCAAGCTAGTAGGAACAAAAAGCGTATGTACGTACTCACCAAACTTGAGCATCTGTACACCGTTAATCGACACTTCGGCCGCTCGGCGCATCATATTAAACATGCTGATGCGCAAATGGCGCGCAAAACGCTCATTCACGATTTCCAGCGTCGGCATACGCCCACGAACTATTCGATCTTGGGAAGAGAAATCGTAGGAACGGGCATCTTCTCCAACAGCGTCAATTTCGTCATCATCGACGTCATCAACCCCGTGCAATAGCGCATCAATTTCGTCTTGGCTTAATAAATCACTCACTATATTGCCTTCGCCTCTTTTGGTGCTGAAGTTAAAGGATTATTGCATTACAAAACCGGTAAATAGTACTTTCTCGACAACCTTACGCCCAGTTACTGACTGTAGAGTATTTTGCACACTCAAAAGTGCTAACTGCCGTAACTCATCTTTCCCCGCTTGCGTGCTGAGCTTTTGTACATCTGCACCACTAAAGGTCGTTAAAAGCGCATCTTCAATCAGCGGAATATGTTTTTGTGTTAGCACATCATCATCGGTACCACGCACCATAAGCTGCACTTTAATCTCAACTAAACGAGCCCTATCAGGCCCAGGTAAGTTGAATAAGAAAGGACGCGGCATAGGCACGTATGATGCGGTAGCCACTGCTCCTGATGCTGGAACTTCAGCCTGAACTGCACCATCGGCAGCTACGGCGGGAACCTCTTCGGTACCGCTTCCTATAAAGAACCAGACGCCGCCACCGATTAACAGCGCGACTAAAACGCCTAGACCAGCAAAAATAAATAGTTTCTTCTTACTCTTAGGCCCTTCAGTACTTTCAAGTTCTAACGATTCTTCCTTAGCCATCACTATTCTCTTTAATTTAGGCGGAAACTCATTACAGTTTTATTTGAAACGTAATTATGTCAGTCATTGCTATAGGTTACCTGCTTAAGCGTAATAATCTATACCTGAAGTTACACTAATCGCTTGATTTAAACCTAAATGTAACTCTTCTGCCGAGATTTCATCCATATCAGCCGCATTTGAACTGCCGGCATCACCGAAACTACCTTCCCGACGCTCACCTTGATCGCCTTGAGAAACATGGCTGTCAGCCAACTGCATCCCTTGCTCTTGCAATAACTCACGTAATCTTGGCATAGCTTGTTCAACCAGATCGCGCGTTTGCGGCTGAGTAACATGAAACTGTACTTGGGTTTGGTCGCCATGCACTTGGATCTTTACCAACATATGCCCAAGTTCAGGTGGATCGAGCCGGATTTCCGCATGTTGGATGCCTTGACTCACCATAGTAATCAATTGCTGCTTCATCACAGGTGAAAATCGTTGGATCATCTCCTGCATTTGGTTTTGCTGTTCTACTCCTTGACGCAATGACAGCTGAACTTGCATGGTTTCTTGGCGATTTAATTGTGACATCGAGAGTGTCTGTATGGATGATGTCGACTTAAGTTCTGAGAAAGTATTACTATCATCCATAAAACTTTCGTCTCTGGGAATATCCATCGCAACCGTTAATTTAGCATCTTTCAGTAATAGGTTAGCAGCCAAATCGGAATTGGGACTCCCATCAAGATCACTTTCTGTTACAGATGTTGTACCTAATGGTTCAGATGAAATTGAAGAGCCTAAGGTATTCAGGTCGAAAGTATTTCCCGAGGTCGCGATATTACCCGTATTGAGACTATTCACTGTCGAGCTACTAGTCGTTGCTTTTGCCGCAGTGTTAGTTGCCGACTTTATCGTTGCACTGTTCGCTAAGCCCGCTTGATTAATCACAGCATTAAGTGTGACCTCATTCTCAACTAAAGACTCATCTATACTCACCCCGACTTCAGTGGCAGAGACAAGCTCAGTGTCTTCTAAAGGTAATTCTGAAGCGTCATCGGTCAAATTTGGATCAATCACAGCATCACTATCCGCTGACGCTTCAAGTATATTTGGGTCTATGGGAAGAATATGTACGAGTGACTTATCAGTCAAAAAAGATGGTTTCACGTCATCTGCGAATGAAATTGCTGCCATATCTGGGCTAGTAGAAACTAACTTTTGTAATTCAGCAGAAAAACCAGCTTCATCTATATCTGATGCCAGTTCAATCTCAGCAAAAACAGTAGAAACAGTAGAAACAGTAGAAACAGTAGAAACAGTAGAAACAGTAGAAACAGTAGAAACAGTAGATGCCAATGCTAAATCAGCAGAAATAGTAGGTGCCAATGTTGAATTATCAGAAACAGTAGGTGCCAATGCTGAATCAGCAGAAATAGTAGAGGCCAATGCTGAATCGGCAGAAACAGTAGAGGCCAATGCTAAATCAGCAGAAATAGTAGATGCCAATGCTAAATCAGCAGAAATAGTAGATGCCAATGTTGAATTATCAGAAACAGTAGATGCCAATGCTGAGCCGGTTAATAACGCTGATGAAGTATCAATATTTTCTTCACCAGTTATATCTTCTTCAGCATTTAAAAATGCTAGCGGCAAACTATCTCCATCAGATGCCGTTTTCTTCATATCATTTGCCATGCTAATTTGGGCAAAAATGAGATTTACGTCGGCGTCATCAGTTGATATATCGTCATCTTTTACTTTATCAGCAGAGGTAACCTGCACAGTATCATCAGTGTTAGCAATGGTTTTTTTAGACGCAGAAATAGAGAATGAGCTAGCGGTGACTGACGCAAGTGTAGATGAAAAGTCTTCATTATTAGACTCTTGGGAAGATGTCTTAGCGGAATTGGCCGCAGAGTTGCCTGTTTTACTTAACAGGATATTGGTCATTTGTTGCATAAGTGCTCCCAAACATCACCCAGCAAAAAAGAAAATGGCTAGGTAGAAACGTCAATTAAACACTGCGGTTGCAGGGTCATGGACTAAATCAAAGCAAATAAGATGCCAAAACATCAGGTTTTACGACAGCATATCGAAAAGAATTAACTCTGGGAGGTGTCAAATTGATGCTTATGCCATCAATACAAAAAACTAAAGAGCCTATCCGGCTCGCGAGCAGTAAAGATGCCTATCATTTCACTAACGTTGATGACGGCGATAAAATTGCTGGGAAGCAAATTCATCGGTCATTTTTTGCTCCCTTTTTTGTTCAACCACTTGACGCTTCTTCTCTTTACTGGCTAAGAGTAATTCTACTGCCTTACGTTTTTTTTGCTTTTCCAACCAATGTTGTTGTCGATATTCTTTTTGCTTTTCACCGTCGGCTACGACGCGATTTTGCTGGATAATAGCGTCATCAATCTGACGAATAAAACGGTGAAACTGGTGATAGTGACTAGCACTAATGGCTTGACCTTGCTGGGATTGCATTTGCTTCATGTATTCTAAGCGATAGTTATTTAGAGCACTGAGTTGATTCAACCGTTTTTGACACTCTAACTGCGCAGATTTTAACAATAAAGCCGCTTGTTCTTCGGCATCATTGGCAAGCTTTAACACTAACAACAAGGGATCGGCGTTAGCCATACTAGACCTCAATTAATTCGATGACGCCATTATTTGCACTGTGCAGCAAGTTGCCCAAGCATGACTTGGCTATCGGCAAAGCTAAATGCATCACGCATGGTTTGTCGCAAAAAAGCATTCATTGCTGGCTGCAGTCGTATCGCATTATCAATGCGAGGATCGCTTCCTTGGGCATAGGCCCCAATAGAAATCAAATCTCGATTTTGCTGATACAAAGAATAGGTTTGTTTCACGCGGCGCATCGCCTCCAAATGTTCATTGGAGATCACCATAGGCGCGACTCGGCTAATAGAAGCTTCAATATCAATCGCAGGATAGTGCCCCGAATCCGCAAGCGAACGTGACAAGACAATGTGACCATCGAGGATCGCCCGCGAAGCATCGGCAATGGGATCCTGTTGATCGTCCCCTTCCGTCAACACAGTATAAAATGCCGTAATTGAACCTTGCCCGGGGCCACCGTTTCCGGCGCGCTCAACTAAACGTGGCAATTTTGCAAACACAGAAGGCGGATAACCTTTAGTCGCAGGCGGTTCACCCACAGCCAAAGCAATTTCACGCTGCGCTTGGGCGTAGCGTGTTAAACTGTCCATAAGCAATAAAACGTTATAGCCTAAATCGCGAAAGTATTCGGCAATACGAGTCGAGGTTTCACAGGCGCGAAGGCGCATCAGAGGCGATGTATCCGCAGGCGCAGCAACAACGACTGAACGCGCTCGACCCTTCTCACCAAGAATTTCCTCAATAAACTCTTTCACTTCCCGGCCACGCTCACCCACTAGCCCAACCACAATAATGTCGGCGGTAGTACCGCGAGTCATCATACCTAAGAGCACACTCTTACCTACACCTGAGCCCGCAAACAAGCCCATACGTTGGCCTTTGCCCACGGTCAGCATAGCGTTGATAGCGCGAACGCCAACGTCCAGCGGTTCAGTAATAGCACGGCGGGATAAGGGATTAATGGCGGCGCTATGTCTTGGTGCTTGTTGATCGGTCTGCAACGCGCCTAAACCATCTAAAGGCACACCGTTACCATCGAGTACGCGTCCTAGCAGGGATAAACCAACATTGAGTCCAGTTTGTTCCCCCAAAGGCACAACCCGCGCACCGGGCAATACACCACGTAATTCTTCAATGGGCATTAAATATAATAGTTCGCCATCAAACCCGACCACCTCGGCGATTAACTCGCCCGCCATGGTTTCGATCGAACATAAACTGCCCACAGGCGCACGGCAACCGCTTGCTTCTAAGGTTAAGCCGACAACACGCACCAGTTGACCACTGGCCACAGCGCGAAATGGCGGCACCTTACCCTGATGATGATTAAGTCTATTCAGCAGTTGATGTTGGCGATTTTGCATCTGATTTTGCCTCTAATTGCTCACCTGTGTTTGAGGCAGATTGTATATCCTCAGCATGTTGAGAAACCGTATCGACAACCTGATCATCAAGCTCTGATCCCACAGCCTCAGAAGCAGCAACGTGTTTAGCGGTATCTTCAACCTCTATCGCCTCTTGCAATTGACGCTGCTTGTCACTTAAGTGAGCATGTTGGTTCCGTAAAGACTCAAACACAGCATCAATACGCGATGCGAGGGTCAAATCGACTAAAGAACGATGACTACTGAGAATACAGTCACCTGGGCTTAAGGAAGGGTCAACTTCAAGTTCCCACTTACTGCGGGTCAATTGAGCGCTGGAATAAAGTTGTTCGACTAAAATAACATCGTCAGGATGCAAGCGGATTGTGACTGTTTGTTCTTTTATCGGCAGTGATTCTATACCTAAGCGCAATGCCGAAAGCACTTGTTCTGGATGAGTTTTTAATTCGTGGCCAATGACAGATTTCGCTAATGTCATACTCAGGTTCAGTAGCGAAAGTTCAATATCGCCATCGAGCAATTGCAATGGTTTTTCAAATTGAGCTAATAAGGTTTCAAAACGCGAGAGCAATATTTTTGCTTGGGCTAAACCGGTTTCTAATCCTTGCTCATGCCCTTGGGCGAGCCCTTCAGTATGGCCCTGCTCTAACCCTTCTAAACGTCCTTTTTCTAGCCCTTGCTCATACCCTTGCTGCTTACCTTCGCTAAAGCCTTCTTCTTCGGCTTGGGCGCGAATGTCTTCAATCTCAGCCATAGTCGGTGGAGAAACACTTTCCACAGTAGTCGACTTAGCGGCTTGATGATTCGAATGGCCGAACAGATTTGAGATAGAATCATCATCGGCTTCAGTCACATCTGGCAGCGCCCAGTGACTAAATTCGACATCTCCTTCGCTCAAGACCTTATTCAACAATTTATTGTCGCTCGGATTAGAGGAACTCATCGCCACCACCGCCGCCTAACATGATTTCGCCGCTGTCACTTAAGCGACGAGCAATAGACAGGATTTCTTTTTGGGCAACTTCCACTTCACTGATGCGGATTGGGCCCATGGCTTCAAGATCATCACGCAACAATTCAGCGGCACGTTTTGACATGTTACCCAAGATTTTTTCTTTCAGCTGATCATCTGTGCCTTTGAGCGCCTTCATCAGTACATCTTGCTGCACTTCACGCAACAGGGCTTGAATACCGCGGTCATCGACATCGATTAAGTTTTCAAATACAAACATCAAATCTTGGATTTGCTGCGCCATTTCTTCATCAGACTCGCGCATTGTTTCCATCAACTGGCTTTCGATACCCGTGTCTAAGTAGTTCATTATGTTGGCAGCCGCTTTTAAGCCACCCATTTTCGCGGCCTGGGCGCCACCTTGACCAGCAAACTGTTTCTCCATGATGTCGTTCAACTCTTGCAGTGCAGCAGGCTGCACTTCTTCAAGATTGGCAATACGCATCATCAAGTCTAAGCGGGTATTCTCAGGGAATTGACCAAAAATTTCCGCCGCTTGATCGGGTTCTAAATAAGACAGCACAATGGTTTGGATCTGTGGATGTTCGTTTTGAATAATGGTCGCCACTTGGCGTGCATCCATCCACTTCAACGAGTCCAAACCTTTAGCGCCACTGCCCATGATAATCTGTTCAATCAGATTACCCGCTTTATCTTCACCCAGCGCAGCGGTTAAGGCTTTACGGACGAACTCTTCACTGTTGAAACCAATTGAAGAATACTTTTGAATATCATCAAGAAACAGCTTATGTACTCCGATAACTTTTTCCTGACCAAACTCATCCATTGCCGCCATGGCCATACCCACTTTTTGCACTTGCTTCGGCTCTAAGTGTTTTAAAATGGATGCAGCATCAGCCTCACTCAAACTGAGGAGTAAGATAGCGGTCTTTTCAACGCCACTAATATCTTTGATATTAAAGGCAGGTGCGGCCGCAGTAGCCACTTCTTTCGTTTTATTCTCAGCCATTGTCTTGTAACCAGTTTTTCACGACTTGAGTAGAGAGCTCAGGCTCATTCGCCACGAGCGCACGGATAGCTTTAATCATATCATCATCTTTGTGAAGATTAGGGATATGAATTGAGCCATCGTCAGCATAACTGTATTCCGCCTCTTGAGTATTGAGCATCCCTAGCGTATCAGCCGCATATTGGTCCTCAATTTCGGCTAATTCATTACCTAATCTGCCATCCTCAGGCATATTCACACTGTCAGGATAGATTAAGCGTTTCAGCATAGGACGTACCACAGCTAAAATCAGCACCAAAATCACTAGCGCACCAATCCCAAGCTTAATCGCACGCCAAAACCAAGGTTGCTCCCAAAGCTCAGGTGCGGGTAAATCTTCAACCAATTGATCCATAAAGGGAACGGTTACCACTTCCAGCACATCACCCCGTTGTGAGCTAAAACCAACCGCGCCTTCAAGCAAACGACGGATATTGGTCAGTTCTTGTTCGGTACGGGCAACACGGGCTACTTGACCATTTTCTCCAGCGGCGCCAGGTTTAAAGTCTACCGCGACTGAGACACTAATGCGGCGCACTGCGCCAACTTGCTGGCGGGTATGGCTAATGGTGGTATCTAATTCAAAGTTACGGGTCGCTTCGCGGTGCGAATTACCTGCTGCAGCTGTTGCTGACTCTGCCGCTTTTGTTGCATCTTCTGGAATATTAGACTCCATTGGCGGTTGATTGGATAACGCGCCAGGGATCCCACCAGAAGAGCCGCCAGTGGTGTTATTTTCAACTGTCATTTCACTGCGCAGTGCTGGTAAATCAGGGTTAAAACGCTTTGATGTTTGCTCAACAGCAGTAAAATCCATACTGACGTCGACTTGAGAGGTAAAATTATCAGGACCTAAAATTGGCACCAGAATCGATTCAATCTTAGTGCGATATTCAGCTTCTTTTTGCTGTACTAATTCAAGTTCACGCCGAGCCGTCGCAGACGCGCCATCTTGGCTGCCAGAGTTCAATAAACGGCCGTTAGAGTCAGTTACCGTCACCCTTGATGGTTCTAAACCTTGTACTGCAGAAGCAACAATATCGACGATAGCATCGACTTCACCTTGGCCTAAGCCACCGCGACGGGTATTGATCACCACAGTTGCACTCGGTTTAGAGGCATTACGGGCGAAGACGTTTTCTTTAGGTAACGCAAGAATGACTTTGGCACGACTGACACTTTGTAGTTGCTCTATCGCACGGGCGAGGTTTTCTTCTTGGCTATGCTTAAGACGAGCCTGTTCCATGCGTTGGCTGACACCAAAGCCACTGTCTTTATTCAAAAAATCTTGGTTGGCCGCAGGACTGTCGATACCAGCACGGCTCAACATCATTTTGACTTCTTGATATTTATCTTCAGGAACTTTAATAACGTCCACGTCGATTTGGTACTTAACTTTATTTTTATCAAGTACATCTAGCACTTGAACCATTTCCTGAGTTTCCATTTTACCCAATGGACGATACTCTGGCTCCTGCGCCCACAGCATGACAAATACCGCCAAGGCTAAACAAATCGCTAAGGCTAAAATCATAGTCACTTGGCGCATCATATCGACACCGCCAAGATTTCCCATCATTCCTGACTTATGTTCTTGCTGGACACCTTGGTCAGCTAAACCGGAATTGGATCCGACAATCATTTCTGTACTCACGATTCGTACCTGCTAATTGGGTTATTCACTGGCCTAGACAGGCATGCTCATTATTTCTTTGTAGGCTTCGACAAGCTTATTACGCACTTGCACTGTCGCCTCGAAAGCAACACTCGCTTTCTCACGGGCAATCACAGTGTCCGATAAAGAAACGGTAGTATCACCCATCTCTAAACGTGTCGCGAGGTTTGACGATGCGGACTGTAAGCCGCTGACATTGCCGACGGCTTGCGATAGCAACTGACCGAAGTCTGCACCACTGGTGTTATTCACTTGCTGCATGATATTTGGCTGAACGCCAAACGACGGCGTTATTTCGCCTTGGAGTTTCTGCATTTCCTGCAGGAATGAATTTGCGCCTATTTGCATGCTGAGCTCCCAGTCGTCGAGTTCTTGACGATCAAAATACCGATAACGGGACAATGCAAAATAACGGCCAAGTTTTCAGATGGTCGTGATTGATAATAAATTGACGGGATAAGAAGATGTCAATATCTAAGGATTTTGGATGAAATGAGCCACTTTTGCGGTTGTGTGTTTTAATAAATACAGCCTCACACTCAATGTGGAGGCTGCGTGATGATAACTTGAATTTATAGACTAATTTGGCAGTTGGATCCCCATATCACGCATCCTTGCCATCTTGTATCTTAGGGTTCGTGCGCTAATTCCTAGCTTTTCGGCGACTAACTTACGACTTCCTTGGCATTGATTAAGGGTCTCTAAAATAATCACATGTTCTTGAGCTTTAAGCTCTTCACCTAAACCGTCCGGCTCAGAAGAAAATGGGTCTAGATCTTCACCGCTTAAAATCACATCCTGCGCATCGATAATAATGTCATTGGCAGTGATCAATTGACCAGCTCTTAATATCAAAGCACGCTGGATCACATTGTCGAGTTCACGTACGTTCCCAGGCCAGCGATGACTCAATAAACGTCGACGCGCATTCTCATCCAACTCAGGCACATCGGCAACATTCAATGCCTTAGCATGTTTAGCCAGTAAATGACGCGCAAGAGGTAAAATATCTGCAGGACGTTGACTTAACGCAGGCCAAGCTAAAGGAAATACGTTAATTCGATAGTAGAGATCTTCCCTAAATCCGCCAGCTGCGACCACTGCCTTTAAATCACGATTGGATGTGGCAAGCACGCGCACATCCAATTTAATGGTTTTACGGCCACCTAAACGCTCAACTTCACGCTCTTGCAAAACCCGCAACAACTTAGCTTGTAAGCCTAAATCCATCTCAGAGATTTCATCGAGCAGCAAAGTGCCACCTTGAGCCTGCTCAAATTTCCCCGGACACGCTTGATAAGCCCCCGTAAATGCACCCTTTTCATAACCAAAAAGGGTGGCTTCGAGCATGTTCTCAGGAATAGCGGCACAGTTAATGGCCACAAAGGCTTGATTAGCACGGCTACTGTGTTGATGAATATAACGGGCCAAAACCTCTTTACCCGAACCGCTAGGACCTAAGATCATGACAGAGGCATCGGAGGCGGCAACCCGTTGAGCCAGTGCTAATAAGGCTAAACTTTTTTCATCAGCGACGACGGGCTGATCCACATTTTGTTTTAATGGCAAATAGCGTGAGACTTGATTGAGTAACACTTCTGGTGCAAAAGGTTTTGCTAAATAATCAACAGCGCCTAATTTTATAGCGTTCACCGCGCTACCAATAGTCGCGTAGGCCGTCATCAACAGCACTGGCAACTTAGGATGATGCTGCTGCAGGTAGTTCAATAAACCTAAACCACCAATACCTTGCATCTGCACATCGCTAATAACTAAATCAAACTGATGTTGTTTCAAGGCTAAAATAGCGTCTTCACCGGAGGCAACATCAACACACTCATACTGAGCCAGCATTAAAGTATCCAACAAGGCTTCACGTAATGAAGCATCATCCTCAACGAGCAATAACTTTGCTTCAGACATGGGTAATCTCCAAAGGTAATATCACCGCGGATTTAGCCCGAGGGAATACTAAAGACACAGTACAGCCTTTATTCGGTAAACAACTGAGTTGCAGTTGTCCTCCATGATTGCGCACCACAGATTGCACAACGGCTAACCCAAGCCCAGTTCCCTGCGACTTAGTCGTAAAGAAAGGTTCAAATACCTTCTGCTGCATAGTGGCGTCTAAGCCTTTGCCATTATCGATTACATCTAATAATAACCGTTCGCCCTCTTCCTTCGCTTGGATACGAATTTCAGTTGCTCCAGCTTCTATGCTGTTCATGACTAAATTATTAATCGCCGAGCTTAATGCATTGGAATTAGCTAACATCGAGCTGCTTGATGCATCATCAAATGACAAGTCACAGCCTTGCTTTGCCGCTATCGGCTCACAATTTGCCAAAACATTGTCGATAACCTCAGCCAATGAGATTAGATCTCCAAGTTCATCCTGACGGCCTTTCGCCATCAATAGCATGTCGTTAACCTGCCGCTCGAGTTCATTGAGTCTATCAACAAGTTTTTGCTGGAATTTCGCTTTAGCGGCATCGGATAACTTAGGACTAGCAAGATTTGAAGCATATAACAAAGCGGCTGATAAAGGCGTGCGCACCTGATGAGCCAAAGTTGCTACCATCTTGCCCAGTGCAGATAAACGTTGTAAATGGGAGATATTTTTCTGTAATAACCGAGTTTCAGTCAGATCAGTTAACACAATTAATTGACCAGGCTCTGGCGTGAGTGGCGTAATTGCTAATTTAACGCGGCGGCCATTACGCAGTGACACTTCGTGACCATCATCGTCCTGTGGCGCAAAGGCACTGTGGATCACATCAATCCAGCGAACGCCACACAATGAGCGCTCTAGTAATTCAACTGCAACCGGATTGGCATCCGTGACTATACCGTCGCCATTGATAATCACCACGCCGGATGGCATAGCCTGTAAAATATGCTCCATTCGATTGGACATATTAGCGGCCTCACGCAGTTGGTTCCATTGTTTGCTAGTGTGCTTGAATGACTCAATTTGCGCTAGTGGGTTGGCTGACATAGTCACTCCGTCAAAAAATTGCTTATGACGGAGTGACTGCAGTATCTATGCCAAATTAGAAACTGAACTTTAGAGGTTAAAACTACTGATATAACAATAAAATAGAAAACTAATCTTTAGTCATTCCGTACTTACGCATTTTTTCTACTAGCGTTGTACGACGAATTCCTAACATCTCAGCCGCGCGAGCAACAACGTTATCTTGCAGCTCTAGTGCCTGACGTATCATGTCGATTTCCAGTTCTGCTAATAAATCCTTAAGGTTAACGCCTTCAGGCGGTAGCTCACTTGGGAAACGTGTCTCAGGGATTTCAACCGGCTCTTCATCACTAAAGATAGAAGCCAAAGCATCACGTTCCTGTTGCTCTTCGCTCATCTCTACACAATATTCGGGCACATCGATATGGCGATACTTAACGGGTAAGTCGTTAACATCAACCAGTCCACCCGGATATAAAATGGTGAGGCGTTCGACTAAGTTAGACAGCTCACGCACGTTGCCCGACCAAGCATGTTCTTTCAACGACTCTATCGCACGCTGCGTAAAACGCACTTTGCCACGACCTTCGTTGTAGACTCGGCTCACCAACTCTTGTAATAGCAAAGGCACATCGTCCTTGCGATCACATAGCGCAGGCATTTCAATCGGGAATACGTTTAGGCGGTAATAGAGATCCTCGCGGAACTCATTCACGCTGATCATGGTTTCTAAATCTCTGTGTGTCGCTGCGACAACGCGCACATCGGCATTGATGGTCTTAGTACCGCCAACACGCTCAAATACTCGTTCTTGCAGTACACGAAGCAATTTAACTTGCATCTGCAATGGCATGTCACCAATTTCATCGAGAAATAGTGTGCCACCTTCTGCCAATTCAAAACGGCCCTTACGAGAACAAATTGCCCCAGTAAATGATCCCTTCTCATGACCAAAAAGTTCACTCTCTAACAACTCTGGCGGTATAGCACCACAGTTAACAGGAATAAAAGGGCCATCACGGCGCTCAGACAAATAATGGATATTACGGGCGACCACTTCTTTACCTGTACCGGATTGGCCCAGTACTAGTACAGTCGCCTCAGATGTCGCCACTTGATTAATCAAGTGTCTTACATTGGCAATACCATCACTGCGCCCAACCAAGCTTCGAAACAACTTAGTTTGATTCGCACTTGTGGGGACTTGAGGGCGTTTAACTTGACCAAAGACTTGGCAGAAGTGTAATAATTCGGTGAGTTGAGGATAGGTTAAAGGTTCCTCAATATTTCCAAGAATGTTAGACACTTGCAGATCGTCAACGTTGCCAAGCAACAGCATAGGTTGCCATGGATGTTGACCCGCGATGTTTTTAAGTGCATCAGCATCCATAACATCAGTTAGGATAACTAAAGCTCGAAAACGAGTATCTTGGAGGCTAGCACTTAATTTTTCGGCGTCAATTTGTGCAATTTGCTCACCTAAAAAATCAAAAATGCAACACAGGCGATTTAATCGCTCTGATGGGGGGCCGATAAGTAAAATTCGTTGATCTGTTTGCATCATTCAGTAGGCCGTAAAGCTCTAATATGTATTAATTCGCATTAATTATTTATGATTAGTTGCTGTAAAAGCTTAACAAATTCAATGTAACAATCTGTGCCACCATCACTACTTGTGATGAATATTGTATTATCAGCAGACGAGAAGCAAGCCTCAGATGAGGTTTATGCCAAACTGAATTGATTTTAGTTCATTTACGTCATGATTCTAGTCTAAAACGTCAATACTTTGACTTTTAGCCAAAAAAAAAGACGCAACCAGTGCGTCTATTTTTAATCACGAAATAAGATATTAACCCGCTTCAGAATGTGCAGAAATATTATGTTTATCTGCAGGAATTGCATCCCAACCCTCTTTGATAGTACGTAAAATGTCACATACATCATCGATTGCTTTCACATCATTATTTAGGTTAGCTTCAGAAATTCTACGCAACATAAAGTCATATAAATCACTCAAATTTCTAGCTATCTGGCCACCAGCATCCATATCTAAGCTATTGTTTAAACCAGTAATAATCCCAATAGCTTTGCCAATGTACATGCCTTTATTAGACAAGTCATTTTGTTCAATCGCAAGGCGACTTTGTGCTAAACGTTGTAGTGCCCCCGCAAACATAAGCTGAATAATACGATGTGGTGACGCAACAGTAATTTCACTCTCTAAAGACACCTTACGATACGATTGCAGTGATCCTCTCATAAACACCTACCTGTTTAAATCTATAGTCTCATAAACACTAATCTGGCGCTTATTCTTATTACCTGCATGTAATAATGCTTGTCTATCTGCCATAACAACACTTGCTTTACCTGTGTACTCTTGAGTAAGTTCAAGCTGATGTTGAAGATAATCAACATCTGTCATATTAGCATCAGCCACTAATACATTGAGTAAAATTTGACGCTCTCCAACCAGTACCTGCAAGTTCGACACCAACTCGTCAGATTGAGACTCTTCAGCAGGAAGCTGAGTCAGCTTATTTAAAATTTCACTCAAAAGGACATTAAGCTCATCGAGTTGTTTCACTTATACTTCCCTTACTCATTTATAAATTCACTATCGTTTTTTAACAGCTCCAGGAAGCGAATTCAAACGATCAACAAGACCACTGCTCTGTTGATTGAGTTGACCAACGACAAGATCCATCGCATTAAATTGCTTCGTTAAACGCGCGGTTAACTGATCCATTTTAAGCGTAAAGGCTTCTCTTTGATCTGCGATTTGGCTTTGCTGATTGGTATATCCGGTTTGACGAGAAGCAATCAATCCTCGAGACTTGACATAGCTATCTGCAAGATCATTAAAGCGATTAGCAAGCCCTTTATCTGGTGTCGAGAATAATGCCTCAACACTGGCCATATCTTCAGAGATGACTTTATTAAGTTTAGTGTCATCGACAGATAACTTACCATATCTATCTGTTTTTATACCTATATCATATAATGCTATCGAACTGCCGCTATCAGTTGGCACTCGTTCACTCGATATACTTCGGAGTTGCGATTCTATAGAACGGATCATAGAGTCGCCCTGTAATGCAGCTGCTGTTTTTTTCTCTTTATCATAGGACGACATTTTATCAACTGCTGTCGCTAAACTATTGTAGGCATCGACAAAAGCTTTCACATTTGTCTTTACTGCATCATCATCTTGTTCAATTTTTAACGTAGTCGTCTTAGAAACATCAGCATCAGTTAAGTTTAACGTCACACCTGCAATAGCATTTTTAACTTCATTAGTTTGTGAGGTAACTTTCTGATTATCGATATAAACAACCGCATTTTTAGCATCTTGAAGCGTGGAGATATTTCCAGCACCGAACATATCATTTAGTCCAGTTCCAGTCGTGTCATTAGCTATAATACTAATTTGATTGTCTTCACCTGACTTATCTGAACTAAAAACCAAACGACTGCCTGCATCACTGGTAATAACAGTTGCAGTTACGCCCGCATTATCTGGTGATTCATTAACTTTTTTAGCAATCGCAGCAAGCGAATCGGTAGCCGAAACATCAATGGAAAAATTCTTACCATTGATACCAAAATCAAGGCTCCCTTCACCTACAGGTAATGCAGGATCAGCAACGTTTTTTCCAGCAATTTTATGATTTACGGCAAGTTGCTCAACTTTGATACCATAGCTACCGGCTTGTGCAGTTTTGTCTGTTGTTGCTGACAAATAAGTTTGATTACTAACAGATACCTTACGCAGATTGAGGGCATCGCCAGTTTGAAGTTTTTTTAAGGCATCTTGAAACGTAGACAACGCACTTTTTAAGGTTCCCATTGCAGAAACTTTTGCTTTGATGCTGTCTTCCGTTTTATTAAACATCGCTTCTTTCGGTGTTTTTTCGGCATCGACTAACACTTTAACAATGTTGCCAATATCCAAACCAGAACCGATACCCATCGCTGTTAATGCCATATAAACCTCTTACTCTTCAACTATCACTACTAGTAATGTGGATATCTACGCCTCTGTTTTCATCAAAAGCCCAGTGACTTCAGATAATTTCTCAGCTAAGGCTAATGCTTCTTCACTCGGCATTTGCCTAATGACATCGCCAGTATCTCGGTCAAGTACAGTCACAACAGCTTGTCCAGAGTTCTCATCAACCTTAAATGCTAAACCTTTACGCATCATAGACATCATATCAGACAACTCTGTGGCAACTTGAGCCAGCTTACTCGGATTCTGTTCATTTTTCGTTACATCTTGTTCCGCAGCTTGTTCACTAGCCGTATTTCGCTTTAACTCAGTATCTGGAGCAGATACTTTTAGCGGCGTTTGAGCTAAATCAACCTTACTGTGAAGCATAGAAGGTGAACTTGCTATATTGATATCCATAGCCATACCTCAGCAAATTTAGTAATAACTTTAAATAGTTACATTAAAATTACCCTATAAAACTACATTAACCTTTAAAGTGGCAAAGGGAGATCCGTCACCGAACCTCCCTTATCACTTTCTCACTATTCTGCGTTAAACTACAGCAGTGACAAGGCCACTTGAGGTAACTGGTTGGCTTGGGCCAACATTGCAGAACCCGTTTGTTGTAACACTTGATTCTTGGTCATTTGTGATGTTTCTTTCGCGAAATCCACATCAACAATTCGGCTCTTCGCATCAGCAACGTTTGCTTGAGTATTAGCACTGTTACTAATGTTGTATGCTAAACGGTTTTGAATCGCACCCAATTTTGCTCTTTGGTTATCGATTGTTTTTATTGCTGCATCAATATTTGTTAGTGATGTACTTCTCTGAGCCGCTGTAGATACTTTAATATCTGATGCCTGTACTTTTATCGCACTTGCAGTTACTTTACTCACCGAAATTGCAATATCTTCACTATTTTGATGGCCAACTTGGAAAGTTTTTCCACTTGAAAAACTGCCGTCTAATAGTTTTGTGTTACCGAATGCTGTTGTGTTAGCGATTGCAGTGATTTCAGTTGCAAGCGCATCAAGTTCTGATTTTATAGCACCAATATCAGATGTTGAATTTGAACCATTTTCTGCCTGAATTGTTAAATCACGCATACGTTGCAACATGTTAGTTTGTTCTTGCATCGCACCTTCAGAAATCTGGGCGATTGAAATGGCATCGTTAGCATTGCGCATACCCACATCCAAACCACGCACTTGGCTGTTTAGACGGTTAGAAATCGCCAAACCTGCAGCATCATCTTTGGCACTGTTGATACGTAAACCACTTGATAAACGTTCCATTGAGGATGCTAATCCAGTGGCAGATGAGTTTAAATTTTTCTGTGCTTTCAAAGATGTGACGTTAGTGTTTACTGTAATGGCCATGATCGTTTCCTCTTTATACCTGGCTTGTGAACTTGCCTGTCTACTTAAGCCAGGCGGGTCTTAGTGGTTACACTATATTTAACGGCAGCATCTTTTTTAACTTTAGAGTTATTTTTTAAAATATATTGATTTTATAAAATAACTCTAATTATCATAAGCATAAATATCAAACCCTATAAAACTTTGCCTACTTTTCTAGATAATTCTAGAACAAGTAGGCAAAAACACTTCAAGATAACGCCAATAACTTCACATCAGTAACATTAACCAAGAAGAGATAATGCAACTTGAGGTAACTGATTAGCCTGCGCAAGCATAGCTGAGCCTGTTTGCTGCAGCACTTGGTTCTTCGTCATAGTTGCAGTTTCTTTTGCAAAATCAACATCAACAATACGGCTCTTTGCATCAGCAACGTTGGCTTGAGTATTAGCACTGTTACTAATGTTGTACGCAAGTCTATTTTGAATAGCACCTAAGTTTGATCGTTGAGTATCAATAAGTTTGATTGCTGCATCAATATTTGTTAATGAAGTACTTCTTTGCGCAGCAGTTGAGACCTTCACATCAGATGCCTGAACTTTCAAAGCACTTGCAGTGACTTTCGATACTGAAACAGTTATGTCTTCTGTATTTTGATGTCCGACTTGGAAAGTTTTTCCCGCAGCAAATGAACCATCAAGTAACTTGGTATTACCAAATGCAGTGGAGTTTGCAATCGCAGATATTTCAGATGCTAGCGCATCAATTTCTGATTTAATAGCACCTATATCAGATGTTGAGTTCGCACCATTCTCAGCTTGAATAGTCAAGTCACGCATACGTTGTAGCATATTGGTTTGCTCTTGCATCGCACCTTCTGAGATTTGAGCAATTGAAATCGCATCATTTGCGTTACGCATACCCACATCTAAACCGCGCACTTGGCTGTTCAAGCGGTTAGAAATGGCTAAACCAGCGGCATCGTCTTTCGCACTGTTAATGCGTAGACCACTGGATAAACGTTCCATTGAGGTCGCTAAACCGCTACTGGAAGTATTTAAATTCTTTTGTGCCTTCATTGAAGTCACGTTGGTATTTACTGTAATAGCCATGTTGAGTTCCTCTTCCTAGTTATACCGCCAAGGCTTGGAGCTTGGCTAAATTTTTAACAATTTATCTTACAGATGGATAGGTACTTGCTTTCTGTTAAATAAAGTCGAACAGGGAAACAGAACCCACCTTACTAAACACGCTAGAGACTGCGTTCAATGCAAGCTGTTGCTTTTCAAATTCCGTAATCGCTGATGCATAATCGAGATCTTCCAAGAGTGATAGCGCTGATGAGTTCACCACTTTCTCCTCGGTATGAGTCTCTTTGTAACTTTCGACAACTTTCAGATTATTCCCCGCCACACTTCTGGCAGAACTAATTTGATTGACGCCACTATCGATGTTATTCAATATCTGTGCCAACTGAGCTCGCCCTTGGGGAGTGTTGGCAGAATTAGGGTCTTCAATTAATGCAATCGCACTGCTGATCGTATCGAAAATACTGACTTCGGCCTGCGGCTCCATGGTGAAACTATCGCCAGCGCTGGGTTTTCCATCAATTTTAACTTCTATACCATTAAAACTAACGGGATTAGTGGCATCGAAGTTAGCTACGTTTGCGACGGGATTACTTGCAGAATCGAGCACTTGCAAGTTAGTACCACCGGCACCATTATCAGTGAAGTTAAATGTATATGTATCAGCAACATAAGTTGCTGTATCAGCAATTTTTGCTGTTTTAACGCTTAACTCCCCCTGCTGACTGGCCAAATAATTGACGCTATAATCACCAAGTCCATTGGGTGCTTTCATAAACGCGCTATCGCCAGGGATGTTTGTCCCCATGGCAACACCCGTTTGTACTAAACTATTTTTGACGCCAGAATCGCCGCTATACACTATTTTAGGCGGCGTCGAGTTATCAAAAGCAAAAGGTTCTTTATCGGTACTGAAACCAGAGAACATATAATTGCCAGATTCATCCTTACTATTCGCAATAGAGAGCAATTCTTCTAAGCTGCCTTTCATCTCTTCGGCAATCATTTGCCGCTCAGTTCCTGAGAGTGTGCCGTTTATCGCTCGCATAACTTGCTCACGCATAGAGCCAGTTAAATCTTCAGCACTACCGAGTTTGCTTTCTGCCACAGCAAGACGATTTTTCGCATAGTCAATATTTTTCATAAACTGATCGACTAGCGCATTTTTCTGATTCAGATTATCGATACCCTGTGACGCCACAGGATCATCACCAGCAGTATTGACTTTCTTACCACTGCTCAATTGGTCAAGAATTTTGCTGGTCGCCGTTTGCTTTTGCAGCACACTGGTAATGCTTTGATTAAAAATCTGCGCGGATGATAATCGCATAGTTAAATCTCCTAACGCACAGAGGATAATAAGGTGTCAAAAATCTGCTGTGCAGTCGTCATGATCCGCGCAGAGGCTTGATAGGCTTGCTGAAAACGCATTAAATTTGCTGCTTCTTCATCTAAGTTCACACCCGACTCACTCTCTACTCGCGCATAAGCTTGTTGATACACGGCCTCTGCCGAACCGACACGCACTTCAGCCGCTTTCGTTTTACTGCCTACCTCGAGCTTAGTATTCTCGAACACATCAGCTAGGGTCGACTTTCCCCCATTCATCACCTTACTTTCGCTAAACTTAGCCATAGCGACAGCATTAGAGTTATCCCCCTCTGCGAAGGATAAATCGAAGGTAAATCTGTCATTGCCTGCAGCCGCTTTGCTGTCAACTTCAAAGGTAAAACCAAAAGCGCTAATACTCGGAGGCGTATAAGGGGCTGCAGCCCCAAGGGATGTTCCCGCGGCGTCGAATGCTTCATAGGTTGGAGGCACAACTGTGGTATCGAGCTTTATCGTCAACTCACTGCCCGTTACAGGGAAATTTGCGGCATTACGATTGCTAATTTGAGTCAGCTTCACTTGGGTATTGCCAGAGTTAGCGGCATCTGCGGTAATCTTTGGTGATGCGGCGGCAATGCCTTTAGGGTCTTTCATGACCACTTCAATGCCATTTGAAGCACCCGCTGTCGGGCGAATGGCAAAACGATCGCCAGACGCCATAGCGCCCGCTTTTATGTCAATTGAAAATCCAGATCCACCCGATAAAGTCGAGCCATTTAACGTCAGTGGCGTAATTGCCCCCGTTTTCGAATCTCTCAGTTCATAAGTTGCAGGCGCGGTAAATGACAGTTCGTAGGCACCACCAGTT
Organism: Shewanella sp. SM95; assembly: GCF_025653595.1. Lineage (NCBI taxonomy): Bacteria > Pseudomonadati > Pseudomonadota > Gammaproteobacteria > Alteromonadales > Shewanellaceae > Shewanella > Shewanella sp. SM95. The sequence goes on from NZ_JAKKSE010000016.1 coordinate 70,310, forward strand.
AATAAACTGGTGTCATCTATGGTGACGCCTAACGTTGCATTACCCGTATTACCAGAAAAACCTGCTGCACGGCCCAAAGACATCATAGGATCGTTGATATCTTTGAAGATATTGGCACCAACTTGCCCATTGAGGTCAATACCTTGTGCTTGCATTTTATTGAAGTTATCAGCCACGCCCAAGGCTAATTGGTCGAGCTCATGACCCGCGGGAATTAACGTTTGATCACGATAATCAAAAATGGCCCCTAACTGACCGCCAAGTTTACTCGGATCAACAGTGACACTTTGCGAACCAATACTTGAAGTCAATTGGAGCTCATTCGGAAATGGATCACCCGCTTGGACTCCCATCGTCATAGCAATTTCACCAGAAACCAACATCACTGAGCCACCGAGCATTACGCTCTTAGCACCATTTTCTAATGGAATAACATTCACTTGAGCATACTGGCTTAACTCTTGAACAAGTGCATCTTGCTTATCAAGCAACTGCGCATCCTGATTCGGCGACTTCATTAACTCTAGGTTTAAATTTGCCAGTTCTGTACTGATCTCATTGATACGCTTAGTCATACCAGTGATCTGGTCATTGGTCTGATTAAGCTGGCCATTCAAATACGACTGCATCTGATTAAGACTGCTGGCAACTTGCTGTGCGTTTGTTAGAGTCGAACTCCGAATACCCAAATCTGCAGGCAAATCAGCCACACTATTCAGCCCCGAAAACAGGTCATTCAAGCTTTGTGGCACAACTTTACCTACCTGTGAAAACAGCTGATCTAGCTCACTCAATTTACCGTAGCTGGCTTCGGCGGCACTTAACGTTGTTTGGCCAATGCGTAACTCTCTTGCGGCATAGTCATTGTAGATACGCTTAACGTCATTAACGTAAGTTCCTGTGCCATAAAAACTACTACCAAAACGCTGCGATTCAAGAGTCGACTGGGTTGCCACTTGTCTGTGGTAACCAGCGGTATTGGCGTTAGCTATGTTATTACTGGTAACACCCAGTTGCGACTGGGAGGCAAGCACCCCAGTTCGCGCTATATTCAGTAGATCAACGGCCATTAGTTGACACTCCTATGAACAAACAGGGTTGTAAGATTCATCATTTGTCTTCTCCTGGCAGAATTGATTTCAGTTCTTCACTGATCGACTGCATCACTTTAATCACTTTTTCAGCGTATCGAGGATCAGTGGCATAACCCGCATCCTGCAAAGCTCGGATGAATTGAGTAGGGGAAGCGGCCACTTTTTTCGCATCTTGATAACGTTCACCTTCGGCAATGAAGGACACAAAATCGTTAAAGCTATGCTCGAAATCACTATAAACTCGGAAGTCAGCTTTTTGCTGGACAGCAACACCGTGCTCAAATTCTAAGGTACTGACGTTAGCCTTATCACCTAACCAACGACGATCAGCTTTAATGTTGAATAGGTTATGACTCGGCGCACCGTTATTGCCGCGGACGATTTTTTGTCCCCAGCCAGTTTCCAGTGCCGATTGCGCCAACAATACTTCTGGTTGAGTACCTAATGTTTTTGCGGCTTTTTCAGCATGTGGATATAAGGTCGCTAAAAATTCTTCTCGACTACCAAACCTGACAATCTTTTGGGTTTCCCTAAATGCTGCCGTCGGCAAAACTTGGCCGCTAATCACAGGTTCTACCACTGAAAGTGATTGTTCACTCCAGCTCGGCTTAGGCGTATCGATAGCCAGTGAACGATTAGGCGCATCAATGTCCATTGATGAATTGGCATCTTCAGCTCTATCCGGTTCAAATACAGGCCGAGCGATAGCAGCCGGCACACCATGATTTACAACTGTGGGTTCAACCACAGGAGCGGCTGAACTCTGCATAGGCACATTAAGCGCTTTATCGTCGTGGAGCATTTTCATGCCACCATCGTCACGCAATACCGATGCAGGCGTGAAATGACTTGTTTCGGGAGAGAGTTGCTGCACCATCATATCGGCAAGGCCCAATACACCTTTGTCAGATAAATCGACCGATAACTGCTGATCGCGCATCTGCTCGTAAAACTGAGTGTATTGGCTATTGAGTGGACTATCAGACTGAAAAACCGCATTGGCATCGCGCATACTTTTCATCAGCATTTGCACGAAAATACCTTCAAATTGTTGGGCGACCTTTTTCAAGGCGCCCTTCTCATCTTTCTGAGCCTGGGCGCGGAGTGAATCTAGCCCGCCCAGGTCAAGAAAATGTGATGAACTTGAAAGCTTTTCCATGATTTTCCCGACAGAAATTAGATGATAATAAGTTCACCATGCAAAGCTCCTGCCACTTTTAATGCTTCAAGTATTGCTAACACATCTGAAGGGGCTGCACCGACTAAGTTAACCGCTCTAACCAGCTCATCCAGCGTAGTGCCTGGATTAAACATAAACATACGACGGTCACTTTCTGTCGCTGTGATCGTACTGTTACTCGTGACGGTTGTTTGACCATTTGCCAACGCGTTAGGCTGCGAAACCTGTGTCGCCTCCGCAATCGTGACAGTCATGCCGCCATGGGTAATCGCCGCAGGGAGTAAGCGTACGTTTTGCCCAACCACTATGGTTCCAGTACGTGAATTAACGATCACTTTGGCAGATTCCTCTGCGGGAACAACATCAAGGTTTTCAAGCGTTGCTAAAAAGGAGACCCGTTGTGATACATCACGTGGAGCAGTTACCTGAACAGACGTCGCATCTAAAGGACGCGCCATATCAGGACCTAATAGATCATTGATCGCATCGGCCATTCGCTGCGCAGTAGAGAAATCCGAACGACGTAGGTTAAACGTCAAATAATCGCCAGTTGAAAATGGGGTTGCAACACTACGCTCAACAATCGCGCCATTGGGTATACGACCTACAGTTGGCGTATTTTGAATCACCTTTGAACCATCTAAACCATCGGCACTAAAACCACTCACCACTAAACTACCTTGGGCTATGGCATACACATTACCATCTACCCCTTTCAAAAAGGTCTGTAATAAGGTGCCACCGCGTAAGCTTTTGGCTTCGCCTAAGCTAGATACCGTCACGTCAAGATCTTGACCAGGTTTGATAAAAGCGGGCATATCCGCATGTACGGCTACCACTGCAACGTTTTTAATTTTCGGTTTGACGTTGTCCGGGAGATTAATCCCAAAGTTTTTGAGCATAGTCATAAAGGTCTGCTCGGTATAACTGGTTTTTTCCCCCGTTCCCGGCAAACCGACCACTAAGCCATAACCAATCAACTGGTTACTACGCACACCTTGCACATTGGCAATATCTTTAATTCGTTCAGCCTGACTAGGTAGAGAAAACACTAGCATGGCAACGGCTAACACCAGTTTATATTTCATGATACGACTCCTTAGAAGGGCCACCAGTCGCTCATAAAGAACTGGCTTAACCAGCCCACTTTTTGAGCATCTGCGAAAGTGCCTGTGCCACTGTATTGGATACGGGCATTAGCCATTCGCGTTGAATCGACAGTGTTATCGGGTTTAATGTCCTGCGAGCGAACGAGACCAGTGACACGAATAAACTCATCACCATTATTGATTGAAATCCATTTTTCACCACGGATCACTAAGCTGCCGTTGTTCAGCACTTGCATCACGTTTGCCGAGATGCTGCCATCTAGACTATTGCTCTGATCCGCATCCGATTCACGCTTAGTGTTCATGCTATCTTTGTAACGCAAATCAATTGGCACTCCGCCAATGGACACATTACTACCACCAGCAAAGATGGGATCTAAGCTCATGTCTGAGCCTTTTTTGATCTGATTGCCTGCACTCTTCTTAGCTTGAGTCGATTCCTTCAATACGATAGTGATAATGTCACCGACTTTGTGGGCGCGTATATCCGAATACAAGCTAGATGCCTGACTGTCTTGATAAATAGAGCCAGTTGCGGCAATTTTTGTCGGCGGCGCCTCTGGGTATACCGGCGCGTAAAAGGGATCATCCGCAAGGGGTTTCTTTTGCGTCGAGCTACAAGCTGCAAGCAATAACGCGACGGCCAACACAAGATATCTAGCCATGATGTTTGCCTCTATAAATTCTGAGTCACATAAGACAGCATCTGATCTACCGCTGAAATCACTTTGGAGTTCATCTCGTAAATGCGCTGACTTTCGATAAGGTTCACCAGTTCCTCGGTCACGTTCACGTTAGAGGTTTCTAAGGCGCCCTGACGAATCGCTCCCATGCCATCGAGCGAAGCGGTACCTTGAATTGGCGTGCCGCTCGCACCAGTTTCCGTATATAAGTTTTGTCCCATAGGATCTAAACCCGATGGATTAATAAAATCCGTCATAGTCAACTGACCCACGACTTGGTTCTCAGCGGTACCCGGCGTTTTTACTGAAACTTCACCCTCTGCTGAAACGGTAATACTGGTCGCATTATCAGGAATAGTGATCGCGGGTTGTAGCAAATAGCCAGAACCTGGCGTCACAATCTGACCCGTATCGTCTAAGGTAAACTGACCATTTCGAGTATAAGCAGTGGTTCCATCAGGGAGCTGGATTTCAAAAAATCCAGGACCTTCAATCATAAGATCCAGCGAGTTATCCGTCGTCAGCATGTTACCCTGAGTAAACATTTTTTGAGTGGCGACGACTTTCGTACCCGCACCTATGTTTAATCCGTTGGGTAACTTAGTGTTAGAAGCACTAACACCACCCGCTTGGTTAACTGTTTGATAGAGTAAATCTTCAAATACTGCGCGGCTTTTTTTGTAGCCCACAGTGCTAGCGTTCGCTACGTTGTTTGAAATCACTGAAATATCAGTTTGCTGTGCGTCTAAGCCAGTTTTACTAATCCATAACGCCGGATGCATAATCTATCTCCTAACTAATACGCATTAATGAAGATGAAGCGCGATCATTCTCTTCCGCGGTTTTCATCATCTTGACTTGCAATTCAAACTGCCGCTGAAGATCAATCAAAGACACCATTTCATCAACAGGGTTAACGTTACTGCCCTCTACGGCACCACTTTCAACTGCGACGAAAGGGTCAGCTGGTGCAGGTTCACCTGACATTTGTCGAAATAATCCATCTTCACCACGCATCATCTGCGCATTGCCGGGATTAACTAACTTCAATCTCGCCACTTCTTCTATCACTTCAGCAGTCGCCCCTTGAGGGCGAACAGACACTATGCCATCCTGTGAAATTGACACTTTATCAATAGGTAATGGCAGCACTATCGGGCCAGCATCCCCCATCACGGGATTGCCTCTGTCGTTATACAACATGCCCGTCGCATCGAAACTGAGACTACCGGAACGGGTATAAGCTTCACTGCCATCTTTCGCCTGAACGGCAAACCAGCCATCGCCTTTAATGGCAACATCGAGATCCCGTCCAGTGGTTTTTATCGGACCAGAGCGAAAATTAGCTGACGGAGATTCTGTCATCGCAAACACCCTTGAAGGCAACCCTTCACCGAAGGCTTGCATCGATCTGGCCTGCGCCATATCTGATTTAAAACCATCGGTATTAGCATTGGCTAAGTTGTTCGCACGGAGTGCCAGCTCATTCATATTTTGCTTAGCGCCACTCATGGCGACATAAAGGAATTTGTCCACAGACTGCTCCGTCAAATTTTCTACATGACAATATCCAAGCAAGCATCATGCCAAAAAAAATAACGTTTAATTTACTGATAGAATTGAAAAATATGAAAATGAAGTGATTTGACGGCAGGATAAAGGCTAAGTGTTGCCACTGGCGGCAACACTTAGTTAAATAAAGTAATGATTAGCGGATTTGTAATACGGTTTGTTGCAGCGTGTTATTCACTTCAAGGGTACGAGAGTTCGCTTGGAAGTTACGCTGCGCCGAAATTAAATCAACCAGTTCAGTCGTCAAATCGATGTTCGATTGCTCTAACGCCGATGAACTGATGCTACCAAAAGTTCCACTATTTGCCTCACCCGCTAACGCTGGACCTGAGTTCAAACTAGCCTTCCACGACGTATTACCCACTTGCGTTAAACCTTGTTCGTTAGCAAAACGAACTAAAGCAACCCGTGCTAAAGGCACGGTTGAACCATTAGAATAACTCGCGGTCACTAAACCATCTTCGCCGATTTCAACGTTAGTTAAGCGACCTACAGTCGTACCATCTTGCGTCAACTCAGTTGCACCAAAAGGAGCCGCATATTGCGTTGGGGCATTAAACTTCACAGTCAAATCTTGAGTACCATCGGCCCCAGCCCCTAAAACACCCGCACCACTGACGCCTAAAGCCTCAGTCTTGACTATAGCAGGATCGCTACCTGTGTAGACACCAACTGAATTGAACTTGAGAACAGAGCCTTTCCAACCACCAGCAGTTTGAGCCGTGCCCGTTGCATCAGGTGTACCATCGCCAGTGGTATCTGTTTGATAAGTACCAGCAGGACCGGCTAGATCGACTTGTTTTCCATCAACAGCATAGTAAGCTACCCAATTGTTCTCACCATTGTACGAACCATCTTTGGGCTTAACAAAATAAGTGGTCATAATATGTGGCTCACCGAGTGAGTCATAAATTGTCATTGATGTAACGTTATTGTAGGTTTTTGCATCTAGAGGATCGAATGCCGCGGGGTCGAGTGCACTTTCCTTAGCATTTAAGTTCATTTGTAAAGTAACATTCTCAGTCTTTACAGGGCTACCCGCAGTGTCTGGTATTTGTACCGGCTTAGCCGTCGTTAAACTCACTGATGTTGAGTTCCCATCTTTATCCACTGGGAAAGTTTGCAAATAATTACCAGCAGAATCAACCATGTAATTATTTTTATCGACCTTAAATGCTCCAGCACGGGTAAACGAGTGGTCTAATGTACCCAGTTCAGAGGCTGTAACGAAAAAGCCACCCCCTTTAATCGCCATATCAAGGGAGTTATTCGTCAACTGTAAGCTACCTTGATGGAATTGTTGTGCCACTTGACTCGTAGCAACACCACCACCGACAGCAGTTTTAGCATTTGAAAAAATAGAATTAGCGTACACATCCGCAAATTCAGCACGGGACTCTTTAAAGCCAATGGTGTTCGCATTAGCAATGTTATTCGCCGTAGTGTTTAAATCTTTCTGCGCGGCAGAAATGCCACTCAATGCAATGTTAAACGACATAATTCACCTCTACACTTGACTCAATTCATTTATGAGCGACTTACGCCCAATTCGGATACTGCAAAAATTCTTTTAGGTAAACTTAGGTTTCAGACACAGCTAACACATCGGTTAACTTGATGCCCATACCGCCTCTCAAGTTAAGAATCGCGCCAGTACTGGCCGTACCGAGAGAAACGCTGGTCACATGAGCATAGGTCGAGACTGGCAATTCTTGGGATTTCCCATCCACTAAACCACTCGCCTTGATCGTATAGTTACCTGCGGTTACAGGGTTTCCATCTTTATCGAGGCCATCCCAGTTAACATCGACATTGCCCCCCTTACTGCCATCAACTTTAAAGGTGGTCACAACTTGGCCTTTCTCATCCTCAACACGTACAGTAACTTCAGGAATTTTAGCTGGCGTGCTAATCACACCTTTTATTGTTGGGCTTTCAGCTGAAATGTTACCTGTATCAGTTGGGATCAATACCTTGCGACCAACAAGTCCTGATGCCTGTAATGCTTGGCTTGATGTCATAACACCGTTTAAATTAACGATTTCCTTATTCAACTTAGTAATACCATCAACCGTCGAGAATGATGCCATCTGCGCAATCATTTGGTCGTTGTCGACGGGCTTAAAGGGATCTTGCATCGATAACTGTTGGCTTAATAACGAGAAAAAGTCATCTTGAGTTAACTGCTGGCTTTTTGCTTCCGGTACTATTGACTCTTTTGGCAAACGTATGCCATCAAGAAACGGATTACCCGTTGAGCTGGTTGATGAATTCGTCGTAACGGCATTTGGCTGACTCTTATTTTGAGCCGTCTGCGCCGACGCTTGGTTAATTTGATTAATGAGGCTCACAGCTTACCTCCTAAGTAACACATGTTATTTACCCATCCCAAGTGTTTGTTGCAGCATAGACTTAGCTGCTTCAGCGACTTGAACATTCATTTGATATGAGCGCGAAGCAGAAATCATATCTGCCATTTCTTCCATGACATTAACATTCGGTTTATAAATAAAGCCGTCCGCATCCGCCATAGGATGATCGGGCGAGTATTCTTTCAGTAGTGGTATATCACTTTCTACAATGCCTTTTACTGCAACGCCTTGAGAAGCTTGTTGCTGACTTTGGGCTTTAGCCATTTCGGCTTCAAAAATGGGATGACGGGAACGATAGGTCTTATCTACACTACTCGAGACGGAATCCGCGTTGGCTATGTTGCTCGCGGTGGTGTTTAGCCTGACCGATTGAGCAGACATTCCCGAGCCAGCAACATCAAATATGCTAAATAAACTCATGATTAATCCCCTCTCAACGCTTTCTTCATGCCACTAAACTTACTGTCTAAAAAACCTAGCGACATTTGATATTCAAGTGCATTTTGCATGAATGCTGATTGTTCCTGTTGGATATCAACAGTATTACCATCACCGGTATCGGGTTGATTTGGCACACGGAACTTAACAAATTGCCCAGTCAACTCCGCAAGCCCAAAATGCTTATCTGGCTCTTGCATTTCAAGACTATTTCGCTGCTGCTGTTGGCCTCGAGCGGCCTGCATTGCCGCAGAAAAATCAACATCGCGGGCTTTGTAATGTGGCGTATCTGCGTTAGCGATATTGCTTGAAATGACTTCAGCCCGCTGCGCTCTAATACCGAGAGTGTATTGATGCACACCCAGTGCATTATCAAAATTGATCGCCATAAAATTGCCTCCTCGTGTTCTCACGAAAATAAAGCAATTCATGTGCCAACATCAGGAAAATTTTGAGAATAACAACAAGGATGAGTAAGTGATGGGTAAAAAATTACCGACAATTGTCGGTAATTTTCTTTAGAGCGGCTGAGTTAAGTCTTTTTCTGGTAATAAATGCCAGGGTTACAACGAACCATATCAAACTCGTCCGTTAAACCAGCGATAGATTCTGATGCACCGAGAAATAAAATCCCTTTGGGATTGAGAGCGGCAGCGAATTGCCGCAAAATTTTTGCCTTTGCCTCTGGTGCAAAATAAATCAGCACATTGCGGCAAAAGATAATGTCGAACTTGCCAAGCAGACTATAACTCTCGAGTAAATTATGCGCTCTAAAGTTCACCAACCGCTTCACATTGTCCTTTAACTTCATATTGCCTGAAGGTAATGCATCAAAAAACTGACGCTTACGTTCTTCAGATAAACCACGCGCTAATGCCAAACTATCGTACTCGGCATTTTTGCAACGTTCCAACATGGAAGGAGATAAATCCGTTGCTTGAATAGAAGCACTACCAGCCAAGGCACCAGGCTTCTTCTGTTGATACTCAAGAATAGTCATAGCCAATGAGTATGGCTCTTGGCCTGACGAGCAAGCCGCAGACCAAATTTTAAGCGGACGCCCCAGACGACTGTATTCAGGTAGTAGGACATTATTCAACAACTCAAATGGATAACGATCACGGAACCAAAGGGTTTCATTGGTCGTCATAGCATCGATCACTTCAGCTCTGAGCGCACGCTCAGTAGGCTTCATCGAATGCTTAACCACATCAGATAAGGATGGCAGGTTATATTTGCCCATCAAAGGAGCAAGACGACTGCGCACAAGATATTGCTTATTTTCACCCAGTACGATGCCGCTGTGTTGCTCTAAGAACAACCTAAATTGATTATATTCAGCCTCAGCGAGTGATTTATTTGGCACATTCACATCCTAAATCCTATAGCAAGCACCAAAATCAGTGCGAAACCATCATGTTATAAAGTCGAGATTATAGCGTAAAGCGTATCTAGGTACTAACCTACAGCAATTACAAACTTAAATGCTTATTCACAGCAGCGGCCAGTTCGTCAGGATTAAACTTAGCGATAAAGTCATTAGCCCCCACTTTTTGAACCATTGCCTGATTGAATACACCACTTAACGAAGTATGCAGTACCACTTTAATATGCTTAAGCTTAGGATCATCTCGGATTTCAGCAGTCAGGGTGTAGCCATCCATTTCAGGCATCTCAATATCAGAGATGATGAGGGGGATCTCATCGGCCACATTATCCATCTCTTTGGCGATCTCTTTAAGCTTGTCTAATGCTTCACGACCATCTTTTGCGGTATCAATTTGTAAATTCAATGACTCGAGTGAACGAATAATTTGTTTACGCGCCACGGCAGAATCATCAATAACCATAATATGGTAATGCTGAGTTCTGTCGAGGGTCAGTTTTTCATTGGCTTCTTCACTGATAGCCGTTTTAACCGGTGAAATCTCATCTAAGATTTTTTCCACATCGAGAATTTCAACTAATTCACCTTCAATTTCAGTCACAGCTGTCAGATAAGAATAACGGCCAGCACCTTGCGGCGGAGGCATAATCGCTTCCCAATTCATGTTGATTATCCGCTCAACAGAACTGACCAAGAAGCCTTGAACACTGCGGTTATATTCAGAAATAATGATGAAACAGTTTTCAGTGCTTGCTAAAGGTTTTCCCCCTGTTGCCGCACTCAAATCAATCACTGAAATGGTTGTTCCACGAATATGAGCAACACCCTTCACATAAGGATTAAGTTTAGGCAAAGTGGTCAGTGGTGGACACTGCAGTACTTCTTTCACCTTAAACACGTTAATCCCAAACCGTTGACGACCGTTTAATTTAAAAAGCAGCAATTCTAAACGGTTTTGTCCAACGAGCTGGGTTCGTTTGTTGACTGAATCAAGAATACTCGACATAACTCTGCCTTGTTGTTCTGTTTATGTTCGGCCCTATAACTCAGTTGAGTATAGGCATATTAATTGCTTACGTCTTATCTATCGATAAACATAGTCGAAACTGAGTCAATCTTCTGACAGTGATGCAAATTATTATTACAGTGGTCAGCTTCGAACTTAATAAAAGTATAGGTGCATTCTGGCGTTACAAGCTAGTCTCTTCATTATGAAAGTAAATTTAGTCTGTTTTTTTAGTCTTTTCACCCTCTTCATGCCCGCTTTTGCGAGTGCAGAGCCTATTGTCCCCACCGTATCGGCAATCTCAGAATTAGCTAAAGCGCTTATTTCAGAAAAAATATCCGTTCCAGAAAATGCCAAAGTAAATATTTCGCCACAGATGGTTGACGCAAGAATGCTGCCGTCACAATGTTCGTCTCCAATGAAAGTTGAACTGGCTAGCGATAGGGAAATTAGCCGTAATAACACCTTAAAAGTCAGCTGCGATACACAAGACTTAGCTTACCCTTGGCAAATCTATATCTCGGTTCGGGTGGATATCTTATTCCCCGTTGTTGTCTCAACCGAAATCTTAGCACCAGGCGAACTCATCTCTCCTAGTCAAGTAGAAGTCCGTTACATTGAACAAAATAGCTTGAGAGGTGCCGAATTCGATGACCCGAGTAAATTGGCTGGCGTGCGAGTAAAACGACGAGTAGCAAAAGATAATCCCATATTAAGCAACAACTTATGCTTCGTTTGTAAAAATGATTCGGTATCTATCTACGTTCGTTCTGGCTCATTCGAGCTCAAAACAGTAGGCGAAGCCCTACAAGATGGCAATAAAGGTGATCGGATCAGAGTCAAAAATAGCAGTTCAAACAAAGAACTAGATGCTATAGTCACAGGCATTGGCGAAGTTGAAGTAAGAATGTAAAATAATCTAAAGCTTTTTTGTAAGCTGCCGATACCCCAGTTAAGAAATCCCGTACACACGACGCTGGAGCCTAAAATGGCAATTGATATTAGCAAACTCAACACTGCAACGACTGCGCAAGTTCGTTCAGGCGCAACGAAAACGAGCAGCGATCAATCTGCTCAAGTTGCTACAAAATCGACAACACCACAGAGAAGCGACTCAGTGGTCATTACGGCCCAGGCACAACAACTTCAAGGAGCTCAGACTAAAATGGCTAGCCTTCCTGAAGTTGATCAAAAGAAAGTAGCAGAAATCAAACAAGCTATTGCCGAAGGTCGCTATAAAATTGACCCTGAAAAGTTGGCTGCCAATATTGCAAGTTTTGAAGCCGAACTTAATGACTTAAATAAAGAGTAACTATGACTGAAATAGCTAAACTGGTAGATCTACAACACGCCCATTTGGCTGTTCTTAAGCAAATCATACTCAAGGAAAAAGGCGCTTTGGTTGACCAAAACGCCGATTTACTGCTTTCCCTTGCTAACGAAAAATCGCAATGTCTGAAAGAACTAAAGAATAATGATGATATTCTGGCAAAACACAGTGATAAATCGCTACTCACTCAGCAAGTCGAACTCGTGCATAAAATGGCTGAGATCAAAGACGCATTGACTGAATGCAAAGAATTAAACGAACAAAATGCCAGTTTAATTGAGATGAATTTAGCGAGTTTAAATCGCTTTGCTCAAGCTTTACAAGCCAGCAGAAACGCCTCCAGCCTCACCTATAACGATAAAGGCAAGACCTCGACTATCTCAAGTTTAGGCAATGATTTAAAGGCCTAACAAGCGCATCACTCCCACTTAGCATTCCCTTTTCTAAGCTCTGATTAGATATTAATGTCTTGTACAAAAAGAAAAGCCGCGTAAATACGCGGCTCAATACATGCTGTTGAACATACTCTCAAAAACGCTAGAAATACGTCACTTCCTTCACTCGTTGTGGACGGCTCTGTTGTTGATAAAGCGCCCAAACCTGTGAAAAATCAAGTTCTAACTCAGTGACATAATGCTCGCCTGCGGGATAACTCTTAACGACTCGTGCGCCGCGGATCACGCCAGAAACTGACGCTTTGACATTATCGTCCGTCAACATCCAATCACTGACACTGCTGTTTGCCGTTATTTTCTGCCCATAAACTTGTTCCGCTAATTCACGATAAGCCACAATTTTTGATGCCTGCATAGCCATCAACACTCTTTGTGATTGCTCTTTAGCCGGTTGAGTCGCTAACGGCGCATATCCTATAGCCGTTAACTTAGGAAAACTCGGTGGCGGCACATCTTCCCATTGCACATATCTATCTTTAGCAGCGCAGCCAGTTAGCATTAGCCCCGTGATAAGTAATAAAAGGTAGTGTTTCATTTTCCATCTCCTAAGACACGCACTTCATTCATGCCTGGACTCGCCTGACGATATAAGATGCCATTTTGTGACACAATTTGCTCCGAAGGCTGCATGTAGTTTGCCAACTCTTTTTGAGTCACAAAAGTTTGAGATGCCGATACCACGCGATTGTTACTAATGTTCACAATCCGAGTATTGATCGCCATACCATTGGTTACTACGCTCATAGTCGAAACGACAAGATGCTCAACAGGAAGATCTTTCGACAATTTTTGCCAATCTCGCGTCAAAATAAAATCCCCGTCAGATGTGACTCTCAAGCCATCAGCTAAGTTTAAATCCACCACATTAAACTGAAAGCTATGGAGCGACGTCATTAATCCTTGCTGTAACTGTTGCGCTAACGCATTAGTGCCATTCAAATCACCCACTAATACTGGTGTTGCAACTACGATAGGTTGATCAGAACGCAAAGCATCATTTTGCTTAACAAGCTCAGTCACTATTCGCTGTGCTAAATGGTTAATCACTGCCGTTGGCGGCAACCCATTGCCATCCACTAAACTCGGTTTGGGCGGCGTAACCGGTTTAGCTACACATCCACCTAACATTATCAATGTTAAGGGAATAATCACACGCTTTAGCATTGGATTTACCTCATCTATGGGTGCATTGGCAGTCAAGTGACTCACTTTCTAAGCTTCAAATTTTTAATGAGTAACAAAAACCAGCAATCTTTGGACCAATATTAACCTCAGTCCGACAATATTCTTCTATTACGCAGTATATCGACTGTAACAATGGAAACTTTATCAAAAGTTCTCATACTCAGGCACGAAATTTGCTTTATTGACATATTAGATTAAGAGTCAGAAAACTGGCTCGATTGGTAATATCGCCATTAGCTTAGCGATAAGGATTGAATTGATGCACATACCAGGTTCAGCTTCGCTCATCATTTTGAGCCTTTTACTACTTTCTTTGCCCACCAGAGCCGAATGGATAGAAGCCAGCGGAGAAGCAACTATTATCAATGGTAATACAGCTCAAGCAAGGGAAGAAGCAATTAATCAAGCAGTTAGCTATGCGACATTAAGCACAGGTATTCAAATCTCCAGTGAGCAACAAACCTCTAATGGTAACCTCACACAAAATAACTTTGCGATAAATCGCAACGCCCAAGCCATAAACATTCAACTCGTTAGTGAACAAATTCAGGGAAATAAAATATATGTATCCCTACGCCTCGATCTAAATGATGATCCAACACAACAGTGTCCTAATGGCCAATTAAAGGCCGCTATTTTAATACCTCAAACACAAATAAAAGATCGTTCTCAGCTTAGATATGGACAACTTTCAGGCTTTGAAGAGGTCATTTCAGAGGCGTTAGGGAACACTATAGAAGATTACTCTTCAACTGGCTTTAGTCACATCCATGCTAACGAGCGACTCGATATTGAACAAGACCTAGTGGATATTCGCGGTTATCGACTCCCAAGCTGGCTCAGTGAAATTACCGACAGCCAATATATTCTTCAACCGCAGATCATTGATATATCGATAGAGCCTGTACAACCCACCTTCTTAGGATTTTGGGATGAAGCTCCGCTAAGGCAATTTCAATTCAAACTCAGCCTCTATCATGGGATCAGTGGCGAAGAGGTCTGGAGCAAAAGCTACAGCACATCAGCCCCATGGGAATTTGAAGAACAGGCTATCATTGCTCCCAACAGTAATAGATTCTGGCGTTCCTCCTATGGAAAAAGTATTACTCAATTAATATTGCAAGCTACCCGAGATTTAGACAGCACACTTAATTGCAGGCCATTACTTGGCCAAGTCGTTAGCCGACAAGCAGACAGGATTATATTAAATCTAGGCCGTAAACATGGCATTCGTGTCGGTGATAAATTCCAAGTAGTATTACAACAAAACTTACCCGATAGACTCAATGAAATGCGCGCCGTCGCGACCAAAAGTCGTGCAACGGTAAAAATTGAGCAAGTAAGCGAAGAAAGCGCCACCGCAGTACTTGTAGACCAAAATGCCGCCTACAATGTACAGATAAACGACATAGCGCTTAAGATTTAAGCAACTAAATCATAAGCCTTTTAATCAAAGATAAAACCAGTATAATCACTGTCGTCTCTTCATAGCTCAACAGGATAGAGCAGCCGCCTCCTAAGCGGCCGATCGGGGTTCGAGTCCCTGTGGAGAGACCAGATAGTGACCTTGGTGATATCAAACTCCCAGAAATCTTCCGGAGAAACGGAATGACCGAGCTATTTGCGTCTAATCTCAATATTATCGTTAAGCGTTGGCCTATCGTAGCTGCTGCGATTAAAAACCAAACCATCAATGAATTAGATGCTCACCTTATCAACGGTCGTAATCAAACTATCAGTGTTAATGGTATTCAGCTCAGTAGTCGTCATGACCGCATCGCCGAAGCACGGCTCTTTATCAGTACATTACCTGCAGATGCAACTCACGTAACCGTCTACGGTGTCGGTATGGGAGATGTACCAAGTTTACTTATCGATAATCCACAGTATCTTTCAATTGATGTTTGCATTTTAAATCTCAGCGTTTTTGCCCTCCTCATCAGTTACACAGATCAAAGCGAATGGTTAAAGCATCCAAACATTAATTTGACTGCGCTTCCAAGCACAAAGTTAAATTTTCCTAATATTGCAATTACACCAGATCTCACTCTTGTCAGTGATGAGAATGCGACTCTCAGAGACTTATTAGTCATGGAGCTCAATCGTGAGTTCTCTAATCAGCGACATCAATCTGATGATCCTGCAATATTAAAACGCTTCGAGGATAACCAACTTTATATTACTCACGATCCTGATGCTGCGAGCTTAATAAATAGTCATAGTAGCTATAAAGCTATCGTGATTGGCTCGGGTCCTTCTTTAGAAGAGCATTATGATTATCTGCAACAAATTAGTTCAAGTTCCCATAGGCCACTAATCATAGCGGCCGATACTGCATTACGTGGTTTACTTCACAATAATATAAAACCAGATATTGTGATCTGCATTGACGGATTGATAGGTGAATACCATTTACCGCTAGCCTCGACTCATAACATCAATCTTGTTTATTTTCCCCGGGTTGATCCAATGGTACTTAATGCTTGGTTAGGCCAAAGATTTATTGCCTATGGAGGCAGTAAAATATACGACCAGCTCGCTTCTCAATATCCCAAACTAAGACTGTTCACGAGTGGAAGCGTCATTCATCCGGCAATTGATTTAGCGATCAAATTAAAGGCAAAAGAAATTACCCTATTAGGGTGTGATTTTTGTTATTGCAATAACAAGAGTCATTCGTTCTGGAATGATCACAAATTTGGTCAAAACGATATAAAAGAACAAATATGGGTTAATGCGGTTATTCAGAAAGTGAAGGAAGCTAAACACTGGTTGATCAATGGCAAAGGCCAGCGGATAGCGACGGATCTAAACCTAAGAGCATATCTCAGACACTTGGAACGCTACATCGCTAAGCATCCAGAAGTAAAGTTTTACCAAGCGAGTTTATCAGGCGCTAAAATTCGCGGTTCTCAGTATAAGGACCTCATGTTATGAGCTTAAGTCTACAAGATTCACTGCGGCAAACGGCAGGTTTATTTAGACTCGGTCAAGAAGCAAAGGCTTCAGTAGAGTTACGGTTCTCTCTTGATAAAATAGAAAAAAACTACCCAGAACTTGTCCTTAATTCGACTTTTCAGCAAATATTGCCTGCTATGCTTCAGGCACAAGAGCAACACGATTGGTTAAGTCTTGCCGATTATTTAGAATATGAACTAATAGAACTAGTCTGATAAAGCAAGAGCACCAGACATCAAGCTTCCCAGAGACTTGCCGTTAATAGACTATACCGAGCCATTTGCGAGTAACTATGACTACACATTCACCTATTTTTATCGCTGAAGTATCCAGCAACCATCATAGAGACCTACAACGTTGCATAGAATTTATCAAAACAGCTGCAGACATAGGTTGCGATGCTGTTAAGTTTCAACTGTTTAAAATTGAAGAACTGTTTGCACCTGAGATTCTATCTAAGAGTGAAATGCATCGTAAACGTAAACAATGGGAGTTGCCCGTCAGTTTTCTGCCCCAACTCAAGCAATCCTGCGATGAATACGGTATTCAGTTTTCTTGTACCCCGTTTTATCTCGACGCGGTAGCACAGCTTGAACCCTTTGTGGATTTCTACAAGATCGCATCCTATGAATTACTTTGGGACGACCTGCTAGCGGCCTGCGCGAAAACAGGAAAACCAGTTGTGATTTCAGCGGGCATGGCCACGATAGAAGAAATCGATCACGCGTTAAAAACCTTGAAAGAAAATGGTGCCAGTGACATTACCTTACTGCACTGTGTTTCTGCATATCCAACCCCAGAACGTGAATGTAACTTAGCCGTTTTGGGCAGTTTTAGAAATCGTTACCAAGTTAAAGTTGGATGGTCTGATCATACCGTTTCCAGTGCTGTCATCAATCGGGCCGTACATAGATGGGAAGCGGATGTTGTCGAGTTCCATTTAGATTTAGATGAAACAGGCGATGAATACGCTGCAGGTCATTGCTGGCTACCACAGCAAATTGCAACGGTAATTCAGGGGGTAAAACTTGCAACCGTCATTGATGGAAGCCCTGTAAAACAATTTGTTGCCAGCGAAGCCTCAGATAGAGCATGGCGAGCCGATCCGCAAGATGGATTACGCCCAATGAAGTATCAAAGAGAAAAGTTTGGAGTATCAGAATAATGAGTATGTCCCCAATTACAGTAGTAGCAGATGCTATTATTGAATTTTTAGCCCACCAAGGGATTAAAGCATTTCACAATTATCCCGGCGGAACCATCGCTCCTTTATTAGATGCTTGCAAACGTTTCGGTGTGACTGTTTACACTTCACGAAATGAGCAAGGCGCCGGTTATGCTGCACTGGCTCAAGGCAAACTAACCCAATTACCAGGTATAGTGGCAGTAACATCAGGCCCGGGTGTAACCAACGTATTAACGCCCGTCGCCGATGCCTATTTTGATGGTATTCCGATGTTAGTATTTACGGGCCAAGTAGGTACTGGCGACCTCACAGGCCAAAAAAGAGTAAGACAATCTGGATTCCAAGAAGTTGATACCCCATCATTGATGAAACCTATCACTAAGGGGCAATTCCAACCTAAAAACAGTGCGGAGCTATACGCTATTCTTCCTATTGCATGGCAACTGGCTTTAGAAGGCAGAAGAGGTCCTGTTTCGATTGACTTACCAATGGACGTTCAACGCAGTGCAGCAACTGAATCCATCAAAGCACCCGAAATGGTTGCTAATCCTGTGAATCGCACAGAGCTAGGCACTTTTATAGATGCGCTAATCAATGCCATTGACCATTCACAAAAACCAGTGATTATTTGCGGCAATGGTATGATATCACCAGCATTAGTGGATGCAATCCGTACCTTAAGAAACTACTGGCCTGCACCTGTGAGCCATAGCTTGCTGGGCGTAGGAGTTTTGGACACCGATGATTCTGGTTCATTAGGGTTTCATGGCCATACCGGTAGCCAATTAGCAGGTAAGGCAATTGCTGAGTGTGATTTATTACTGGTATTAGGTTCCAGATTAGATGTTCGCCAAACTGGCACACTGAAAACAGCCTTTGCCTCCAATGCTAAAATTTTTAGAGTCGATTTAGATATTGGAGAATTAACTGATAGTCGTATCGCTCACCATAAGGCTGTTCAAGCTGAACTTGAGCAATTTTTTGATGCCTTACACCCCAAATTTGCTCAATTATCACCACCTAATCTATCATCATGGCATAACACCATTTCGCAGTGGAAAGCGCAATTAGCTTGGCCCTACCCAGATTATCCAGGAATTGCACCTAAACTCTTGCTAGAAAAACTAAGCAACTCTTTGCCAGAGAACACTATCGTCACCACAGGTGTTGGCGCACATCAACATTGGGTTGCAAGGCACTTTAGATTTGCCCTCCCCCATCGCCAGCTTTTTACCTCGGCAGGCCATGGCACCATGGGCTATGATCTCCCGACAGCGATAGGTGCCGCAATCCACTCACCAGAGTCCACCATTTTGTGTATCGCGGGTGACGGTTCATTTCAAATGAATATCCAAGAACTGGGCGTGATCAAGGAGTTAGGCCTTAAGATCAAAATACTGGTTCTGGATAACCACAGACTAGGCTTAGTATCTCAATTCCAATTAATGAATTGGGAAACCGATACTGCTTGCGGTAACAAACAATCGCCTAATTTTGCCTTAATAGCTCAAGGTTACGGCATTAAAGCATTGCATTGTAGTGATAGCACTAAACTAGAACAAACATTGGCTGAATTTATTGAGACCGATGAATCCATTCTGCTTCATATCGAAATTGCCACAGAGCATGATGTCCTCCCAATGCTATTAGGGGGTCAAACAACAGATAAAATGTGGCCTTACTTTGACATGCAAGGTAATCCAAGGGATCCATCAAATGTCTAAACTCGTTTTAATCACAGGTGGAAGCAGAGGAATTGGTGCCGGTATCGCCAAAGCCTTTGCGGAGGCGGGATATTGGGTCGCTATAACTTACCTTAATAACCAAGATAAAGCCGTGTCATTAGCTAACATCTTAGGAGATAAGGTAGCCGCTTTTGCATTGGATCAATCAAAACCTGAGAGTATTAAACAATGTATTACTGAGGTCGAAAAATATTTTAATCGAAGTATTGATGTACTGATTAATAATGGCGCCATAGCCCAGGAAAAGCCCTTTAGCGACATTACTGCCGATGATTTTACCACTATGCTGAACACTAATCTGCGCGGCCCATTCTTGCTCGCACAAGCTTGTATTCCTGCAATGCAACAGCATGGCTTTGGCAGAATCATCAACATTGGCTCCATTGGAGGTCAGTGGGGAGGCTATAACCAAGTTCACTATGCCGCAGCCAAGGCAGGGCTTATTAACCTAAGCCAATCAATTGCAAAAATCTATTCGCGATATGGGATAAGAGCCAACACGATTGCTATAGGTTTAGTTGCAACAGAAATGACTGAGCATGAATTGAATACTGAGACAGGCAAACAAAAAGCAGCGGCAATTCCAGTTGGACGTCTTGGCAAAGTTGAAGATATAGCCTCAATCGCCCTCTTTCTCGCCTCCCAAGATAGTGATTATCTCAGTGGACAAACCATAAATGCCAATGGCGGAATGTACTTTGGATAAGGATGCTCTAATGAGAAGAAATTGCTTTCTTTGTCAATCAAAAACCGAAGTTGTTTTTTCAACAACTTGGGTACTTCCTGGCCTCGAACCAAGGGAAATAGGTTTTTCTGTATGTCCTGAATGTGGATCTGTTTGTCAAAGTCCATCGGTTAGTTTTGATGAAATGATGACGTTTTATAGCTCGATGGCGGTTTACACTAATCCAGGAAGACAAGAGAAACCAACTGAAGCCAAGATTAGAGACCTTGATGAGCAAATTCGTTTTATTCGTAGAGGCATAGGTTTCCTTCCCAACTCAGCACTGCAAATTGGTAGCTCTGACGGTTATACCTTATCGCGTTTTCGCGAGGCAGGAATTAGCAGAGTCCTAGGCGTTGAGCCAGGTACAGCGTCAGTTGAACTTGCAAAACGGTTATATCAAATCGATTGTATCCACGGCAGCGCAGAAGATTTTGACACTGACGAACAATTTGAGCTAATTATTTTGACCCATGTGCTGGAGCATCTTTATCGTCCCCAAGACACCCTAAAAAAATGCCATAACCTGCAACAGAACATGGCAGAGGGGTTTATTTATGTCGAAGTGCCACTCATGGCTAAACCTGCCAGTCTATGCCCTGGATTTTTCTCTTTCGAACACATTAATTACTACACTCGGGATAATTTGGTTCGCAGTCTGAGCGAAGCGGGTTATTCAGTTGTATCTCTCGTCGAGCACTACAACAGTAACCTTTCGCCTATTATTGGCGTGCTAGCAAGTACCAAAGCACAAGACCACTGTGATGATGCACAACCCAATATCTGCCGGAATAGGGCTATTTTGTCTGATTACCGCGCAAAAGAAGTGGCGTACTGGCAAGGTTGTTTAAATGCAATATTACCAGCACTTAAGCAGCGTAAGCGAATCTTCCTTTGGGGTGCAGGTATCCATACATGCCAAATTGTTGCCAACACTAATCTTATCGACGAATGCGTTATAACGGGACTGACTGATACCTCCAAACTAAAGTGGGGATTAAGGCAAGGTGAGTGGATTTGCCAAGCGCCAGATACAATCGATTGGCAGGATGGAGATTGTGTCCTCATCTCATCCTACGCCAGTGAGAAAGAAATATTTGATGCGATCAAATGGCTAAGAGATAAAGGTATTCTCACCTTAAGACTTCACAATGTTGACGATACTCGGACTCATTAATGATAAAGAATTTACTGATTGTGGGTGCAGGCGTAGAAGCCTGTGAAGGTATCCGCATTGCCAAGGAAATGGGACTTAAACTTGTTATTGCTGATGGCAACCCCTCAGCCCCAGGACTTACCATGGCAGATTGGCCAATTATTGCCAGTACCTACGATGGTCAAGCCATCTTAGCTGAAGTCAAAAAACTCCAAACACAGGGCGTAAATATTGATGGTGCGATCGCCATGTGTGCCGATGTACCTTTAAGTGTAGCTATCGTCAGTAATGACTTGGGGTTACCAGGCCTGTCACTTGAGTCAGCTTTTTGGGTTTCTGATAAATTAGCAATGAAAAAGAGGCTGCAAGCAGAAGGTATTCCTATTCCACGCTTTGCGGATGTATCGGATAAATCAATTTTACTTAGTCAAGCCAATCAGATTGGCTTTCCACTGATTATTAAACCCGTTGATAGCCGTGGCGCACGTGGAGTTCAGCTAATAGAGATAGCCTCAGAACTTGATAGCGCATGGGAATTGGCAGCCAAAGAATCCCCAACCTCAAGGGTCATGCTGGAAGAATATCTCGAAGGTCCACAGTTCAGTACAGAAACCTTGATCGATCGTGGACGCTACTATACCCTCGGTTTTGCCGACCGTAACTATGAGTGGCTCCCTCGAACTAAGCCTTTTATCATTGAAAATGGCGGCGATGCTCCTACGGGTGTTAGTGCAAACATCAAAGCTGAGGTTATTGCCACTGTTGAACGAGCAGCAGCGGCACTTAGGATCAACCAAGGCGTAGCCAAGGGAGATATGGTCTATACGGCTCAAGGCGCTAAAGTGATTGAAATTGCAGGGAGACTCTCAGGCGGATTCTTTTCGACCACCCAAATCCCCCTTGCGACTGGCGTTAATTTTATCGAAAAGGCTATCAAACTCGCCCTTGGCGAGCCCTTAACCACAGAGGAAGTTACAGCTAAATATCAGCGGGCGGTCGCTATTCGCTACCTTGATTTAGCACCAGGCCAAGTCCGCCACATTTATGGAGAATCACAAGCATATCAATCTATTGGGGTTGAAATGTTAACGCTATTTATAGCGCCTGGTAGCGTAATTTATCCGCTTGCTAATCATACGCAAAGAACGGGATTTGCTATAGCCTGTGCCGATAACAAAACCGATGCAATAGCCAGAGCGCAAGCCGCGCTGGCGTTGATCCACATCGAATATGAGGATGAACCAGTATGACTACTGCCCTCTACACGGTATTTCATCTCAATCTAGCCTTTTCCTCCATTGAAAATGAACAACATGCCGAAGTCATTCGCAAATGCTATTGGCCACTCCTACAGATAGCGCAAAAAGGTATTCCTGTCGGAATTGAAATGACGGCCTATACCTTAGAAGCAGTTCAACAGGTTGACCCTCTGTGGGTAGCGGAATTCAAACTATTGCTCCAACAAGGAATGTGCGAACTTATCGCCAGCGGTGATAGCCAAATTATTGGGCCTTTGGTTCCTGCAAAAGTCAATCAGGCTAACCTCCGTCTTGGGCAGGATACCTATCACACCTTGCTTGGGGTACGTCCTCAAATTGCCTATATCAATGAGCAAGCCGTTTCAGCAGGGCTCTTAGATGTTTATATCGATCAAGGTTTTGAAGCTGTAGTGGTGGAATGGGATAATCCCTACTCCCATAATCCAAACTGGTCCAACACACTGTTAGATAGGCCACAGAGTTTACAAGCCGCAAGTGGTAGAACAATTAAGGTGATTTGGAACCACGCAATCGCTTTTCAAAAGTTCCAGCGTTATGTTCATGGCGAATTAACACTCGAAGATTATCTGCACTATCTCGTTAAAATCTTCAAACCTGGCATGTTGGCCTTTCCTGTTTATGGCAGTGATGCCGAAGTGTTCGACTTTCGTCCAGGTCGCTATCAAACTGAGGCGGATCACGTTGAAGGGGAATGGCAGCGGATTACCACCCTTTTTAACACTCTTGCAGAGATGGATAACTATTGTTGGCAGTTGCCTCAACACATTCTTAAGTTTTGGCAAGAATCAAATGCGGTCGAAATCACCAATGCAGAGCATCCGGTTTCAGTCAAAAAACAAGCTAAATATAATGTTAGCCGCTGGGGATTAAGTGGTCGTAATGACCTCCTACTTAACAGTCTATGCTATCAACGATTCACCACACTCGCACATAATCCACATGCAACAGAGCAAGACTGGCGAAACTTATGCCGTATGTGGGCAAGCGATCTGCGTACCCACCTCACCGCAAAACGCTATCAGCAACTTAACTTGGTTGCTAATCCTGCTGATGCGCCAGTATTTGCGCCTTGGGAAGCACAAGAAGATATTCAGATTGAGTACGATACACAAAGACGTCGTTTGCATATTCGTACCCCTAAGGTACACCTGAGCCTAAATGGTAACCGTGGATTAGCTATTGATAAATTAGCCTTTAAGTCCCACGGCTTTGAACCCGTCCTAGGTACCTTATCCCATGGTTACTTCGACCATATTAGTTATGGTGCTGATTTCTACTCGAATCATTTGTTGATGGAACGATTTCGTGCACGTGATCGTGTCACCGATCTCAATCGGGTGAATTATGAATTAGGCTGCGCAGAGGGCAATTTAGTGATTTATTGCCGTCAATCATTAAAAAGTGGCGCCATCATTAAATGGTACCGTATCGAGCATGAATCTTTACATACAGGCCTTTTCTTTGAGGACAAGCAGCGCCCTGAAGCCTCAATCCGACTCAGTTATCTGACTTTACTCGGCTATGATAATAGAGCCTGGTACCAGACCAATCTCGGTGGTGAACAGGAAGAGTTTTTTCAAATACAAGAGGATATGGACCAAGGTTCTCCTGTTTCTTCAATTGTTTCGGCAAATAGCGCCATTGGTGCTACTGCTGGCCAAATTCGGTTTGGCAGCGGCCAATGTGGCGTGCGATTAACTTGGGATCCCGCCAATTGTGCTGCACTCCCCATGATTTTGAGTAAAAAAATAGATGATAAATACCTTAATCGACTATGGTTTTCGTTAGCAGAAGCCGATGAGACACTCAAGGAAGGTGGCAATTTACTCGATTTCAATCTCTGCATTACCCCAGAGAGTATTAATCTATGACCAAAATACTCGCCATCATTGGCGCACGCCTTAACTCTAGTCGCTTAGCTGGTAAACATTTGCTACCACTCGCTTGTGATGCCGCAGGTAATACTCTTCCTATTATTGGCCATATTTTAAGGCGCCTAAAGACGTGTAGCACAATTAGCGCAATAGAACTTGCCACAACTGCAGATGAGTTCAACCAACCCCTAATCAATTGGGCACAAGAAAACCAGCTAACCTGTGTCCCCTTTGAAGGTGATGTTAATGATCTGATGGGCAGGCTTGATAGGATCATCCAGCGACAACAGCCTGATTATATCGTGTATATCTGTGGTGATTGCCCACTTATAGACCCCAATTTTATCGATCACGCCTTAACGGCACTAATGGCATCAAACAAGGACAGTATTAAGCTCCGTGACAATGTAAGCTCAATTCATGAGGGAATGGCATTTTACAGCCAAAGGGGATGGAAAAAACTGATGACAGCCAGTCAATGCGACATGTCTCGGGAACACGTAGGTTATGCAGATAAACTCACCCCTGTACTTGATTATCTCTCTATTGACGATAGTGCGGATCATTCACGGATAAAGCACCGGATTTCCGTGGATACCCCTGCCGATTTTCGCTTTATGGCAGAGGTGTACTTTCGTTGGTATGTCCACCATGGTACGGAGTCGATTGTAAGCCTTGAATGGGTACAGCAACAACTGCTTGATGACCTTGCATTAGCCGCGATAAATACCCATGTACAGCAAAAAGCTGCCGATAAACAGTATCCTAAGGTAAGCCTTTATTGCCATGTTGATAGTGTCATAGGGATGGGGCACCTCAAACGCTGTGCCCTGATTGCCGAGGCACTACAGGAACAATTAGGATTAGGCACCCAATTACATGTTATTGGCTCCCCCTATGAACTCCCTTGGCTACACACCAAAGTGCAATGGTTTGAGGATGAAGTTGAACTCTTTACTCGCATTAAGCAGGACAAAAATCCCCTATTGATATTGGATTTCCATCCCGATTTTATCGATATGCTAGCTCTTGAAGATGCCTGTCACCACGCCAAACAGCAAGGTCATGCATTACTCGCGCTCGACAAGCTAACTGTGTTTGTAGAAAGTGTCGATAAGCTATTTATTCCGAGTTTTTATTGCAGTATTAAACATCCCAATATCAGTTACGGTTGGCAAAATTATCTCTTTAGTCCTATCACATTGCTCCCTAAAAAACCGCAAGTGATGATTTTAACGGGCGGCACAGATGCGCTGGATTACGGTCGATATCTACCCCATTTACTGGAAGATACGATCAACCCTCACTGGGATTACCTTTGGATAAGAGGCCCGTTAGCAAAGGCGCCTGAGATCAAAAGTGACTCCAAGATCAAGGTTCTCCATAATCCGAGCAACCTGCCACAATTATTGGCCGAATCAACAATAATATTAAGCTGTTACGGCTTATCCTTATTTGAATCTATCGCCGCACGGGCAGCCACTATCCTGTTACCAGTCAAACACCTGTGTGAAAATGCCGAATTGGACGCACTGGCAGCACATCAATGTTGCCAAATAAGCAATACTTTACCCGAGGCCGTATCTCAATTAATGATTTTACAAAACCAGCCTGAAGTTCGGAATCAACTTATAAATAAAGCTGGAACAGTTTTTGCCGATATAAAGGGGATGTCAAAATTACTTTCTATCGTGAGTGAGTTGCTTACGACCGTAAACCGTCACTGAGGAACAATGTATGTTTATCTTAGTTACCACCCCCGTAGGTAGAACAGAGCTAGGCGATCAAATCGATTATTTCCCGAGCCGTTGGAGTGGTAGCTCAGGCAAATTTAAAGTCACGACCTTTTACCCGTTTAATTTATCTTATCTCACCGCCATGCTAAAACGCGATACGGAGCATCGGGTCCGTATGATAGATATGAACTATTACGGAGTCGACAGTGATGAATATCTCAATATAGTCATCCAACTCGCACCAGATTTATTGATTGTAGAAATTGACTCTATTATTTACCGCAAACAATTGGCCATATTTAAGGTGCTTAAGCAACACTTGCCGCAACTTAAAATTCTTGCCTGCGGTCCGCAGCCGACTGCGACCCCAGAAGACTGTTTGCTGCAAGGCGTAGATTATATTGCTACAGGTGAATTTGAGCATTCCATCACTCACTTTATCCAAAGCGGTTTAAATGTTCATTCTCCTGGGATATATCCCAATAAACAGCCGAATTTAGTTGATATTAATACATTACCCTTGCCCGATGATATCGATCTCAAACGACGTAATTACTGCCGTCTGTATGGCTCAGAATATAACGAAGTTGAAATGTGGATCACCCGTGGCTGCCCGGTAATGTGCAATTTTTGTGTGGTGGCAAATGTCTACTATGCCAAACCTAACCACAGGGTGAGGGATTTAGATAAAGTCATTGCTGAAATTCGCTATCTCCAAAAGACCATACCCGATTTAGAGGGTATCTTCTTCAATGAAGAAGCCCACACCATTAACCGCAATTATCTACGAGCCCTGTGCCAAAGATTGATCGATGAAGGCCTGAATAAAGAGCTTAAATTCAACTGCATGGGTAACTACGACACTCTTGATACCGTAACACTCACACTGATGAAGCAGGCCGGATATTATAAAATCCGTATTGGGCTTGAGAGTTTAGATGAATCAGTAATGCAGCATATTTCTAAGTACCGTTCGAAGAGCAACTACCAACGTCTACTTGATGTACTGCACGATTGCCGCGAACTAGGAATTAAAATATACGGCACAATGTCAGTCGGAACCGTTGGGGCCAATTACGATTCAGACATTGAGTCGCTCAATACGATTAAAAAATTGCATGCCGAGGGATACATTCAGGAATTTTCTCTCTCCATCAACACCCCACTTCAAGGGACGCCTTTTTTTGATAAAGCAAAAGCGGAAGGTTGGCTTATTGCCACCTCCTCTGACTATGATGGGAGCTATGGTTCGATGGTCAACCTCCCCAATTATTCGGCGGAATTGATCAATAAAGCGTTTGAATATGGTTCGAAAATCAGAGCTCACATCAACCAAATAAACCAAGAGAAAGGCGTGCGTTACTCCTCCTATGACCGCGAATGGTGCGCCCCTGTTTATGCCACATCCCATCGTCTAATTGGGACCAAAATACTATGATGCCAATCTTGAGTGTTTGCATCCCTAACTACAACCATGGTGCGGTATTAGGGGAAACCTTAACCTCGGTATTATCAAAAAACGTCACTGCAAATTTGGATGACGTTGAAGTACTGGTTTCCGATAATGCGTCCACCGATAACAGCCTCAGTATTATTGCTCCGTGGCGCAGCCACCCAAATCTCCGGGTACTTGAGCAACCCCACACGCTGCCAATGTCCAGCCACTGGAACAGAGTGATGCAAGCTGCCAAGGCTAATTGGGTATTAGTGTTATCCTCCGACGATATATTACTACCCCAGTCACTGGACACCTTAAAAGCAGTGATCAAATCAACCGAAGCAGACGCGATATTCTTTGAATACGATTTTCTCACGCCCCAAGGCCGAGTCAGTAAATGCCCCTTCTA
Source organism: Shewanella sp. SM95 (assembly GCF_025653595.1). Taxonomy (NCBI): domain Bacteria; kingdom Pseudomonadati; phylum Pseudomonadota; class Gammaproteobacteria; order Alteromonadales; family Shewanellaceae; genus Shewanella; species Shewanella sp. SM95. The sequence continues at coordinate 98,627 of NZ_JAKKSE010000016.1, forward strand.
TATGAACAGCGCGATAATTCTGGGTGAAGAGCAAAGCAAAATTTTTCTGAAGGGAAACAATTTCCCTCTCTCTGCATGCTTGTTTCGTCGCAAAGCACTGGAACAACTCGGTGGATTTGACGAAACAAAAGTCTTCTGCACTGACTGGCATGCATGGCTAGGCTTAAGTGCACGGGCATCTAAGATCATATATATCAAAGAGCCTTTAATGCTATACCGACAACACGAGGCCAACGAAACTCATCGATGTATTGAAAACCTGAGTGCTCTTAAGGAAGTCATCGCGATGAAACAGGACTTTATCAACAAAAATAAAGTGACTGATCCCGACGTACTATGGGGGGCGTTAAATAATGATGTAAAACTGGCCCATCGCTATGCTGAAATAATGAAATCTCGTCAGTTAGAACAAGCTTATTTACATTATCAAAAACAAGTGACGTTACTCACGAATAGACTCACTAGTCTGAGGTCAACAAAACCCATGCCGATGACAGCTCCTTATCCATTACCATTGGGCTCAGAAGTAATAGGACTGGCCAATCTAGCTCTCAAATAATCCTCTAGACAGTAACTTTCCGACCAATGCGGCAGGGTCGGTATATGCTCATCGTTAGGATGTATAATCTCCATAATGCCATTATTGAGCGGACTATATCTGACGTTTAGCGTATACCCCAACTTTTCAAACAAGCGACTTAAACGTTCGAAGGTCCATAATTGTTCAGTCCTGACTCGATATGTTAACAAGGGTAGTGGAGCTGAATAAGAGGACAACAACATAATAGCGTTAGCTACATCCCGCACATCAGTTAACGCAAAGTGTTTATCTTTATGTCCAAGATTGACAGACCGTTTAGTCTTGACTGCATCGACAAAGTAATCAACTAACTTCCCCCGAGGATCATTAGGGCCATAGCTAGATGACAATATCAAATGATAACAATCAAGCCTTTCACAGCGACGATAATAATCCAAAAACACCGCAAGACTTTGTTTAGATGCACTATACATATCCACTGGGCCAGGGGTTTCAATATCCCCAAATTGCCAAAAACTACCTGTTGCGATAAAGCGAATATTCACCTGTGTCGATGCCCATTGCAGCAAACGAAGGGGCAATAATAAATTCGCCTGCAAGCCTTCTCCTTTAGCCTCCTCACCATAACTGGCCGCAAGGTGAACGATCACTTTAGGGGCAAACATTGCTAGGTGAGATTCAAGCCTAGGGTCATCAAATGCAAGAGCCCCATCTATCGCGTGACGATTAATACATAAAATCTGCCAACCTTCAAACAATGCGCTCCTTCGTAACGTCTGCCCAAGAAAACCCGAAGCACCTGTTATCACCATACTCTTAGTCACTTAACCTCCGGCATAATAACACTAACGAATCAGCCATATAGTCGAGCATTGGTGTATCTAAACTGGGATGCACTCCTAACCAGAAGGTATTGGTCATCACATCGTCAGTATTGGTTAATTCAGTCGCAACACGATAATTGAGCCCTTTAAAATAAGGTTGTTTAGTCAAATTCCCAGCAAAGAGTAATCGTGTTCCAATTTTTGCCTGTTCTAACTCTCGCAGTAGTAAAGTTCTTCTCCCTGCAAGGGAACCAGACAAGGTCAGCGGTATACCAAACCAACTTGGATTGCTTCCCTGTGTAGCTTGTGCAATTTCAAGCCCATCAACATGACTTAGTTTAGATGCTAAATAGTTGAAATTATGGCGACGTTTCTCACAAAATGAAGCTAATTTATCCATTTGTGATAGACCACAAGCCGCCTGCATATCGGTGATTTTTAGGTTATAACCAATATGGCTGTAAATGTACTTGTGGTCATAACCTTGGGGAAGCTCACCGAGTTGATGGTCGAAGCGACGTTTGCAAGTATTATCCTCCCCAGGCTTACAATAACAATCACGCCCCCAATCACGAAAGGATTCGACAATTTTTGCCAACTTTTTGGAGCGGGTAAACACTGCACCGCCCTCCCCTGTTGTGATATGGTGAGCGGGGTAAAAACTTAAAGTTGCGACATCACCAAAACTTCCTACATGCGACCCTTGATATGTGCTGCCAAGGGCATCACAACAGTCCTCGATTAACCACAACCCATGCTGATCGCAAAACGATCTCACTGCTGCAAGATCGAAAGGGTTACCTAAAGTATGCGCAATCATGACCGCACGCGTCCGCTCACTTAAAGCTTGCTCAAGTAAACTTACATCAATGTTCAAAGTGTAGGGATTGACGTCCACAAAAACAGGGATCGCTTGGTTTTGAATTATCGGATTAACCGTTGTAGGAAATCCGGCAGCGACAGTAATCACCTCATCGCCGGCACGTATAGCTTTTTCCTGCAATTTTGGGGATGTCAATGCAGTGAAAGCTAATAAATTTGCAGCAGAGCCTGAGACTGTAGTCAATACATGTTCAACCCCCAGCCATTGCCCCAATCGCTGTTCAAAAGCTTTATTGTAACGTCCTGAGGTTAACCAACCATCTAAGCAAGCATCAACTAACATGCTGATATCATTACTATCAATCAACTTACCCGAAACAGGTATATAGCTCTCTCCTGCGATAAACAACTTCTTTACTTGCTTATCAGTGTATTGTCGGGTAAGGGTTAAAATCTGCTCCCTCAATGCAGCTTGGTTCGTCAAAGACAAGCTCCTGTTTCAGATAAAGATGAATTCATATAATTGTGAATTTGCGCTTGAGTGAGTAGCCTAACATCTGCACCATCCGCTACACCTAGATACCATTCAAGGATCTTTTCAATTGTCTGGCTCAGGCTCCAATGGGGTTGCCATTGTAATGACTCGCGTGCCTTTGTGCTGTCCAATAGTAGAATTTCCGCTTCCTTAAATCGACTAAATTGTGATTCAAAACAATATTGCATGCCTATATGTTGGTAACAACGTTGCACTAACTCGCCAACAGTCAACATATCCTTTGCAAGGGGACCAAAATTCCACGCTTCAGCATACTTCTGGGGCTGCTGATATAACGCCTCAGCTAACAGTAGATAACCGTGTAATGCGTCTAGCACATGTTGCCAGGGGCGAACAGCATCTGGATGACGCAATGCGACATGCTTACGGCGAACGATCGCAGCCATAGTATCAGGAATAATACGGTTAGCAGCATAATCCCCCCCCCCAATCACATTGCCCGCCCTTACAGATGCAATACCTATTTGGGGAGTGTTGCCGAAAAATGAAGCTCGATAAGCATTTACCACCAGTTCACAGCCAGCTTTGGAGCAGGAATAGGGATCAAAACCACCAAGACGATCGGACTCAATAAAACTATACTCGCCATGGGAAGGCTGATAACACTTGTCGGAACTGACGATGATAACGGCTAAAGGTAAAGGCCAATCCTTAAGGGTATCGAGTAATTTAGCCGTCCCCATGATGTTGGTATCTAGGGTGCTCAAGGGGTCCTGATATCCCGTAGCCACCAAAGATTGCGCCGCAAGATGGAAAATTACGTCAGGTTTAAACGCCATTATCTCTTTTTTGATTAACTCAGCATTATTTATGTCACCAATCCTATGCTCAACCACTGAGGCAATTTTTGCTAAATCAAATAATTGCTTTGGCATCACCTCTAAAGAAAACCCACGAACCTGCGCCCCAAGTGTCGTTAACATCAGGCTCATCCAACTGCCCTTAAAACCAGTATGTCCGGTCAGAAACACCCTTTTACCGGACCAAAAATCCACACTTGCTTTCATAGCCAGCATTTCCAAGGCGCTTTATCCGTTTGCCACAAGTTTTCCATTTGTAGTTTGTCCCTTAATGTATCAATCGGATGCCAGAATCCATCATGGCGAAATGCCATTAATTCCCCTGCCATGGCGAGTTGTTGCAGTGGCTCTTGCTCCCAAGAGGTGTTATCACCGTCAATAAAAGTCAGCACCTTAGGCGACAGGACAAAAAAACCACCATTAATCCGCCCACCTTCATTGGCTGGCTTTTCATCAAAACGAATCACTTGATTCCCCTCAAGCGTAAGCCCACCAAACCTTGGGGGAGGAACCACTGCCGATAAGGTAGCTAATCGGCCATGCTCTTTATGAAATCGGATCACAGAGCTGATATCAATATCCGACAAGCCATCCCCGTAGGTCATACAAAAAGTGTCTTCACCATCGAGCAATTTAGCAATGCGTTTAAGGCGGCCACCAGTCATAGTGTCACGCCCTGTATCTACTAATGTCACTTTCCAAGGCACAGTGGAAGCGTTATGAAGATACCGCTCCCCAGTCATAAAATCCAAAGTCACATCACTGGTAAAAAGATGATAATTACTAAAATACTGCTTAATTACTTCCCCCTTGTAACCACAAAGGATGATGAAATCACTTAATCCATGCACTGAATAAATTTTCATGATATGCCACAACAGAGGTAAGCCACCAATCTCTACCATTGGTTTAGGCCGAAGGGCAGTTTCTTCACTTAAACGAGTCCCCAAACCTCCAGCCAAGATCACAACCTTCATAGAGCCTCCTAAGATGCAATAAATTCCATAAACAAAGATGAAATCCGTTGTACATCCCCTTCTGCCAGTCCTGGATATAATGGTAGGGTTAGGATTTGCCCATAGAAGGATTCAGCATTGGGAAAGCTTCCTTCCTTAAAGCCTCTTCGTAAATAAAAGGGTTGGAGATGTACGGGGAAATAATGCACATGCACTTGTACATTTGCAGCTCTCATATCGTTGAATAGTTGCTTTCTTCTTGATGCGTCATTTAGGCGGATGATGTGTAAATGTCTAGCGCTTTGAGAATTAGATAAAGGCTCAACGCAGCTCAAGGGTAAACCAACGAGTTCTTTACGATATATAGCGGCTAGTTCATTGCGTTTCAAAACAAAGGCATTAAGCCTGCTAATTTGCGACAAACCAAGCGCTGCCTGCAACTCGGTCATCCTATAGTTAAATCCCAAGGCGTGTTGTTCATAATACCAGTCCCCTTCATCAGGTCTTAACATTTTATCGGGGGCTTTAGTGATACCGTGGCTGCGGTAAAGGGCCATTTTTTCAGCTAATTCTGAGCTGTTTGTCATGGCCATACCGCCTTCGGCGCTGGTGATAATTTTGACGGGGTGAAAGCTAAAAACTGTAATATCAGAGTATTGGCAGCTACCCAAAGGGTATCCATGATAGCTCCCGCCAATCCCATGTGAGGCATCTTCAATGATGTGAAAGCTATATTGTTCAGCAAGAGCAGCGATCGCTGCCATATCACAACTATGACCACATAAATGTACAGGGATAACAACCTTAGGGAGCTTCCCTATCCGAGCCGCTTGTTCTAATTTCATTGCCAATGCATGTGGACAAAGATTACCCGTTAGAGGATCCACATCGACAAAATCAACCTCAGCTCCACAATAAAGCGCGCAGTTTGCCGAGGCGACAAAGGTAATTGGAGAAGTCCATACTATATCGTTTGTTCCAACCCCAAGAGCGAGACATGCAATATGCAAGGCAGAAGTCGCACTATTTACTGCTACGCCATAGCGAGCTGAACAATAGGAAGCAACTGCTGACTCAAATGCAGGAACCTTAGGCCCTTGAGTCAAATAATCAGAATTAAGCACTTCAATCACAGCATCAACATCAGCCTGATTAATGTCTTGTCGGCCATAGGGGATCATGCAACGGTATCCAGTTTAAGAATTTCAGCCTGTGTTAAAAAATGTGGATTAGTGCCAGAATTATATTCAAATCCCATCGGCACAGCCTGCCCCTTCTCTCCTAAGGCATTGGTACAAAAGTCTGTTTCACGCCCAAAAAAACGAATACTTGGCGTGATGACAAAGTGGTCATCAAATTCAATCGTATGATGGGAGTCATCCCCTGGACACATGACCTCATGCATCTTTTCCCCGGGACGAATACCTACAATCTGCTGCTCCAAACTCGGCCCATAGGCTGCAGCAAGATCAGTGATGCGTATGGAAGGAATTTTAGGTACGAAGATCTCTCCGCCCTGCATACGGGAAAAGTTTTTTAAAACAAAATCAACACCATCCTGAAGAGTAATCCAAAAACGTGTCATATCGGGATGCGTAATGGGCAGCGAAGTCGCGCCATTGGCAATCAGTTGTTTAAAGAAAGGCACGACTGAGCCACGTGACCCCACAACATTACCATAGCGAACGGCGGCGAATCGGGTTTTGCCATCTCCCACCACGTTATTAGCGGCAACAAACAGCTTATCGGAGGCCAACTTAGTCGCACCATATAAATTAATTGGACTCGCGGCTTTGTCTGTTGAGAGGGCGATGACCTTCTTAACATTATTACTGATGGCGGCCCGGATCACATTTTCGGCCCCATGAATATTGGTTTTTATGCATTCCATTGGGTTGTATTCGGCAGCGGGAACCTGTTTAAGTGCGGCGGCATGGATTACAAAATCCACATCTTTAAAAGCTTGTTTTAATCTATCTGCATCACGCACATCACCAATAAAATAACGCATACAAGGAGCGTTAAAGATTTGCTGCATCTCGTATTGCTTTAGCTCATCACGTGAAAAAATGATGAGGCGTTTGGGTTTGTATCTTTGGAGAATAGTTTTAGTATATTTTTGTCCAAATGACCCAGTGCCACCGGTAATCAAAATTGTTTTATTATCAAACATAAAGCTCCCCACTTACTGTTTAAACCTTCGATTAACTGCTTGTGACAACTATGAGCAAATTCGTCAAACAACCCTGTTTATACAAAATTCGCGCCAAAAAACTTCATAGCGCTCAACACATAAAAAAATTATACTACTAATTAGAAATGATTATAGGCAACTATAGATAAAATATGAAATTTTTATCTGCTTATTGATATGTATAAATCAGAAATTTACAATTTAGTAGCAAATCTCGATTGACTTTTAGTGTCAAAAGATTGATGGGGCGTAACTTGCGCTAAGCCTCCATGAAATGACATTATGCTCGTAGCACCAAAGTGCACTTTAAGTTGTTCGCCCAAACGAGGAAAATATGCAACTACAAACCAACATATCGAATAACTTTACAATAAGCCCCTTCAACGAGTACTACTTACCCAGTATTAATCGCCATACGTTTGAGAGCGTTGACTCAAGAACTATATATAATAAAAAATTTAAACAGAGCTTTGCTTCTCAAGACAAGCTCAATATAGTGGTCGGACTAGATTCAGGACTATTAGCAAACTATGTATTAGAACAAGATATAGCCATAGGATCTAAATTTATTTTCGTTGAATTGGATGAAGTGCTTCCGCTACTCGTTATAGACATCCCATCGGCTCAAGAGAAACATGTTAAAATTGTAAATGAACTTGAATTTATAGAACTCTTAAAAAAAGAAGATATTCAATTATATATTGCCAAAGGTAAATATAACGTCTACGCATCTCTTGGAGCATCATCCCTACACCTTGATGCCTACAATACACTTTTGAATAGAATAGAGAATACAATTCAAGATGAATACTTCAATTATAGTATAAGTTTCACTCAAAAAATATTTTTTCAGACGCAATTAGAAAACATACCCGACAATAAAACACCAGCAAAAATACTTAAAGATACATTTAAAGGTAAGACCTGCTTAATAGTTGCAGGCGGACCATCTCTTGATGAAAACATTGAATGGATAAAAGAAAATAATAAAAATATTTTTATTATTGCCGTATCTCGCATTGCTGGAAAACTAGCAAAGAATTCTATTCCAATAGATATAATTACTTGTGTTGATCCACAAGAGTTTAGCTTTGATGTCAGTAGAGAAATTTTTACATTGAGCGAGAACACTCTTCTAGTAAACTCTTACCACATTTGCCCCAAAATACTTTCTCAATGGCATGGACAAAGCGTATATCTGGGTCAAAAATACCCATGGTTCAACAGTAATGATCACGATAATATTATAACTGTTGGACCTACTGTGACTAATAGTTCGATTCGTCTGGCGATTGAGATGGGATTCAATAGAATACTATTAAGTGGCGTTGATTATTGTTACTCAAAATCTGGATATAGCCATGCAAACGGAACAGTTGAAGCGAATCTCGGCCCAACATTGGGGCGAAATAACAAATGGGTTGAAACTTATGCAGGCTATCAAGCAGAAACTCCAATACAACTGATTCATGCAATGGATGCACTAACCGATGAGGTAAAAAACTATTCTAACGTTGACTTTATTAACCTATCGGCTAATGCAGCAAAAATCGATGGTATTAACCATATTTCAACGAATAATATTATTTTAGATGATTTCGGTAGGAAAATAAAGTCTAATTCAACATTCAATAACATCGTAAGAAATAGAGAAAATTTAGTATTATCACTAAATGAGTGCAATGAAAAAAAGGATACTTTCAAAAAAACCTTAAAACTAACAAAAAAAGCCTTAGTACTCACAAAAAAATTAAGCACTAACACGTTAAAGTCCAAGGTGATAATAAATAAAATAAATAAAATAGAGGATGAGATTAATTCAAAAAACTCTATCGCCTCAAAAATAATTAAGACATATGGTTATTTTGAGTTTTCAAAATTTCTAACAACAAGAGAAACAGAAATTTGGACTCAATCACATATTAACCAAATGACAACAGACTACTACGAAGCCTTCAGCAACATTTGCCATGACATGCTGAAACTAATAACAAAATCTTGCGAAAAAATTGAATTTAGAATATTAGAAATTGATTCAAAATCATTAATACAGCTAGCTCCAACCTGGTTCAAAGACAACCAACCAGGAAGAGCCATTCTATGGCACAACAAAAATAAAAAACTAAATAATGCCGAAAGAAAAATTTACATAAAATTAAAAAATGAATTCAATAAAAATATTACGCAAGTAAGAAATGAGTATATTAATACTTTAAAATCTGTATCATCAATGGAATTCGTCTATAAAAAAATCATAGGACTAAACTCGAATAAAAACAGTTATGGATTATCACTTACAGTCCAAAACTTATTCCCCTTAATTGAATCTGACAATGAAGCGAAAAGGCTATATCACCTCGCCTTATCATTCCAACTCAGCCTTGAACAGCAGCCGCAGCAGGCATTAGATGCTTTACTTGCTCTGCCTGAAGAACTTTGTACTGAGATGGAGTTAAAGCACATTATTTTACTGGCACTCAAACTAAGTAACCTTGAGCTTGCAACAGCAACTCTAGTCAAAATTTTGGCTTATAGTGATGAGTACATGCCTCAGTATGCGCATATTTTAAAACTCCAGGGCAAGATTCAAGACTCAGTTAATGTCTACCTAGATTACCTAGAGAAGTATCCATCGGATACACAAACATGGATAAAACTTGGATTATTCATGTTTGAAATCAATCAAATAGAAGCTTCTCACACTGCATTTTCTAATGCAATTAATGCCGATCCCGATAATCAAGTGGCACGTGATTACTTATCTGAACTCACAAGACTAATGAACGTCTCACAATAACAGGCTCAAGATCACCGAACTCGCATATTCGTGTTCGGTGATTTCACTATTACCTCGCTAGACCGTATAATTAGCCTCGTTTCAGCATTGCTCATCTGCATATCCTAGGAGATTTTGTTTGGCTCATACCTATATACCTTTAGAAACTTACCGCCGTAAGTGGATTTTCAACCACAAAGACTTGCCTGTCACCGACGAGGACAAGGCGCACATCCTGCCGTTAACAGATAAAAGTGCGATGGAAATCTGGAACCAATGGATCAGCAACAAGAGTAGTCGTGCGGAGCAATTTACTAAGGGAGACTGGGCGACGAAGGCTGATGCTTGGGTGGAAACAGATCATTGGCAGAGCGCTTGGGATAGTGAAGATAGCAGTTTACCCACCATGTTAGCTGAGTTTATACAATGGCCCGATGAGACGCCAGTGTATTTTTGCTATGAAAAATATCAGATTATTGAAACTCGTTGGGATGTGTTCGTCCGCAATTGGAAGTGTTTTCTTTTCTTTGACGACGGTCCCATTTTGATCTCGCCAAAACAGAAACAAGCGGTGATGTTCGAACAGAGTGGTCAGTACAAGCTAGGCACTCGCGGATAATTTATACAGGTTGCTTAACGCTGATGATTTCCCATCGATAGCTTTACACCAACATTTTTACGCCGATAATTTAGCGGGATGAGTCATCTTGTTGGCATGCTCATATTTAATGATGAGTATGCCATATTTAACCATGTTTGAATGATGCGTAAGCACAATTAGCCTATCACTCCCCTCTTCTTTAGATTAACATCCGTTTTCGGTGCCGAGTATTTGAGAAGTTGGGGTCAACTTTTTGCTGTAAATACTCATAAAAATCTGCTTAAAACCCAATAATTAAAATAGAAAAATGAGGTGTATTATGAAGTTACTCTCTACTCTTACTCTAGCAAGCGCGCTGCTATTACCCCACACATTAATGGCCAAAGAAGTCTCAGGAGTGCAAGTCGCCGAGACAGTGACATTAGATAGCCAAACATTACAGCTCAATGGCGCGGGCGTTCGCAGTAAGTTCTTTATGGATTTATATGTGGGCAGTCTGTATTTGCCAGCAGCCTTGAGTAGCACTGCAGCGGTTATCGATGCTCCGATTGCGGCAATCCGCCTTAATATTACCTCTGGCATGATCACCTCAGAAAAAATGCGCGATGCGATCACTGAAGGTTTTGAGCACGCGACCGCAGAAAACACCGCCGATATTCAACCGCAAATAGATGCCTTTATGGCGCTGTTTAACGAAGAAATTAAAGAAGGTGACCAATTTACCTTAGTCGCCAATAAAGCCCGCGGCGTGACGGCCTATAAAAATGTTCAGGAACAAGCCACCATCGAAGGTGAAATGTTCCGTCAAGCACTGTTAAAAATTTGGCTAGGTGACAAGCCAGCCCAGAAAAGCCTCAAAGAGGCCATGCTAGGCAAATAACTGACATTAACGTTAAAATTTGAATTCGATATCCAAGGCGGCAGCGCCTTGGCTATCCATTTCAAGTGCGGCTTGGTCGGTCACTTCTAACTCACCATCAAAGTAATAACCGGCGTAAAGATTCACTGTTAATGCTGGGGTTGCTTGCCAACCGCCACGTAAATAACTCACCCATTCGTTCGTTTCTACCACTGTGCCATCGTCTTCGATAAGGAATCGCTCAGTTCGACGCGAACTACCAAAGCCGACATTCCAATCGGAATTAAATCGATAACTCAGCTCTAATCCTGCAGGACCACTAAAACCAGCTTGGAAAGGATTGGCGAGTGCCCAATGTTCATCTATCTGCCAGCGCATAGCGAGATAAGGCACAGTGCGAACTTCATCGATATCATTGAGATACGCGACGCCAAAGCCAATCATATTCCCCGAATCAAATGCATACATGGCAGACGCCACAATACCGTAACTCTGGGCTTCGCTGGCCGATGCAGTGTCGGCGTAGGCATATTGGATCTGCGGCGCTAAAAAGAAGGTCCAATGTTTATCCATGCGATAATTTAACGACACTCCGGCACGGTAACGATTGATATGATCCCAATTCTGCCCGTCGGTACCAAAAAGCGGTGCGACATTGTTAGCACCAGTGAGGGTGATATTGCGCCAATCATAATCCAGCCTGTCGTAACCCACACGAAAGCCCAAAGACCATTGCTGATTTAACGGAACATTCATCCCTGCACTCAGTAATAAACTGTCCCTTTGTAGCTCAGTATTACCATTGGCAACCTCGGCACTCTGGGTGCTGATCTGCGCGACACTTAATCTAAAAGGCTTATATTCCTGCGAAGGTTTATCCGCTGCAATAGCAGCACAACTCATTAACGGCAACAGTAATACAGCGCTTTTCAGCAGGCGCAGTTTTGCGCTCGATGGTGAGAGTTCTAGATTAGCCACGTCAGCTCCTTGCATTTAAAATGATTAACAGATTTTTTGCGCATAATACGCGCTATCAAGCTAAAAGGTTCATGCTTTCAATGTTGAGATACAAAATGATACTTTTATATTGTGCAAGTTTTATTAAATCCGATGCGCCTTCAGGAACATGTCTGCACAACCCAAAATATACTCATTTCTATCGCCAACGAGTTCATCTGCCGCTAAGCCCAATTCTAATTTGAGTTTTAGCTCACCAAACAACATTAAACATAAACGCACCGCACTATGGTGCGCATTACCGAAGCGATATTGCCCTAGCGCTTCTACTGTTACTAAATAATCAGCCAATAATCCCACTATATGTTTCGGGCCCGCGTCGAAGAACAACTGCGACACTTCAGGATGGCTTTCGGATTGCGCCACACAGGCTTTGAATACCGTAATAGCTTCAGGGCTGACAATCATCTCTCCAAATTGCAGGGCAAACTGAGTTAATGCCGATTCAGGCTTAGTCGGATCGCTTAACAAATCATCATTAAGATTATGGCCAACACACTTAGATTCGATTGCCGCAACAAATAATTCATCTTTGCTGCCGTAATGGGAATAGACGGTTTGTTTCGACACGCCCGCAAGCTTGGCAACCTCATCCATACTGGTATGGGGAAACCCTTGACGACAAAATAAATCAATAGCAGCCACAAGCACTTGCTGACGTTTTTGTTCGCTACGGCTCAGAGGTAACTGCATCTCAGAGGAATGCGTCATATCGACTCTCGAATAGATAGACATAATAAATTGGCATTAGTTAAGCACAAAATAGACTAGACAGTCTAGTTCCTCGCAACTAGACTAGCAAGTCTAGTTACATAGCATTAACGTTTAACTTACAGCGGAAGCACTTAAAATGGATCGAACTGCCCGACGTTCTTGGCGCACTATCAGCGTCTGCGTGTTTGCTTTAGTCACATTATCCGCCTGTCAAAAGGAAGTCACTGAACACGCCACGACAACCATACTGCCCACAGTCACAAGCAAAGCGTTGATCCTGACCCCAAGCTATCAGCACGAGCAAACCTTCACGGGGACTATCCGTGCGGGCAACACGACTGGCGTCGGCTTTGAACTAGCAGGAAAGTTAAACGAACTACAGGCCGATTCCGGCATCAAAGTGAAGCAAGGTCAAATACTGGCAATTCTCGATACCCGACTACTCGAAGCCGAACGTCAAGAGATCCAAGCGAGTCTGGCGCAAACCCAAGCCGATGTTGATCTGGCCACCAGCACTCTAAAACGTAATCAAGAATTGAAAAAATCTGGCTATGTATCTGAGCAGCTATTAGATGAAAACCGCTCACAATTAAATAGCTTAGCCGCGGCAAAAAAACGCCTACTTGCCTCACAGCATGCCAATCAACTTAAGCTCGATAAATCCATCTTAGTGGCGCCTTTCGACGGCACCATCAGCCAAAGACTGCATAACTTGGGCGAAGTGGTTACTGCGGGTAGCCCCATTTTCACCTTAGTGGGCAATATCAATCCTGAAGCCTACATTGGCGTACCTGTCGCGTTAGCGGAGCAGTTTCACGCCGGACAGAAAGTACAAGTCAGCGTGCAAGACCAAACCTTTACCGCCGAAATTGCCGGTATCAGCGCCGAAGTGAATCCCATCAGTCGCACCCTACAACTAAGGATCAGCCTGCCCCAAGATGCCCGTGTGATTAACGGTGAAATTGCGTATCTGCATCAACAGCAGCAAATTGAGCAAGCTGGGTATTGGGTACCAATTTCAGCGCTAACGGATGGCATTCGCGGATTATGGAATCTGTATGTCATCGCAAAGGATGAACAGCAATCCATCATAGAGCGACGAGATGTGGAAATTCTCTACACCACCCAAGACATGGCCTACATTCAAGGCGCGATTCAGCCCAATGAAATCTATGTCAGCCAAGGACTCCATAAGCTGGTCGTAGGCCAAGCCGTGTCTCCCATTGCCGCAGCCACGAGGTAGTTATGATTAAAGCCTTTGTTGAAAACGGCCGCTTAGTCAGCCTCGTTATTGCACTATTACTGGTCGCGGGCTTTGGCGCTATCTCGAGTCTGCCGCGTACTGAAGATCCACACATAACCAACCGTTTCGCCTCTGTGATCACCCCGTACCCCGGTGCTTCGGCCGAGCGGGTCGAAGCCTTAGTCACTGAAGTGCTCGAAAATCAGCTCAGACGCTTAGAAGAAATCAAGCTGATCCAGTCGACCTCTCGGCCGGGGATTTCAGTCATACAGTTAGAATTGAAAGACACTGTCATGGAGACAGATCCCGTGTGGTCTCGGGCGCGGGATTTATTAGCCGATGCGAAAGTCAATCTGCCCGAGGGCATACCATCCCCGACACTCGATGATCAAATTGGTTATGCCTACACCGCCATTTTAAGCTTAGTGTGGAATAGCAATACGCCCGTTCGAGTCGATATGCTCAACCGCTACGCGAAGGAATTACAGAGCAGACTCAGGCTGTTGTCAGGCACGGATTTTGTCAAACTCTACGGCGCACCGACCGAAGAAATGCTAGTGCAGCTCGATGGCAACAAGATGAGCCAGTTACAACTCACTCCCGCTGCCATCGCCCATATTCTCAGCGGCGCCGACAGTAAAATTGCCGCAGGTGAAATCAACAACCGCGAGTTTCGCGCCTTAGTCGAAGTCTCGGGCGAACTCGACTCCTTAACCCGCATTCGCCAAGTGCCACTCAAAATTGATAATCAAGGTCAAATAATTCGACTTGGGGATATTGCCACTGTCACGCGCCAAGCCAAAACGCCCGCGGACAGCATAGCCTTAGTCGATGGTGAACAAGGCGTTTTTGTCGCCGCGCGCATGCTTAACAATAGCCGTGTCGATCTCTGGCAAGCACAAGTGAATAGCGTCGTCGATGAACTTAATCGCGAAGTGCCCGCCAATATCCAGATCCAATGGCTATTCGAGCAAAACAGTTACACCAGCGATCGCCTTGGCGGACTCGTGGTAAACCTGCTGCAAGGATTTGTGATCATCTTGCTGGTATTGCTACTCACCCTAGGACTACGAAACGCCATCATAGTAGCGATTTCATTGCCCCTCACGGCACTGTTTACCTTGGCCTGCATGAAATATATCGGACTGCCGATACATCAAATGTCGGTGACTGGACTCGTCGTCGCCCTTGGGATCATGGTGGATAATGCGATTGTGATTGTTGATGCCATCTCACAACGGCGTCAACAAGGGATGAGCCGCCTAGCCGCAGTGAGTGAAACCATACACCACCTTTGGCTGCCCTTAGCGGGTTCAACGATTACCACGATTTTAGCCTTTGCGCCCATAGTACTGATGCCCGGTGCCGCTGGGGAGTTTGTCGGTGGCATAGCCATGTCAGTGATGTTTGCGCTGCTGGGCTCTTACCTGATTTCCCACACGATAATTGCAGGACTCGCGGGACGATTTAGCCATGAAGGCAAACATGATGTCTGGTATCAACACGGGATCAATCTCCCGCTGCTGAGCCAATATTTTCAAGCGAGCCTCAGAATCGCCCTTAAGCGCCCTATTCTCAGTGCGCTGCTTATCGGCATTACGCCAGTATTAGGTTTTTACGCCTCGGGCAAGATGACAGAGCAATTCTTTCCGCCATCGGACAGGGACATGTTCCAAATTGAAGTCTATCTTGCGCCCCATGTGAGTTTAGACAACACCTTGAACCAAGTGCAACTGATGGATAAAAAGCTCCATACAGTCAATGGGATCACCCAAGTCGATTGGGTGGTGGGCGGCAATACGCCCTCATTTTATTACAACCTGACGCAGCGCCAACAGGGCGCGACTAACTATGCGCAGGCCATGGTGAAAGTGACCGACTTTGAACGTGCCAATGAGCTGATCCCCGAATTACAACAGCAGTTCGACAGTGCTTTCCCCGAAGCACAAGTGCTAGTACGCAAACTCGAGCAAGGTCCGCCCTTTAATGCGCCTGTAGAGTTGATGATCTTCGGTCCGAATCTCGATACGTTGCGATCGCTGGGCGACGAAGTTCGCAATATCCTCGCGCAAACGCCGGACGTACTCCATACCCGAGCCACTTTAAGTGCCGGTGCGCCTAAGCTGTGGCTGCAAGTGAATGAAGATGCCAGCCTGATGAGTGGTTTAAGTCTGACGGATATTGCCAAGCAGATCCAAATGTCGACCACGGGCGTTATCGGGGGCAGCGTGCTTGAGCAAACGGAGTCATTACCCGTTCGAGTGCGACTCGGTGATGGCAGTCGCGAACAAGTCACCCGCCTTTCAGAAATTCAATTAGTGACCCCTTCGGGTGAGTCGGTCGCGCTCTCTGCCCTCGCCCACAACGAAGTGCAAGTGAGCCGCGGCGCCATTCCAAGACGTAACGGCCAAAGGGTGAATACCATAGAAGCCTATATTGTCAGTGGTGTGTTACCCGCCCAAGTGCTGAACGATATCAAAGATAAAGTGGCTCAACTCGCGCTGCCATCGGGTTATCGCATTGAAATCGGCGGTGAAAGCGCGAAGCGTAACGAAGCGGTCGGCAATTTACTGTCCAATGTGATGTTAGTCGTCACCTTGTTATTGGCCACTGTGGTGCTGTCGTTCAACTCCTTTAGGCTCACGGCCATCATTTTGTTGAGCGCGATACAATCAGCGGGACTTGGCCTATTAGCCGTGTTTGTGTTCGGCTATCCCTTTGGATTCCCTGTCATCATAGGTTTGCTAGGCTTGATGGGACTGGCCATTAACGCTGCCATAGTGATCTTGGCTGAACTTGAGGATATGCCGAGTGCCAGACTCGGCGATATGGAAACCATAGTCTCAACCGTCAGCAGTTGTGGTCGCCATATCAGCTCGACAACCATCACCACAGTGGGCGGGTTTATCCCGCTCATCATTGCTGGCGGCGGATTTTGGCCTCCCTTTGCCATTGCTATCGCGGGCGGCACGCTGCTGACGACTTTGCTCTCTCTGGTTTGGGTACCAACTATGTATTTACTGTTGATGAAAACCCGTAAGGCGAACAATCAGTCCGCCATTCCAGCTTAAATCGCATCGTGGACTAGGTATTGATACAGTTTATCTTTGAGGTTTAACCGCTCTAATTTTAACGCTAAAAAGTGCTCATCGGCGGTGGGCACTTTAGTTAACTCCAGTGCCCTAATTTTATTATCGAGCTCATGGTAACGACTAGCCATGGTCGCAAAGGCAGTATTATTGACTTTTAAATGCTTAATTTGATCGACAAAATCAGGAAACTCATAAACCAACGCATGATTCTCACCTAGCATATTCACTTCTCCTATAATGTGGTTCTAACACTATGAACTCCATTCACCTTAAGCAGCTTAGTCTATACCTTCAGAATACAGCCAGTACTTGGGCATGTTATCTGCTAACATTTCTGCAAAATAAGCTGATGAGTCCAAGTCTAAAACTGCAAAAATATCAACGAAATGAGTTTAAAATTGCAGAAGTTTTAGACCCACATCAAGACTACAGAGTAAAACTTAGGCTACATTGATGTAACCGTTACCTATAGGATCTTACGATGAATTATAAAAATTGGCCTATTGCAAAACAAATTGGCGCCCTCGCGTTTATTCTCACTCTTCTCATCTTTGGCATATTGAGTACCGTCTCCTATAAAGCCGCTTCAAATGTATTAGAAGATAAAGGTATCAGTGCCATGAAATCTGAAATGCGTGCAGTTTCAGACATGTTAGAGCTGCAGTACGATAGTCTTCTGCAGCTTGCGAGACGCAACGCCGATGTTTTTAAGGAAATGTATCCTGGACAATTTAGTCTGCAAAATAAAACTGTCAATGTGATGGGAGTAGGCTCTCCAGCCCTAATGCACGAACAAGAACAAGTGAACTCATCAAAAAGTAAAGTCGATCGTTTTGCTAATCTAACTGGCGGTACCGCTACGGTATTCGTACGTGATGGCGATGACTTTATGCGAGTTTCGACTTCGCTTAAAAAAGCCGATGGCAGCCGTGCACTAGGTACTTCCCTTGGCAAAACACATCCAGGCTATCAAGTGCTGCTCAGCGGTAATGAATACGAAGGTTATGCCAAACTTTTCGGCAAAGACTACATGACAGTCTATCGTCCAGTGAAAGACACACAGGGCAAAGTTATTGGTATCTTATATATTGGCTTCGACATCACCAGTTCCTTAAAACAATTACGAGAAGCAGTTAACAGAATCACCTTAGAAGAAAGTGGCCATTTTCTATTAGTACGCAAAGCGGACAATGTGTTGGTCGCCCATCCTAAGTTCAATGCAGGTGACATCATCACCGAAAGTATGCTTGATGGCTTAAGTGTTGCAAATGCCACCCAAAATGATGCGGAATCCCATTACAGCAATAGTAAAAATGAGCCTATGTTTGCCTATAGCCAAACCGTGACGGGCTGGAATTGGGTGCTAGTGGGTCAAGTCAAGGCAAGTGAGCTTAATGAAGAAAGTATGCAATTGCTCACCATCAACGCCATCGTTGCTATCACAGGGATCGCGCTGATCACAGCGCTATTATCAGTTGTCTTAATTCGTGCACTCAAACCTTTGCATGCCCTCCAAGTGCATATGGAAAATTTAGGCAGTGGCGATTTTAGCCATCACTTAGCGCCATCAGAACCACAGAGTCAAAACGAAGTGGATCGAATCACGACCAGCGTATCAACTATGTCCTCAGAGCTCAGGCAATTGATTATTGCATTGCAGGATTCAGTCATGAGTCTAGAGCAACAAGCCTCCAAGGCACAGAGCATCGCGAAGCAAAATGGTGAAGAAGCTCAAGCCCTAATGCTACAAACGGATCAAATCGCAACTGCCATCGAAGAAATGTCGACCTCGATCCGTGATGTGGCTAATCATGCCCAAGATGGCGCAGTTCAAAGCCAGCAAGTGGATGCCGCAGCCAAAGAAGGTCAAAACCAACAGACTAAAGTGGTGCAGGATTTACTCAAACTCAGTCAGCAACTCAGCAACAGTCATCAATCGGTTGAAAAAGTCAGCCATGAAAGTGAAGCGATCAGCAAAGTGACCGAAGTCATTAACAGCATTGCCGAGCAAACTAATTTACTCGCATTAAATGCAGCGATTGAAGCGGCGCGCGCAGGCGATCAAGGTCGAGGCTTTGCTGTCGTTGCCGATGAGGTGAGGACTCTCGCCCAGCGGACCCAGTCATCCATTGTAGAAATTGGCCAAACAATTGAAAAGCTGCAAACTCAAGTGAAAAGTACCACAGAACAAATGAGCCAAAGTCATCAATTAGGAATGGAATCTGCAGCACAGGGTGAAGCAACGGGTGAACAACTGAAGGAAATCACCCGTAGGATTGGCGAACTCGCGATTAGCTCACGCAATATTGCCTCGGCTACTGAGCAGCAAAGCAGTGTTGCACAAGAGATAACCCACAATTTGCATCAGATCAGCGAACTCGCTAACGAAGGCGAGCACCGTGCCACTGAAACAGTGCATTCTGCCAATGAACTGTCTTCCTTAGCCGCCGCCTTAAAACGCCAAATAAGCCAGTTTAAGGCCTAACTCAAATACGGACTTAGATAACCTGAGCTCGGGATAAGCAGAGCCGCTGAATAGGCATCTTTTCGGGCCTCTCTGCGTTGCTCTGTCTAACCATAGCTCGCTATGGCGTACGACAGAGCGCCTTGATATGCGCAAAAATCTGCGCATTCAGTCAGGAAATAGATTTTTCGCTTTAAACGAATGATTTTATGTAATTGATTTTATTTGTTAAATTTAGATTTTTCGACACTCGTTATCCCGAGTTCAGGTTAGATACAGAGTTAGTGCTTTATCAAACGTTAAATGCCGCCCTAACTGGGCGGCATTTTTTATAACAGCACTACATCAAAACGATAGGAGCAACATTTAAGAAAGGGATTTGGGACTTTGATTTAGGATCCTGACGTAAAGGAGTAATGGAGTAATGGAGAAATGGAGAAAATATCTTAAACCATGCGAGCAAGCATCTGCAGAGAGCACAATCAAAAAGCGATGATATCAGGCCTATTCGCTGCAGTTACATCACCACTCTGCAGCGAAGTTAACTGCTTGGCCTAATACGATAACGCCGCTCTACTTCAAACTAAAATAACCTCAGCCATCAAAAAATCCCAATAAAAAACCCCGCTGATGCGAGGTTTTTAAATCGAGTTTAGACGTTACTCGGCATCTTCTGCCGATCTGTCCATGTTCTCTGTATTCTCAAGCCACAGGGCATTGATAATCCCAAAAGAACAGGCCAACAAAACCCCTAATATCCACGTAAAATACCACATAGCAGATGCTCCTTAATGCCTAATAGAGTGAGGCTTTGTTATCTTCAATATGCTTACGGCCGATACGACCAAACATCTTGTAGTAAGTCCAGACAGTGTAACTCAACACTATAGGTACGAAAATCGCTGCAGCAGCAGTCATAACACCTAAGGTCATTTTACTGGCTGTTGCATCCCACATAGTCAAACTGACGTTAGGGTTAAGTGATGATGGCATGACGAATGGGAACATTGCTGCACCGCAAGTCAAAATCACCATAGCCACAGTGAGTGAGCTGAATAGGAACGCAAAACCTGAACGGTTAAAGCGGCTAACCAAAATCACTAGCAGAGGCAATGCCACACCTAAGATGGGGAACAGCATAGTGATGGGGTATTTGTCATAGTTGGCAAGCCAAGCACCCGCTTCAATTGCGACGGTTTTCATGGCTGGGTTAGAAACCGCATTATGGTCCAGTACTGAAGTCACTACATAACCATCAATACCATTGGCTAACCACACACCCGCAGCAGCAAACAACACAGCCACTAACAGTGCGAAGAATTGCGTGGCTTTCGCAGCACGAACACGCAGCTCACTGTCAGTCTTCATTTGTAGCCAAGAAGCGCCTTGCATCATAAACATGCTCACGCTCACAAGACCTGCCAGCAAACCGAAAGGATTCAACAGGCCGAACAGACCACCATGATAAGTCGCACGTAGGAACTCGTCGAATTCAAAAGGTACACCTTGTAACAAGTTACCAAAGGCCACGCCTATGATCAGCGGAGGTACAAAACCACCGGCAAACAAAGCCCAGTCCCACGACTTACGCCATTTTGGATTTTCGATTTTAGAACGATAATCGAATCCGACTGGACGCATGTAGAGGGCAAACAGCACTAACATCATGGCGACATAGAAGCCAGAGAAAGACACTGCATACACCATAGGCCAAGCGGCAAATAACGCACCACCTGCTGTGATTAACCACACTTGGTTGCCGTCCCAATGGGGAGCAATAGTGTTAACCATGATACGGCGCTCAGTATCGTCTTTGCCTATAATTGGCAGTAACGCACCGACACCCATGTCAAAACCATCAGTAACCGCAAATCCGATGAACAGTACGCCGATCAGAGCCCACCAGATAACTCTTAATATTTCATAATCAAACATAATGAAATCCTCTGCTTAGGCTTCTAGGTTCTCGAAATGATAACGACCAGTTTTCAAACTGCTCGGACCAATGCGGGCAAACTTAAACATCAAGAACATCTCAATCACCAGCAGTACAGTGTAGAACAAGGTGATAGAAAGGATACTGAACCATAAGTCGCCAGTCGTTAAGCTTGACGCAGACATAAAGGTCGGTAGTACCTCAGAAATCGTCCAAGGTTGACGACCATACTCAGCCACAAACCAACCACACTCAATCGCGATCCAAGGCAATGGCAAGCTATAAAGTGCAGCTTTAAGTACCCATTTTTTCTCGGCGATTTGATGACGTGTGCTTTGCCAGAATGCCGCAGCAAATACGAACAACATGATAAAGCCTAGACCTACCATCACACGGAAGCTCCAGAAAATCGGTGCTACGTTCGGGATAGAATCTTTAGCTGCTGCTTTAATTTGCTCTTCAGTCGCATCGACCACTTTGTCTGTGTAGCGTTTCAGTAAGAAACCGTAGCCTAAGTCGACTTTCGCTTCTTCAAAAGCAGCACGTAGTTCAGGCGTTTCTTCACCCGCACGCAGTTTCACTAGCATGGCATAGGCTTTCATACCGTTACGGATACGCACTTCATGCTCAGCAATCAAGTCATGAATACCAGTCACTTCTTCATCCAACGAGCGTGTTGCCACTATACCCATCGCATAAGGAATTTTGACTGCAAAATCTGTTTTCATGGTTTCTTGATTCGGAAAACCGACAGCAGTAAAGGCCGCTGGAGCAGGCTCTGTATGCCACTCAGCTTCAATCGCTGCTAACTTAACGCGCTGTGCTTCACCCACTTTATAGCCAGATTCGTCACCTAACACGATAACCGACAGAATCGCCGCCATACCAAAGCTAGCTGCAATCGCGAATGAGCGACGAGCAAAAGGTAAGTCACGTTTCTTGAGGATGTAATAAGCACTGATCGCCAGTACAAACATGGCACCCGCCACATAACCCGAAGCGACGGTGTGAACAAACTTAACCTGCGCGACAGGGTTAAACACAACCTCAGCGAAGCTGGTCATTTCCATACGCATGGTTTCGTAGTTGAACACTGAACCCACAGGGTTTTGCATCCAACCGTTTGCCACTAGGATCCACAATGCCGACATGTTAGAACCAAAGGCCACTAACCAAGTCACGACTAAATGCTGACGCTTAGTGAAACGATCCCAACCGAAGAAGAACATACCCACGAAGGTAGATTCAAGGAAGAAGGCCATTAAACCTTCAATAGCCAGAGGCGCACCAAAGATGTCCCCTACGTAATGCGAATAGTAAGACCAGTTAGTACCAAACTGGAATTCCATTGCCAAACCTGTGGTAACCCCCAAGGCAAAGTTAATACCAAATAACTTACCCCAGAACTTAGTCATATCTTTATAAATTTGTTTATCTGTCATCACATACAGTGATTCCATGATAGCCAGCAAAAATGCCAACCCCAAAGTCAAGGGAACAAATAGGAAGTGATACATGGCTGTCAGCGCAAACTGCAACCGCGATAGCTCAACAACCTCTTCAACAATCATCGGTGACTCCTTACTTGGTGCGTCCAATTGCTATGACAAAACCCGCGTCAATCACAGCAAGTGCCTTTGTAGGATAGTGAGTTTTCATTTTGTGTTTATATCTGCGACAACAGTATAAACCGTTAAATTTAATCTTTTGCATTAGTTCGAAGCAGCAAGGGCTAAAAAGTACCAATATCTGTTGCATATTGAGACGCGAGTCACACTATCACAAGTAACTGAGACCGACACCCTACCACTCACTCAATCAAATGATTTCATCGATATAAATATCAGATAGTTAAGATATTTATTCATTTTCATTTGTGGCTATTTTATACCACCTCGCTTTGATGCAAATCAATCAAACTCAGGGGTTTAGGTGGGTTTTGCGGTGAGGCACACACTTCCCCACCAGAGAGGATTGACAATCGACAAAAACAAGAGTAGTGAGCAGCCATTAATTAATATAAAGTCATACTTTTACCAACTAGGCAGTAAAAAATAGCTCTAATCATCAAAAAACCAATAAATAAATAATGTTGCAACAAATTAACTAAAAAATATTGTCACAAATTTAAGTGAGCCATAATTTAAAACCTTTAAAATCAAATATAAATAAATATAAATATAAAAAATCACAATCGAACAGGCTAAAATGCATTAGTTTTAATAATGAATATTTGTATTTTTTCTCGTTTGAGAAGCTAACCTAAGTTGTTTAATATATGTCCTGTGTTAAGGAGACAATTTGGTAGAACTGGTGTCGTAGCCCAGCCAAGACCAACTTCGCGCACATAGGTACTAACTTTTGGTGTGGAGATATCGATATGACTAAATTATTTGAACGTCTGGTTAACAGCTACAAGCGTGTTTTTGTTGAACTTTATACAGCTAATGAGCTGAAATAATCCCCAGAATTACTCGTGAAATTGATTGCATTTATGTGAAGTTTTGTTAGCGCAAAACGGGCCCCCATCTCCCTGAGATTGGGGGCTTTTTCTATATTAAGACCCTAGCATCCCCCAACAACTCCAGAACCCCATAAAACACCACGCCCCGTATCAAATGCGCAACATACCTATTAATAGGTATTTACCGATTAAAGTGGCTATTTTGCCACTTTAGTCCATTAGATTATTTGCAATAAGCGTTAATAATTTGAAATACAATCACTTCCATAAAATGCATTTTATATATAAAAAAAGGAGCGAAATTATCGCTCCTTTTTTACGCTTTCATTAACCTGCTTTTACCACTCAACAAAGGCAAAAGCCGTTGACTTTAAACGCTTAACCTAAGGTCACTCGTGCATTACGGAACATACGCATCCAAGGGCTATCTTCACCCCAAGCATCTGGATGCCAAGAGTTCGCTACAGTCCTGAACACACGTTCTGGGTGCGGCATCATCAAGGTTACGCGGCCATCAGTCGTACAAATCCCCGTCAAGCCATTTGGCGAGCCGTTCGGGTTTTGTGGATACTGAGTCGCGATATCCCCCTTACCATTGACAAAACGCAGCGCAATCGTGCCTGACGCTTCGGCAATCGCCAGCGCTTCAGGGCTAGCAAACTCAGCCAAACCTTCACCGTGGGATACCGCGATTGGCATACGTGAACCGGCCATACCTTGGAAGAATAACGACGGGCTCTGTTGCACTTCAACTAAGCTGAAACGCGCTTCGAAACGCTCTGAGCGGTTACGCACAAAACGTGGCCAGTGCTCGCTACCTGGGATAATTTCTTTCAGGTTCGACAGCATTTGACAACCGTTACACACGCCAAGGGAGAAACTTGAGTCACGTTCAAAGAAACGAGAAAACTCATCGCGAGCTCGCTCATTAAACAGAATCGACTTAGCCCAACCCTCACCTGCGCCTAATACATCACCGTAGGAGAAGCCACCACAGGCCACTAGGCCTTGGAACTCCTCTAGGCTGATACGGCCAGATAAAATGTCCGACATGTGTACGTCGCGGCTTTCAAATCCGGCGCGATCAAAAGCTGCTGCCATTTCCACGTGGGAGTTAACGCCCTGCTCACGCAAAATCGCCATCTTAGGCGCAGCGCCCTTAAGGATATAAGGTGCGGCAACATCAGTGCTTGGATCAAAACTTAAGTTAACGGTTAAGCCTAAATCGGTTTCGTCTTGCTTAAGTTTGAACTCTTCAAGCGCGCAGGCTGGGTTATCACGCAGAGCTTGCATACGATACGTGGTTTCTGACCACACAGTACGCAGCGCTACACGGGTATCACTGAAGATTTCACGCGCGCCATCTTTAATAGTGATGCGTTGATCGTCGGCTAGAGTTCCGATCACATGGCAAGGCACGCCAGCGATAGCGAACTGAGCGGCAATTTTCGCAGCATTGTCACGGCTCACTTGCAGCACAGCGCCGAGCTCCTCATTAAAGAGTCTTTCTAAATCAGTGCCCTGCAAGTCCTCTACATCTATGTCTAAACCTGTATTACCGGCAAAAGCCATTTCCACTAAGGTAGTGAATAAACCACCGTCGCTACGGTCGTGGTAAGCGATAACCGATTTTTTAGCGACTAGATTTTGCATGGTTTCGAAGAAACCGCGCAGCAGTGCAGCATCGTCAAGATCCGGCGCAATATCACCCAGCTCACCAAACACTTGGGCTAAACAAGAACCGCCTAAACGATTTTTGCCCGCACCTAAATCCACTAACAGTAAAGACGTTTCGCCTTTATCGGTGCGTAGCTCTGGCGTCACTGTATTGCGAATATCTTGCACCACACCAAAGGCGGTAATGACCAATGACATAGGCGACGTCACGGTTTTATCCGCGCCATCTTGCTGCCATGCGGTCTTCATCGACATAGAGTCTTTACCGACCGGAATAGTCAGGCTCAGCTCTGGACACAGTTCTTCACCTACGGCTTTCACCGCTTCATAAAGACCCGCATCTTCACCAGGGTGACCCGCGGCAGACATCCAGTTGGCAGAAAGCTTAATACGCTTAAATGAACCGATATCGGCACCAGCGATATTCATGATTGACTCAGCCACAGCCATACGGGCAGAGGCGCCAAAGTCCAGCAGCGCCAGCGGTGTACGTTCACCCAGTGACATAGCTTCACCAGCGTAGGTATCAAAGCTTGCAGCAGTCACAGCGCAATCGGCCACAGGCACTTGCCATGGACCCACCATTTGATCACGGTTAACTAAACCCGTAACTGTGCGGTCGCCAATAGTGATAAGGAAGGTTTTATCTGCGACTGTAGGCAAGCTCAGTACGCGTTTAACCGCTTCTTTAACTTCAATATTATCTTGCGCTAGCGCTGGCGATACGGCTTTGGCCGATATCACATCGCGGCTCATCTTAGGTGCTTTGCCTAATAAGACTTCGAGCGGTAAATCGATAGGATTATTGTCGAAATGGCTATCGCTAAGCGTCAGGTGTTTCTCCGCTATCGCTTCACCCACCACCGCAAAAGGTGCGCGCTCACGCTCACAGATAGCAGTAAATAGCGCGAGGTTTTCAGGAGCAACTGACATCACATAACGCTCTTGTGATTCGTTACACCAGATTTCCAGCGGGCTCATGCCAGGCTCATCCGAAGGCACATTACGCAGATTAAATAAACCGCCGCGCTCGCCGTCATTCACGAGTTCAGGGAAAGCATTCGACAAACCGCCAGCGCCCACATCGTGGATAAATTGGATAGGGTTTTTATCGCCAAGCTGCCAACAGCGGTCAATCACTTCCTGACAACGACGTTCCATTTCTGGGTTTTCACGTTGCACAGAAGCAAAATCTAAGTCTTCACTCGATTGACCCGATGCCATAGACGAAGCAGCGCCGCCGCCCAGACCTATGTTCATCGCAGGGCCACCGAGCACAATCAGCTTAGCGCCAACGGTGATTTCGCCCTTTTGTACGTGTTCTTCACGAATGTTACCTAAACCACCGGCTAACATAATTGGCTTGTGGTAACCACGGACTTCAACACCGTTGTGGCTGCTGACTTCCTGCTCATAGGTACGGAAATAACCGACCAATGCCGGACGACCAAACTCGTTGTTAAATGCCGCGCCGCCAAGAGGACCTTCGGTCATGATGTCCAGCGCACTGACGATACGCTCTGGCTTGCCATAGTTACCTTCCCATGGTTGAACAAAACCTGGGATTTTTAAATTGGATACACTAAAGCCTGTTAAACCCGCTTTAGGTTTAGAACCACGACCAGTCGCGCCTTCATCACGGATTTCACCACCCGAACCGGTTGCAGCGCCAGGATAGGGGCTGATGGCGGTTGGATGGTTGTGGGTTTCCACTTTCATCAGGATGTGCATAGGTTCAGTGTGGTAGTTGTATACCCCATCAGGATCGGGGAAGAAACGACCCGCAACCGAACCTTCCATCACAGCAGCGTTATCTTTGTAGGCAGATAACACGTGATCAGGCGTGGTTTCAAAGGTGTTCTTGATCATCTTGAACAGTGACTTAGGCTGAACTTCACCGTCAATGGTCCAATCTGCGTTAAAAATCTTATGACGACAATGCTCAGAGTTCGCCTGAGCAAACATCATCAATTCGATGTCATGGGGATTGCGGCCTAAACGGACGAAGTTCTCGACTAAATAGTCGATTTCATCTTCGGCTAAGGCTAGCCCCAATTCAGTGTTGGCCACTTCAAGTGCACGGCGACCTTCGGCAAGAATATTGACGCTCTTAAACGGCGCAGGCTCAGTGCGTTTGAACAGCACATCGGCTTTAGCAAAATCATCAAGGATAATTTCAACCATACGATCGTGCAGCAACGCATTTAAGGCTTGTTGCTGAAGCGCTGTCAGTGCATCTGACTCGACATAATACGCAACGCCTCGCTCCAAACGCTTCACTTTACCAAGGCCACAATTGTGCGCGATGTCAGTGGCTTTTGAAGACCAAGGAGAAATAGTACCGGGGCGAGGAGTGACAAACAGGAGTGAACCTTGGGGGATATGAGCTTCTATCGCAGGTCCATAGGTGAGAATTTTTTCAAGTTGCTGGCGTTCATTTGTGTCGAGCAACTCGCTCAAATCCGCTAAATGGACATACTCAGCATAGATTTGGCGTACCGGAAGCGCCGCGTTTTCGCAGGCCTCCATCAGCTTTTGCACCCTAAACGTCGAGAGTGCAGGGGCTCCGCGGATGATCTCCATCACGTCTATTCACCTTATTATTTATTATTGCAGGGGTCAGAGGTGGCGCTATTATAAGGAAATGTCTGTCACAAATCACCTGCGACCTTACGCAAAACAGTGTTTCCTGTGATATAAAAAGCCCAGTATTGTGTCGGCTGTACTTTCCCCCAGAATGATTTTTTTTCGAAATCGCAGACAAACGGATATAATCCCACCAATGTCAGCCAGTTCACCACTAATGCCCCACTGTTAACTCGCTATCTATAATATTGATTTTATTTACTATAAGTACATTTAATGACTCGATTTCTGTTCGCTCTTATCTTAGGTTTCCTACTGACTGCCTGTCAGCAGGTGACCGTGGACGAAACAGAATTCGTGCCAAAAAAATTAACTGAGCTAAGAGTCGGTACACTTTACGGCCCACAGATTTATATGACCTCGGGCCAAGGTGATAGCGGTTTCGATTACGATATGGCGGTATTGTTTGCCGAATACTTAAATGTGCCCTTAAAAATGGTGCCCTACACAAACCGTATCGAGCTGTACGAAGCCCTCAAAAAGAATGAAATCGATATTATTGCTGCAGGCATGACAGAAACGCCCACAAGGCGAGAACAGTTCCGCTTAGGTCCACCGCTATACCGGGTGAATCAAGTGTTGGTGTATCGCGAAGGCATGCCAACCCCAAAAGACATCAGCGACTTAAAAGGCAAGATCACCGTTATCGCCGACTCTTCCTTCGTCGAGACCTTGACCCAGTTGCAAAAGCATTATCCAACGCTGGTGTGGGATCAAATTACCGACAAAGACAGTGAAGAGTTGTTGGCTATGATTGCCAACAAAGAAATTGACTACACTATCGCCGACTCCAGCAGCGTACAGATCAACCGTCGCTACTTGCCCGACCTACGCTCAGGCCCTGTGCTAGAAGAAAAACTCGATGTGATCTGGCTGTTACCTCCCACTCACAGTGATGAACTTATGAGTAAATTGCTGGCCTTTTGGCACCAAGAGAAGCTTGCCGGTACGCTGGATCATCTCAACGAGAAATACTTTGGTCATGTAAAACGCTTCGATTATATCGATACTCGCGCATTTATCCGTGCCATTGAGACAGTATTGCCGCGTTATCGACAATTATTTGAAACCCATGCAGGCAATTTAGATTGGCGTAAACTGGCAGCAACCAGCTATCAAGAATCACATTGGAATCCTAATGCCCGCTCGGCCACAGGAGTGCGTGGCATGATGATGTTGACTCAGCCAACCGCCAAAGAGATTGGGATCACCAACCGACTCGATGCCGAAGAAAGTATTCGCGGCGGCGCGGCGTATTTGAACGATATGATCAATCGCCTGCCAGAATCGATCCCCGAGAGTCAACGCATGTGGTTTGCGCTGGCCTCTTACAACATAGGATATGCCCATATTGAAGATGCACGTAAGCTTGCGGAATCGATGGAGTTAAATCCCAATGCTTGGCGAGATTTAAAAAAGGTACTACCGCTACTGCAAAAGCG
The DNA here is from genome assembly GCF_025653595.1 of Shewanella sp. SM95. Classification (NCBI taxonomy): domain Bacteria; kingdom Pseudomonadati; phylum Pseudomonadota; class Gammaproteobacteria; order Alteromonadales; family Shewanellaceae; genus Shewanella; species Shewanella sp. SM95. The sequence continues at coordinate 128,251 of NZ_JAKKSE010000016.1, forward strand.
TAAATATTATCAAAAAACACGTTATGGTTACGCCCGAGGCAGTGAAGCCGTTCATTACGTCGACAGCATCCGTCGCTACTATGACACGCTAGTCTGGGTGGATAATCAGTCGAAACAACCCGCCCCCGATGATGACTCGAGCGACCTTACTGCGGAAGAACCCGTACTTCCAGCAGGAACGTTAAGTCCTGATCAACCTAAATAGCTTAACTCGTTAGCGCTCAGGTGCATGGGCCAAACGACAATCCAACAACTCACTTCTTATATATCAAGTACAGAGTTTTACGTAACAAGAACACCAACATAAAAACTCAAGATGTACGTAGATGTCTTCAACAAGGTGCGATATCAAACAACAGGAGAACCGAATTAAGGTTTGCCAACCTAACTCAAATTTGCGATGAAAAACATCGCTTAGTTCAGCTTATCTGACCAGTGCTATTGCTGCACTCCTGTGCAACTGCTACTGTCTTGGGTTATGACCTAAGATAAATCTCTGTAGGGCATCGATAATAACAATTAATGGGGTCAATATGAGAAGAAAAACCATCAACAATACCGTTGCGCGTCGTCGTACTTTGCTAAAAATTCGTCATCGCCGTATTTTAAATCGTCAAAAACTCTTCTTTACTTTTATTCAGTCTCAGGATTAATCCTGTCACGTTAATCGACACTTACCCAATAGCTTGCTGCGCCTTTTGAGCCTGTTTCAGGGCTTTTTTCTCTTCCCTGCGACGTTTAAAAAAACGACTCAATTGCGCGCTACAAGCATCGGCCAGCACCCCTGATGTGACTTCAACTTGGTGATTAAACGCCGGATGTTGCAATAAATTCACCACAGTACCCGCTGCACCCGTTTTTTCATCGCTCGCCCCAAAAACCACTCGAGCAATTCTGCTATGCACCATAGCGCCCGCACACATAGCGCAAGGTTCAAGCGTGACATATAAAGTCGCATCTAAAAGACGATAGTTTTCGACCAAACGCCCCGCTTCCCGCAGACATAAAATTTCCGCATGGGCGCTAGGATCGTGCTGGCTAATGGATAAATTGTAACCCGTCGCAATTTGCTGGCCGTCTTTGACCAATACCGCACCCACAGGTACTTCGCCCTCGGCCTCGGCTTTTTCTGCCATCTCCATCGCGACTTGCATCCAATGTTCATCTTGCTGAGATTGTTCGTCTTGTTGCGTTTGCACCACTTACACCTTATCTCTTTTAGCAAAAAATAAAGCCGGATTATATCAGTCAAGCACAGATATTTCACGGCTGAGTCATTCAGCCCAAGTTAATCCATCAAACAACAAAAAAGGCGCACTCGGCGCCTTTTAATCGTTAATTCAAATAATTAACTTATTCCCATTCGATAGTCGCTGGCGGCTTGCCAGAGATATCGTAAACCACACGGGAAATGCCATCGACTTCGTTAATGATGCGGTTTGATACGCGACCTAAGAAATCATAGGGCAGATGCGCCCAATGGGCTGTCATAAAATCGATTGTTTCAACTGCGCGCAGTGATACAACCCAGTCATATTTACGGCCATCGCCCATCACGCCAACAGAGCGTACTGGTAAGAACACAGTAAAGGCTTGGCTGACTTTATTGTATAAGTCGGCTTTATGCAGTTCTTCAATGAAGATAGCATCGGCGCGGCGCAGCAAGTCACAGTATTCTTTTTTCACTTCACCTAATACGCGCACACCAAGACCGGGGCCTGGGAACGGGTGACGATAAAGCATGTTGTATGGCAGGCCTAACTCAAGACCAATTTTACGCACTTCGTCTTTGAACAGTTCACGCAGAGGCTCGACTAAACCGAGCGCCATATCGGCTGGCAAACCGCCAACGTTATGGTGAGATTTAATCACATGTGCTTTGCCTGTGGCACTGCCGGCAGATTCAATCACGTCTGGATAAATCGTGCCTTGCGCTAACCATTTGGCATTGGCGCATTTTTTCGATTCTTCATCGAAAATTTCCACGAATACGCGGCCGATGATCTTACGCTTAGCTTCTGGATCGGCTTCGCCTTTCATCGCATCGAGGAAACGGTTTTCCGCATCAACGTGGATGATATTCAGGCCGAAATGATCGCCAAACATTTCCATCACTTGCTCGGCTTCATTCAAACGTAATAAACCGTTATCAACGAATACGCAGGTCAGTTTTTTGCCGATAGCGCGGTGTAGCAGCATAGCCACAACCGAAGAATCAACACCGCCCGATAATCCTAAAATCACTTCATCATCACCGATTTGCTTCTTCAAGCGCTCAATCGCATCTTCGATGATAGAGGAGGGTTTCCAGTTGGCTGCACAGCCACAAATGTCTAAGGCAAAGTGCGATAACATGCGCATACCTTGGCGAGTGTGGGTCACTTCTGGGTGGAACTGTACGCCGAAGAATTGCTTCTCTTCGTTTGCCATAGCGGCAAATGGGCAAGTGTCCGTTTTAGCGACCGCCACAAACCCTTCAGGAATAGCCGACACTTTATCGCCGTGACTCATCCATACGTCGAGTAAGGGTTTGCCGTCACTGCTAACCGCATCTTCGATGCCTTTGAATAGCAATGAATCTGTCAGCATTTCAATTTGAGCGTAGCCGAATTCACCTTCGCCCACACCTTGGATCACTTTACCGCCCAGCTGCTCAGACATAGTCTGCATACCGTAACAAATGCCCAGTACCGGCACACCTGCGGTAAATACGTATTCAGGCGCACGCGGCGAGTTTTCAGCCGTGACACTTTCTGGTCCGCCCGCAAGAATAATGCCGTTCGGGGCAAATTCGCGGATTTGGGCTTCGGTGACATCCCAAGCCCATAATTCACAGTAAACGCCGATTTCACGGATACGACGGGCAATCAGTTGAGTGTACTGGGATCCAAAATCGAGGATCAGTATCTTGTGCTCATGAATATCGCTCATGGGTAACCTTTATCTCATCTATTGTTTTAACATTGCTCAAAGCAGCGACTGCCAGCTTTAAGTATTGGATCATACGTTTTACAAAGAGGCGGCTTACGCCGCCCCTCTTATCAAACGATTAAGAACCTGAACGGTAGTTCGGCGCTTCTTTAGTGATAGTCACATCGTGCACGTGGGACTCGCCCATGCCCGCTGAAGTCACTTTCACAAATTGGGCTTTTTCATTCAGCTCTAGAATGGTGGCGCAGCCCGTTAATCCCATACAAGAACGTAGGCCGCCCATATGTTGATGGATGATTTCCTTCAACTTACCTTTATAAGGCACACGCGCTTCTACACCTTCGGGGACTAACTTATCGGCAGCATTGTCCGATTGGAAATAGCGATCGGAAGAGCCTTGAGACATAGCGCCTAAAGAACCCATACCACGGTAGGATTTATACGCACGACCTTGATATAACTCAGTTTCGCCCGGTGCTTCCTCAGTTCCCGCAAACATTGAGCCCGCCATGATGCAAGATGCACCCGCAGCTAATGCTTTGGCTAAATCGCCAGAGAAACGAATGCCGCCGTCGGCAATCACAGGAATACCTAGGCTCTTCATGGCTGCAGCGGCATCGGATACTGCGGTAATTTGTGGTACGCCCACGCCTGTCACGATACGAGTCGTACAGATAGAACCTGGGCCAATACCCACTTTGACTGCGTTAACACCCGCTTCAACTAAGGCTAATGCACCTTCAGCCGTGGCAACGTTACCACCGATAATTTGCAAATCAGGATGTTTAGCGCGCGTTTCACGAATGCGTTGTAAAACGCCTTCGGAATGACCGTGGGAAGAATCGATAAGTAAAACGTCAACACCGGCTTTAACCAGAGCGTCAACACGCTCTTCATTACCAGCGCCCGCACCTACGGCGGCACCAACACGTAAACGGCCTAACTCATCTTTACAGGCATTAGGTTTACGTTCGGCTTTTTCGAAGTCTTTAACTGTGATGAGGCCTTTCAGCTTATAGTTATCATCAACCACAAGAACTTTTTCGATACGATGTGAGTGCATCAATTTTTGCACTTCATCTAATTTAGTGCCTTCGGCAACAGTGACTAAACGCGCTTTAGGCGTCATCACTTCTTCTACCGTTTTGCTCCAATCTGTCACGAAACGTACGTCACGGCCAGTGATGATACCGACCAGCTCGTTGGCTTCGTTGACCACGGGATAACCCGCAAAACCATTCTTCAGTGTTAACACTTTCAGATCGGCTAAGGTCGTTGATGGGGTCACAGTCACAGGTTGTTGAACCACGCCCGCTTCGTAAATTTTTACTTTACGAACTTCTTCGGCTTGTTTTTCAATGCTCATGTTTTTATGAATAAAGCCTAAGCCGCCTTCCTGCGCCATCGCGATCGCAAGACGAGCTTCGGTAACTGTGTCCATAGCGGCAGACACAAGTGGGATATTCAATTCAATGGTATTGGTCAGGCGAGTTTTTAGAATGGCGGTATTTGGGAGTACAGTCGAATGCGCAGGAACAAGCAACACATCGTCAAAAGTAAGCGCTTCTTTAATTAAACGTAGCATATGCAACATCTCCCCAGTTGAGTAGGATTTAGAGGTGAAATATTGCGGCGGGATTATACCTTGCATATCGCCACTGGTAAATGGAAAATAGTAAATATCCCCATTTTATTGAGTTATTCGATGCAAGGCACCAAAAACAACATTTATACTGTCTCGCGGCTCAATGGTGAAGTCAGGCAAATCCTCGAGGGGCAACTGGGTAAAATCTGGCTCAATGGCGAAATATCCAACTTTTCCTCCCCCAGCTCAGGGCATTGGTATCTCACCTTAAAAGACCACTCTTCGCAGATCCGTTGCGCCATGTTTAAGGGCCGTAACCAAACGGTCAGCTTTAAGCCCATCAATGGTCAGCAAGTGCTAGTCAAAGGCGCGATCAGCGTGTATGAACCCAGAGGCGACTATCAATTATTAATTGAGTCCATGCTGCCCGCTGGGGATGGATTACTCGCCCAGCAGTTCGATGCACTCAAGATGAAGCTCGCAGCCGAAGGATTATTCGCCGCCGACACCAAAAGATTGCTACCCAAAAATATTCAACGCATTGGCGTTATTACGTCACCTACGGGTGCGGCGATCCGTGATGTGTTACATGTATTGGCAAGGCGCGATCCTTCCATCGAAGTCATTATCTATCCGACTCAAGTTCAGGGCGAAACTGCGGCGCAGAGTATTTGTCAGGCAATCAATATCGCCAACCAACGTTTAGAAGTCGATGTATTACTGCTCACCCGCGGCGGCGGTTCGCTTGAGGATTTATGGTGTTTTAACAGCGAAGCCCTCGCCCACACGATTTATAACAGCGCCCTGCCCATTGTCAGCGCCGTCGGCCACGAAGTTGATACGACTATCAGTGATTATGTTGCTGATATCCGCGCCCCAACACCGTCTGCAGGCGCGGAGCTATTATCACAAGACAGTGATAATAAGGCGCAAAAACTCGCCACAGCCTTATCGCGCCTGCAACAAAGCGCGAAACATTATCAGCTTAAACAAGAAAGACGACTTAGTTTGCTAGAGCACAGACTGCAACGCCAAGACCCTAAACGGACTTTGCAGCAGTTCGAACAAAGATTCGATGAGATGCAATTACGACTAGAGTCCGCGCTGTCGAATCGCTTGCATCTGCTCAGCCGCCGTCAGCAGTTGCTCGCAAGCCGCCTTGAACAGCAATCTCCCAAGCATAAACTCGCCATTGAGGGTAACCGCTTAAGTTATCTTGCGAGCCGCTTACAGGATGCATTGCAGGACAAACTCAGCCAAAGTGAACAGCGGATAAAATACGCGGCCCATCAGCTTGAAACCGTCAGCCCGCTTGCCACGTTAAGCCGTGGTTACAGCATTACCACTGACATCCACCATCAAGTGGTCGACTCTGCCGATAAACTGGCTATCGGTGATAGTTTGCAGACCCGCTTGCGCCATGGACAAGTGATATCAACCGTCACTCAAATAAAACCGCTCGAATAAGGCTGATGTAATGTTTATGTTGATGCTACAACTTATTATTGAGTGTTTTGCCTTCCAAACTGCAAGGAAGAGGCGCTTAAGTTTCTTTGATATTAAGTCTTGAATTAAGCCACACACATAGGATTTAGTGAGATTAGGAATTAAGCTGATATGACTAAAGCGAACTGTTATTATTCATATTGTATAACTAACTGAAGAATATCTCATAATTAGAACATTTCAAGTAAGGTATCCATACAAGCATAACATCTAGTGAACCAGCTAAATTATTTATACATTTCAACCTGCAATCAAATACTTATTGTTGCATAAGGTTTATTTTTCAATAACTAGCTTAAATGTAGCCTCACATCGACACCGCGAGTATCTGCATACTCTTGACGACGCTTATCCATACGCGATTGATATAAGTGAGTGTCAGCAGAACGCAACCACTCATGGGGATCTGCGACCTCAGTGTTTAACGACATCCCAAAACTACACTGGCAATCTTTAAAACCATGGCTTGCTAATTCTTCACCTAAGCCACTCAAAGCACTCTGTAATAACTGGATACCAGCAGAAGGCGTCACAATCACAAACTCGTCACCACTAATCCGATAAACCTTCATGTGCGCTAAGTCTGTTGCTTGCAATAACTGCACTATCAACAGCAATAATCTATCGCCTTCTTGATGGCCGAGTGTTTCATTGACACTTTTCAGACTATCGATATTCAATAGTGCTAACGCCATCGGTTGCACGACTTTATCGGCAAATCCTAATTGTGAGTTCATATATTCGTCAAAAGCATAACGATTACCGACTCGCGTTAATCCATCTAAACGTGCCTTTTCCCATGCAATCGCTAACTCTTCAATATGCGCCTTACGTTCTTCAGCAAGTAATTTCAGCTTATTCGCTAACGCTAAGGACAGTAATAACGCATCAGCCGTACCGCCCATCAGAGTCGCAAGCTCTGCATGTTCAATGAAATCAGGAGTGAGCCCCATATTTCCGGGTAAAATAATCACCGCAGGCAACAGCAAGCAAGTAAAGGCAAGAATAAAATAACGCGCAGGAGCAAAGCCTTTCATCAAGCACACATTACCGCAGGTAATCGCTAAAGCAATCCATAGCATGATCAGTACAGAGGCAATAATTGCCGTATAGGATAACAACCAAATACTGGTCGGCAGAGCCACAATACAGGCAAACATTAAATACTGACTAAGACGCCACAGCCGCGGAGAGTAACTAGGTAACTGCAGGAAGTGCTTGTAAAACATGATATTAAAAATGGGCAAACTGATGAAAAACAGATGATGCAACTCGAGGTAATGGAAATTAAATAAGTGTGCAGGCAAATGGAAAGTCAGTGCCCAGCCACCAAAATAGGCAAATACGTAAAGACCATAGTAGAGAAACGCTTTATCAAGAATAGAGATATAAATCAAAATATTATATAAAGCGATAAACAATAATCCGCCTAAACACAGCAGCACTGCCATTGCGAGACGGTCAGACATAAGTTGATGATCCGCCACACTTTGCAATGCTATCTCAGGGGGAGATGAGTAATAACGGCTACTCAGCTTCACCACCAACCAATAATCCGTGCCCATATTCAAGGTGACCTTACGGCCATAATCGAATAAAAACTGGTATGGAGCAGTGTAGCCACTGTGGGCATGTTGTACGCTGCCGTCACTGCCGAGTATCCAATAATCTACGGATTCAATAATCGAATTACTTGCATCCACTACCCAGTTTGATTGACGTTGATTGACCATCACAGGTGTAATCATCCAATAATCGCCACCGGTTAAGCTGACCGAACTAGCTTCGTCGAGTTGTCCCATCCAATGGGACACGGTTTCAAACCGCTCAGGAGGCTGTTGATCCGCTTTAGCATGGAACAAATACGGGGAGTCCAACGCAATTTCAGCGCTTAATACAGAGGGACTTAATGTCCACAAGAAAAGTAAAAAACACCCAAATAGAGTTTGTTTAAGTTTGTTCATCGGCTTATTTAGTTAAAGGGCCATAGATCATTTTTACAGCTATGAAGAAAATGCTAATGCTGTCAATCTTAGTCGATAGTTGGATTTGTAGGTTAACTTTATGGCTACATTTAGTTTTTTACAATCTGTTAGGCTAAATTAGTCGGATATACCATGCCTTATGATGCTATTTTAGTCTCAAAGTCCAAACTGCGGCATGAAATTCAAGATACACCTTAATACTGACTTATTTTTGCTGGGATCCTATGCAGCCTCTATTGATGATTTTAGCCGCACAACTACTGATTGCCAGCGGTAACCTATTGGTTAAGTTGCTTGAAACCAATGTGCCTGTTTTTCAACTGGTGCTCTACAGGCAATTATTTGCCACTCTGCTTGTACTGCCTTTTGTGTGGCACTTACAGGGTAATCTTAAACTGAGTCCTTTTTACAAAGTGCATCTCGCCCGCGCACTATTGATTGGACTGGGCAACGCCATTTTTATGCTTGCTATTCTGCATCTTCCGCTCGCGACAGTAACAGCCGTGATTTATACCTCACCCTTGTTACTGCTAGTACTATCGGCCATTTTTTTAAATGAACGTATTGGTTATCGACGCATGGTCGCAGGTCTTATCGGCTTTAGCGGCATTTTGCTTATCAGCCAACCAACAGAATTTAACCTGTATATAGGTTTAGCCTTTTTCGGTGCCATAACATCAGCATTGAATAGTTTGATTTTAAAGGCCTATTCGACCCATGAACATCCTTTTTCCATGCTCTTTTGGTCTAATGCCTTTGCGATGATATTTCTGATACCTGCGACCTTATACGAAGGCGCCGAATTTAGTTTACCAGTGGCGCAAGTGGGGCTGACTTTGGGACTATTTTACATTGCCATGACCTATCTCATCATATATGGACCCATCCGGTTTGCAAGACATTCGATAGCGATTATGAGAAGAGTTCATTGCACCCATATATTCGGCCTGTTATTGAGGTATGCCTCTGGCCCTGATGGATATCTGCTTCTACTGTCCTTATCATCCTTGCGGCTTCATTATGAGCCTATGGCGAGCTAAGGTTTTCAGTAGATCAGTCTGACTGTCTCATCATCAAATCAATTGTCATAGCAACTTGCTGGTTGATTAATTATT
>NZ_JAKKSE010000017.1:0-114737 GCF_025653595.1 Shewanella sp. SM95
ATTAATAACTGCAAATATTGAAGGTGCAGTGAATGTTAAAGTAAATGTGTTTGGTTATGACAGTACTGCCGATGTATCGCTTTATATGCAAGGTGACGGTAATGCGGTAGGGCAAGTGCCACCACCGAAACTAACACTCAGTTCAACTACCACCAACATTAACGCAGCGACCCCTGCAACCGTGACGGCAACGTTACTGGCAGCTGATGGCAGTGCCTTAGCCAACAAGTTGGTGCAATTTAGTTTAAGCAATGCGGCGTTAGGGTTATTTGACCCAGAAATTGGCTCTGTGCTGACTGACGCTAATGGTAAGGCAAGCATTAAGCTGAAGACCTTGAATATTCCAGGTGCGGGTTTTGTGTATGCTGACATAGTAGGTGTGGATGTCGCGCAAGCTTCATTGGGCGTCACCATGGCAGGCGATGGCGGGTCTTCTAAAGTGACCTTACAACTGACGGACAAGAATGGTAATCCAGCAGAGACTATCTCTACAGCTTTCTCCGGCAAGCTTAGGGCTACAGTTATTGGGTTAACTAAACCAGTGATTGTTACATTTGCATCGCCTATTGGTGATTTACCCGTGGTTACCGCAGTCACAAAGCTCATTAATAATGAATGGGTTGCTGTTGTTGATATTTTTGCGACAGATAAGTTGGGTGCAGGATTAGCGACAGCATCACTTGCTGATGGTGATGTTGGTGAAGCTATTGTTGTCGTTGGTGCGACTGACCTTAATATGGGCAGTGGTGATCCGTTTATAGATGGAGTTGCTAGCGTTAGCACAACGCAAATTTCTGCCGGTGGTACAGCTTCCGTCAGCGTCGCTATTAGGGATAATCTTGGCAATTTATACACTCAACCAGTTGCAGTTACCTTTAAATCAACATGTACTAGTCAAACACCTGCCAAAGCTGACCTAAGCTCACCTGTAACCACTATTAATGGTGTTGCTGAATCTCGTTATTTAGCCAAAGGATGTGAGGGGGATGACACAATAAATGTGTCTGCTAATACAGGTGGTTTGACTCTTTCTGCAACAGCATCTATCAATGTGTTACCAGCTAGCGCGGGCAGCATAGTGTTTGTTGATGCCAGGCCAGAAAACATTGGTATAAAAGGTACAGGTGGTAGTGAGTCCTCAACGTTACGCTTTAAAGTGTTAGATACCAATGGTAATCCTGTAGCTAACCGAGATGTCAGTTTTAAATTGAATAATCTGTCGGCAGGTTTGGGGTTAATTCCAAACTCGGCTAAGTCAAATAACGAGGGGTATGTGCAAACAGTGGTTAACTCTGGCACCGTTGCCGCCACAGTAAGAGTTACCGCGAGTATTGACGGTACAATCCCATTAATCTCTAGTCAATCCAATGTGCTTGTGGTTTCTACCGGTAAACCTGATCAAGATAGTTTCTCTTTATCTGCTTCAGAACTTAACATAGAAGGTTGGGAGCATGATGGTGCTCAAGTCACTATTACCGCCCGTTTAGCCGATGCCTTTAACAACCCTGTGCCTGATGGTACTGCTGTGGTGTTTACCGCTGAAGGTGGTTCGATTGACAGTTCTTGTCGAACTTCAAAAGGTGTATGCTCAGTGGTTTGGACCAGTCAGAATCCTCGCCCTGTAGGAGTCGATGGTAATGGACCTTTGTATGACGCAAGTGGTGCACAAATTAATGATCCTAATGCAGTGTTGAAGGAAGAAACTAATTTTGATGGTGGTAAATATTTCGGCAACCATTTTGGCCAGCCCTATGGTGGTCGGGTGACTATTACTGCAACCGCGATTGGTGAAGAGTCATTTGCGGACTTAAACAGCAATAACATTCTCGACACAGATGCTGAATTTAGTTTATTCGCTGGTTTGCCGCCCAATTGTGGCCGCGATAATAGTGGTGAATGTTATGATCTTACTGAGGCATTTGTTGATCACAATGAGGATGGTTTATACACGCCTGCTTATCCAAAGAATGGTTCAACAGATGCATCAGGTGATCGAGAAACTTTCATTGATTTCATTGATCCGGTAAGTCCAACTGGACAAGGAGTCTTTAATGTAGCGGATGGTGAGTACAGTGGTGTTCTATGTGATGACTCAGCTGCCTCATTAGTCAAATGTAGTCCTCAAGCATCAATTTCTGTTCGCCGTTCATTAGTGTTAGTAATGTCGGGGAGTGTTGCGATAGCAACCCGTATAGAAAATGTTCTGATACAAGATAAAGCCGCCGGCAATCAACAGATTGATATAGGAATTAAAGGGACAGCTTTTGTAGCTTTTACTATTTCAGATATCAATAATCAGCAAATGCCAGCAGGCTCCGTTATTAATGTTAAAGCGTCAGGGGCTACAGTAACTAGCTCAACAAGTATTATTTGGCCAAGTACAAATTATAATGGTGGTCGTGAAGTTGACGTTAGTTTAAAAGGTGGTGATGAACCTGATTCTGGGAATTTAATTGTCACCGTTACTACACCAGGTATAAAAGGTGATAATGGGGATATCGCTGGAACGACAACCGAAGTTTTAAATATTCCAATTGTCGTGAATTAGTCTTTCGTTAGTTTGTAAAACAAGGTGCCAACGGCACCTTGTTTTACATAAAAGCGAAATATCTGCCTAATTAACGCTGGAACTGATACACGCTACCTAGTTTCATGATCTGTGTCAGTTCATCTAGAGCTGTTCGAGATTCGATGATTAGCTGAGGGTCTGCAAGATCTTGGGTGGTTAATCTGTCACGGTAATGTTTGTCTACCCAAAGGTTTAAACGAGTAAATAAAGCATCATTCATCAGAGTGTGTTGATTTACCGCTGCGACTTCCACTTCATTCATGGCGACACGTAAACGAAGACAGGCAGGGCCGCCACCGTTTTGCATGCTTTGTTTTACGTCGAAATAAAGCACTTGCTTAATCGGCGTGTTTAATGTGAGTAATTCGTTCAAATAGGCAAATACCGCGGGATTTTCTTGGCAATCTGTTGGGGCAATAATCGCCATTTCACCGGATGGCAACGTAATAATTTGAGTATTGAATAAATAGCTTTTGACTGCGTCGTTAATTGCTACTTTCGCAGTTGGCACTTCAATGAAATACAGCTCAGTGTCGAGTTTACGTTTAATTTCATCGATCTTATTCTGGGTATTTAAGAAGGCTTGTTCGTGGTAGAACAGGACATTTTGATTACCTACTGCGATAACATCGTTATGGAATACACCTTGATCAATCACATCAGGATTCTGTTGGATGAAGACACAATTATCGTCTTCCAGCTGATGTAAGCGTGCGACTGCCATCGACGCTTCTAAGGTTTGTCTTGCTGGATATTTTTGTGGTTTAGGTGCGTTGGGATTGGTGGCTTCTTGTCCATAAACAAACAGCTCAACACCAGCATGGCCGTATTCATTGCAGAGACGAGTGTGGTTTGCGGCACCTTCATCACCGAAGCTATTATGCTCAGGTAAGTGACTATGGTGATGAAAATAGTGGGGATCACTGAAAGTTGCTGTTAATATGCGCCCCGTTGTCAAAGGCTCGATGCTGCGATGAAGTTTATCGACTAAATTTGCTGGGGTAAAATGCAGTTTGCCGTCACGTGTATCAGCACTTGGTGAGACGGTAGCGGCATTGGCTGTCCACATACTGGAAGCACTGCAACAGGCATTAAGTAATATGGGCGCTTCTTTTGCCGCTTGTTTTAATACATTAGCATCAGAGCCAGAAAATCCAATTCGGCGCAATGTATAGAGGTCTGGGCGCTCTTGAGGAGCTAATATTCCTTGAACCATGCCCATATCGGCTAGTGCTTTGGCTTTTTGGAGTCCTTGTTTTGCAGCAGCTTTGGGGTTGGAAACTAAGGCGGCATTGCTAAGTGAGGCGACATTGCCAAAAGACAACCCTGCGTAATTGTGTGTTGGTCCAACGAGTCCATCAAAATTCGCTTCAAAGTGCTTCATTGCTTATCCTTGTGATAGGGAAAGTTATTATTTGTTCATATGGTCCCTGAGGGAACCCAGTATACTGAAGCTTTTCGAGTGCACAAGCGGACGGTTTTGTGCTCAAAGCGACTTTTTCACGATAAATGCATAACTATTTCTTGCTTGCTGGCAAATAATGAAATATTAGTTTTTAATTACGCATATTATATTTTTACATTTTTTCAACTTTGATTAAAAAGTGACTCGCTGGTACATATAAAAGAGGGATTAACTTGAAACTATCAGTACAACCCTCTATATATGGTGCCAATTTCCACCTTCTTGAGATTTTTTGGCGCAAATTAAACTATGGGTAAATCGCTAGTTATTGTCGAATCACCGGCCAAAGCTAAGACTATTAATAAATATCTTGGCAAAGAATTCATCGTTAAATCGAGCGTAGGTCACATCCGTGATCTGCCGACATCATCGACTTCAGAAGGCAATGAAAAGGTTAAATCCGCTGCCGAAGTTAAGAAGATGTCGCCAGAAGAAAAAGCTCAATATAAAAAGGTGAAAGATCAGCAAGCGCTAGTGTCTCGTATGGGCGTAAACCCTGAAAAGGGCTGGGCGGCTAAGTACCAAATTTTGCCGGGTAAAGAAAAAGTCGTTAAAGAGTTACAGGCACTTGCCGATTCTGCTGACCAAATCTATCTCGCAACCGACTTAGACCGTGAGGGAGAAGCTATCGCCTGGCATTTGCAAGAGGTGATTGGTGGTGACCCTTCACGGTATCAACGTGTTGTTTTCAACGAAATTACTAAGTCTGCGATTCAAGATGCTTTTAGTAAACCGTCGACACTCGACACTAACATGGTTAATGCCCAACAAGCGCGCCGCTTCTTAGACAGAGTTGTCGGTTTTATGGTGTCGCCTCTACTGTGGAAAAAAGTTGCTCGCGGTTTATCCGCTGGGCGAGTGCAGTCGGTTGCCGTGCGTTTAGTGGTTGAACGCGAAAGCGAAATCAAAGCTTTTGTGCCTGAAGAATTTTGGGATGTACACGCAGAGCTCAATACGCCCGCTCAAGAAGCTTTGCGGATGGAAGTGGTTAAGCATTTAGATGCTGCCTTCAATCCTATCAATGAACAGCAAGCGATGGCTGCGGTTCAAGCGTTATCTGCGGCAAGTTTTACTGTGCTGGCCCGCGAAGATAAAGCGACTCAAAGTAAACCATCGGCTCCTTTTATTACGTCGACACTGCAACAGGCCGCGAGTACACGTTTAGGTTTTGGTGTAAAGAAGACCATGATGATGGCTCAGCGACTTTACGAAGCCGGTCATATCACTTATATGCGTACCGACTCGACCAATTTGAGTCAAGAAGCCGTTGAAAACTTGCGCGATATGATTGCCAAAGAATTTGGTGATAAGTATCTACCCGCCGAACCGATTCGATATGGATCAAAAGAAGGCGCACAAGAGGCTCACGAAGCGATTCGCCCATCAAACGTTCAAGTGCAAGCAGCGACTTTATCTGACATGGAGCGTGACGCTCAGCGCTTATATGAGCTTATTTGGCGCCAGTTTGTCTCATGTCAAATGACACCTGCACAATATGATGCCACTAAGTTGACCGTAAAAGCGGGTGATTATGAGCTCAAAGCCACGGGACGTACCTTACGTTTCGATGGTTGGACTCGTGTACAAACAGCGCTTAAGAAGAAAAACGAAGAAGACAATACGTTACCATTCGTGGCTCAGGGCGATGTATTAGCATTAAAAGAATTGCAGCCTAAACAACATTTTACTAAGCCGCCAGCACGATACAGCGAAGCTTCTTTAGTAAAAGAATTAGAAAAACGCGGCATTGGCCGCCCATCAACCTACGCAACCATCATTTCAACGATTCAAGATCGTGGTTATGTAAAAGTCGAAAATCGTCGTTTCTATGCCGAAAAAATGGGTGAAATTGTCAGCGAACGATTGGTGAGCAGTTTTGCTGATTTGATGAGCTATGACTTTACCGCCAGCATGGAGCAAACATTAGATGATGTGGCTCGGGGCGAGTTAGACTGGAAAAAAGTACTCGATGGTTTCTATGCTGACTTTACTAAGCAATTAGAAAAAGCGGAGCTGGATCCCGAAGAAGGTGGCATGCGTCTTAATCAAATGGTGATGACGGATATCAAGTGCCCAACTTGTGGTCGTCCTATGGGGATCCGCACTGGAACGACTGGTGTTTTCCTTGGTTGCTCTGGTTATGAATTACCCCCTAAAGAACGCTGTAAAACGACGATGAACCTCACGCCCGGCGTTGAGGCGATTAGCGAAAACAGTGAAGATGCCGAAACAGATGCACTGCGTGCGAAGCACCGTTGTAGTATTTGCGGCACGGCAATGGACAGTTACCTGATCGATGAGAAGCGTAAGTTACACGTCTGCGGTAACAATCCAATCTGTGAAGGCTATGAAGTCGAAGAAGGCCAATTCAAGATCAAAGGCTATGAAGGTCCACTGATTGAGTGTGATCGCTGTGGTCACGATATGGAACTGAAAAATGGTCGTTTTGGTAAGTACTTTGGCTGTACCAATGAGGAATGTAAAAATACTCGTAAACTGTTGAAAAATGGTGAGGCGGCGCCGCCAAAAGAAGATCCAATTTATTTACCTGAACTGAAATGCAGTAAATCGGATGCCCATTTCGTATTACGTGATGGTGCTGCGGGTATCTTCTTAGCGGCCAGTACTTTCCCTAAATCACGTGAAACCCGTGCGCCTCTGGTTGAGGAACTGGTTCAATACCGTGAACTGCTATGGCCTAAGTATCAGTATTTAGCGGATGCGCCAGTCACTGATGATGAAGGCAATAAGGCTGCGGTGAAGTTTAGCCGTAAGACGAAAGAGCAATACGTTGCGACTGAAGTCGATGGTAAAGCCACGGGTTGGTCTGCGCATTACGTCAATGGGAAGTGGGTGAGTGAATCTACCAAGAAGGCCAAGAAAGGCGCATAGCGGTGGATTGAGTTAGCTTAACGCCAAGAGAATAACAAAAAAGCCAAGTCAATTATGACTTGGCTTTTTTGTTTCGATTTTCTTTAGAGACTGATTTGTTGCTGTAGATAATGAGTCAGAAATGTTGCTCGCTTTACTCGCACTCACTCACCACGCCCAATAACGCTGAAGAACGAGTGTAAGACGTGCCGCTAATTCAACTTAAAGCTAAGCACACAGTAACTGATCACCATTTCTTTTTCGGCTGAAACAGCATGTCGATATCATCTTCTTCATTCTTAGGTCTAGGAGCACTGGGTTCAGATTGTTTCTGTGCGCCCATAATCTCATCAAGCAATTGTTTAGCCTCATCCACTTTACGACCAATGAAAGGGTCATTAGGCGTTTGTGCCTTAATAGCGTGCAATGTCGATAGTGCTTTAGTCACCATTTGTTTTGATGAACCATATTGCTTCATAAAGCTGGCCGCGCGGGCACGAGAAAGCATAGAATCGACATTAATTCTGAGCTGTAAACTGTCGATGCGGCTTTCTTCTTGAGCAAAAATGCTCGGATCGACTTTACCTTTATTATGCTCGGCTCTGAGTATCGCCTTTAATTTTTTTAAGGTTTGAACAAGCGCTAAAATTTGTTTGTCATTATCGGGTAGTCTGAAATTCTCAATTGGAGGAGTTTGAGGCTGGCCAGACTGTAAGCTTGTTATTTGATTATTGATATCGGCTAGGCGGCGTTGGTAGTCTGACTGTTGTTGGCCATTACTGATCGCTGTTGCAGACTGCAAGGCATCTTGTACACGCCGGTACAAAACCAACACTATATTCGTGCTACAAGGCATCATTCCGGTGTTTGATAACACAGTTTCAGTTTCATCGATAATTGCTCTTTGACGGGCAAATTCAATGCGACGCTCAGCCTCTACACGTTCTTTTTGTTGCTGTAATACGTTAATTCCGATAACAAGCAGTAAAAGCGCACCGATGAGGATCAGAACCAAGGTGAATGACATAGATGTTCCATTATTTATCCAATTGAGCTAATGCTACAATAAATCAATAAACTAGCATAGTTATCTTAGCCTAGGTTATCATTTCTGTCGTATGAATCTGTAGACTTGTGCTCTATATTCCTATTTGCTTTAATTTTTACTATATACTATAACGATTGATTATAGCTGAGAGTGCTTTGAGGGCTCAGTTGTTAATGGCATTTTGCGTGTTTGAGACAAGGAAATAAGATGAAACTGCAACAACTCAGGTATATTGCTGAGGTCGTAAAACATAACCTCAATGTATCGGCGACAGCTGAAAACTTGTATACCTCTCAACCTGGGATCAGTAAACAAGTTCGTATGCTTGAAGATGAGTTGGGGATCCAAATATTTGGTCGTAGCGGTAAGCATTTAACCCATGTCACACCTGCGGGTTTGCAAGTGATCAGCATTGCCAATGATATTTTAGGTAAAGTTGAAAGTATCAAAAAAGTGTCTGAAGAATATACTAAGCCAGATCAAGGTGAGTTAAATATTTCCACAACAGATACTCAGGCACGCTATGCATTACCGACGATAATTCGTCAGTTTATTGATCGCTATCCTAAAGTGAACTTGCATATGCACCAAGGGACACCGTCGCAGATCAGCGAACAGGCGGCTCGCGGTGATGCAGATTTTGCCATTGCGACCGAAGCAATGCATTTATATTCAGATCTGATAATGTTGCCTTGTTACCACTGGAACCGCTCTATCGTTGTGCCCAAAGACCATCCTCTTGCGACCCGCAATCAAGGCAGCTTGATTAGTATCGAAGATTTAGCCCGTTTCCCCTTAGTGACCTATGTCTTTGGTTTTGACCGTGCTTCTGAAATTGAGAAAGCGTTCAATCGGGCCAATTTAGAGCCGCGTGTTGTCTTTAGTGCGACCAGTGCCGACGTGCTTAAAACCTATGTTCGTTTAGGATTAGGCGTGGGGGTCATCGCGTCTATGGCCATTGATCCAAATGTTGATAAAGATTTAGTTGCTATTGATGCCGGTCATTTGTTTGCCCACAGTACGACTAAAATTGGTTTTAGGAAGGGCAGTTTCTTGCGCAGTTATATGTATGATTTTATTCAGCACTTTGCGCCGCATTTAACCCGTGATGTGGTGGAGAAAGCCGTAGCATTACGGGATCAACAGCTCATAGATGAAATGTTTGCCGATAAAAATCTGCCAATGCGTTAATTGGCGATGATTTACTGACATAAAAATGCCGCTAATAAAAGCGGCATTTTTATGGGTTTAGCGATTAAGATAAATCGACTTTATCCATCTCGAGTTGCGCAAGGGCAATAACTGCTTGAGTGCGGTTGCGAACGCCAAGTTTTCTAAATATGGCGGTAGCGTGCGCCTTGATGGTCGCTTCTGACACGCCAAGATCGTAGGCTATTTGTTTATTTAATAAACCTTCGGCAAACATCTGCAACACTTTATATTGTTGCGGAGTGAGATCGGATAACTTGCTGGCCATTTTATCAATGGCATCGTCATTGATAGCAATAATCTCAGTGCCTTTAGGCAACCAAATATCACCGAATAACACCGCACTTAGCGCCTCTTTTAGGGTTTCCATTGAAGCTGATTTAGGGATAAAACCACTGCTGCCATAATGAATCGCACGGCTAATGGTATTGATATCCTCGTGGGCTGAAATCACCACAACGGGTAACTCAGGATAATGTGAGCGTAGGTGGATAAGTGTGGAGTAGCCGTGGGACCCCGGCATCTGCAGATCTAACAGTACAAGATCGTAATCGATGCTTCGAACATCCAATACAGATTGCAGTGCGTCAGCACTGTCGGCTTCAAACCACTGTGCATGCTCGAAAGCGCTGGTCAGCGCTTGACGTAGTGCATTTCTGAACAATGGATGATCGTCTGCGATAATAATATTTAAGTTTTCTAGCTTCATGGCTTTTATGATTATGTTCGGTGCGCGTGAAGATTGAACTCAATGTAACAGAAAAGTAATCAAGGATCCTATTGCTTTATTCAGGAATAAGGACAAAATTTTGATATGTTTCTGGTTGTTAGACTTTGGTCGGTGTTTTACAGGGAAAAAGATGGACAGTATAGTTTCAATTGAAAGCCCGAAAGTACGGGCTAACCTATACTTTAAAATCGTCTAAAAACTACCCATATGTCCACACTTTTGTAGGATTTCGTTGTTCGTCAACCGCAACAAAGGTGAACACACCACGTATGGCATGCTCTCGATGGTCTTGATACATGTCTTCGACATAGATGTTGACTTCAACTTTTAATGACGTATTACCTACATGGATCACACGAGCGATGAGTTCGGCTAGTGTGCCAGCTGGGATAGGCTTTTTAAAATCAATTCTATCGGAACTCACTGTGACTAAGGTTTTACGGCAGAAACGAGTTGCCGCAATAAAGGCTGTTTCATCCATCCACGCTAAAGCTTCGCCACCAAATAACGTATTGTGATGGTTGGTGATTGAGGGGAATACTGCTTTAATCACGCGCGCTTCTGAGGAATCAATTCGAGTTTGAATCGCGTCAGGAAAGGGTGTTTCAGCGGCTTCGATTCGTGAGGTATTTTCGGTGTTTGTGGACATGGGGGTAAGCGACATACAGCAACCTAAGGTAATGCAGCAAAATAAGCTCGAATTATAAAGATTTATGGTGGTTAAAGATAGAAAACTACAGGCTTTAAGGTGCAGTAGGCATATGACTGAGGATAATGTCATGCTTCCAATAAAAAAACCGAAATGAGATCGGTTTTTTATTGGACGATTTATTTTACTTCAGATTTATTTGGTTAACAGTGCTTTTCTTTCGCGGGAAGCCGCTGCGAGCTTACGTAGCAGAATTTCAGAGTCGTCCCAATGTAAGCAGGCGTCTGTGATACTTTGGCCATAACAGAGTGGCTGGCCTTCAACGACTTTTTGATTACCTTCTTGTAAGAAGCTTTCAGCCATTATACCTGCGATGGCAGTGCTGCCAGCACGCATTTGAGTCATAATTTCATCGGCGACCATCAGTTGTTTGAGATGGTTCTTCTCACTGTTTCCGTGGCTGAAATCGATAACCATACGTTGAGTTACCCCAACAGATGCAAGCTGTTGACGCGCTTCTTCGATATCTTGTGCGTGATAATTAGGTTTTTTACCACCACGTAGGATGATATGGCCAAACGGGTTACCGTGGGTGCGATAGACCGCCATAGCGCCATCTTTATCTGGTGAATAGAAAACATGTGGCACTTGTGCGGCACGCACTGCATCAACGGCAATATTGATGTTCCCATCAGTACCATTTTTAAAACCAACCGGGCAGGACAGTGCTGAAGCCATTTCACGGTGGACTTGGCTTTCCGTAGTACGCGCACCAATCGCACCCCAAGTAATGAGATCCGCTATGTACTGACCGTTCACCATATCTAAAAATTCGGTGGCGATAGGCAATTTTAATTCAGTGATTTGTTGCAGCAACTCGCGGGCAATGCGTAAACCTTTGTTTGGTTCGAAACTGCCATCGAGATCGGGATCTGAAATTAATCCTTTCCAACCGACAATTGTGCGGGGTTTTTCAAAATAGACGCGCATTAAGATACACAAGTCATCTTTCAATTCCTGGTGTAACGCGGCTAAGCGTTGAGCATAATCTAATGCCGCTTTAGTATCGTGGATTGAACATGGGCCTATGATCACTAATAGACGTTGGTCTTCACCCATAATGATGGCTTCGACTTCACGACGTTGCTGAACCAGATAATCGGCTGCATCTTGAGTTAATGGGAACTCAGATGCCAGTTGCGCAGGTGAGATGACTTTTGCTAATAAGGAAGTGCGTAGTTCGTCTGTTTTTATGGTCATTCAAAATACCGAGCTTGCGTGCGGCGCTTTTCGCCAGATTGCCTCGGATTATAACGAATCGAACCGAGTTGCACAGTGCCAATTGCGTTAATTGTCGGCAACTGTGCAATGAATTTGATTTAAGTTAGTTTCTTTTAGACTAAATTCACTCGGTTTCTTTTGCTGATTTTGGCTTATTAGGCTTAGAACATATGCCGTTCTAGGCCCGTGACATCTAATATTTTAGTGGCAATTTCTTCCACGGAATGATTAGTGGTGTCTATGTAAGGAATGCGTTCGCGTTTAAACAGCATTTCCACTTCTTTGACTTCTAAGCGGCACTGTTTGAGCGATGAATAGCGGCTATTCTCCATTCGACTCTGACGGATTTCATGTAAACGCACGGGATCAATCGTTAAACCAAACAGTTTTTTCTTATTGCGTTTCAGCGCTTCAGGTAACTTAAGGTTATCCATATCATCTTCGGTGAAAGGGTAGTTTGCCGCTTTTATACCGAACTGCATTGATAAATACAGGCTCGATGGCGTTTTGCCACAGCGAGAGACCCCAAGTAAAACCAGATCGGCTTGATCCATATGTTTCATGGTCTGGCCATCATCGTTATCCATGGCGAAATTAATGGCATCAATACGCGCTTCATAGCCGTGATTCGCTTTTCCATGGGTTCTATGTACAACTGGAGAGGCAGAAACACCTAAATGTTGTTCGAGTGGGGCCACAAAAGTATTCAAAAAATCATAATCAACCCCTTCACTCGAGTAGATGATGTCGCGGATCTCGGCTTTTACGATGGAATGGAATACTAACGGCCGCTCACCTGTTGTAATAAAACAATCATTAATTTGTCGCTTAACTTGCTCCGCTTTCGTCAAAGTTTCGACGAATGGAATTGTAAGTGACTCAAATTCTAATGGAAATTGCGAGAGAACCGCATGACCAAAAACTTCAGCTGTGATCGCTGTCCCGTCGGAGATATAGAATACTTTTGGTGCCATACTGACCTCTTGTAGTAATAAAATTACAAATAAAATTATAGATTTACGCGTGTTCGACAGGAGTGTAAAATGCCGCTGCCCTCGTGTGAAGGGGCCACTGAAATAAACTTGCGGAGATAGAACTGTGCAGCAATACGTACTCTGGTATCAAGAATTAGGCATGGGTGACGTCAACTTAGTTGGCGGTAAAAATGCTTCTCTAGGCGAGATGATCAGCAATCTGGCCAATGCCGGTGTTCAAGTACCTGGCGGATTTGCGACAACTTCCCATGCGTTCAACGAGTTCCTTGAACAAAGCGGAGTTAACCAGAAGATTTATGACATTCTAGCCACACTGGATGTAGATGATGTCAATGCGCTGGCTAAAGTAGGTGCACAGATCAGGCAGTGGGTTATCGACACCCCATTTCAACCAGCATTAGAGCAAGCCATTCGTGAAGCTTACGATAAACTTGCCGCTGAAACTAGCGAAGCGTCATTCGCGGTACGTTCTTCTGCAACAGCTGAAGATATGCCAGATGCGTCTTTTGCGGGTCAGCAAGAAACTTTCCTAAACGTTAAAGGTTTTGAATCTGTACTAACGGCTATCAAGCACGTTTACGCTTCACTCTTTAACGACCGCGCGATTTCTTACCGTGTTCACCAAGGTTACGAACACCACGGTGTTGCCTTGTCTGCTGGCGTGCAACGCATGGTTCGTTCAGACAAAGCGGCTTCAGGTGTGATGTTCACTATGGACACTGAATCTGGCAATAATGATGTGGTGTTTATCACTTCATCTTTTGGTCTGGGTGAAATGGTTGTTCAAGGCGCGGTAAACCCAGATGAATTTTATGTTCATAAACCTATTTTAGCCTTAGGTCATAAGGCAGTTGTGCGCCGTAATATCGGTAGCAAGCTCATCCAAATGGTGTATTCAGATGATGCTGCTCACGGCAAACAAGTCAAAATTGAAGATGTGACTGCTGACAAACGTCGTCAATTCTCTATCAATGACGCTGAAGTTGAAGAATTAGCCAAACAAGCCATGGTGATCGAAAAGCATTACGGTCGTCCAATGGACATCGAATGGGCAAAAGACGGCAACGATGGCAAATTGTATATCGTTCAAGCGCGTCCAGAAACGGTTCGTAGCCGTGAAGATGTGCAATTGATCGAGCGTTATCACTTAAAGAGCCGTGGCGCTGTGATCTGTGAAGGTCGCGCTATCGGTCATAAAGTGGGTACTGGTGTCGCCAAAGTATTAACGTCAATCGCCGATATGGATCAAATCCAACCTGGTGATGTGTTAGTGACAGACATGACAGATCCAGATTGGGAACCTATCATGAAGCGCGCAAGTGCTATCGTTACAAACCGTGGCGGTCGTACCTGTCATGCGGCAATTATCGCCCGCGAATTAGGTGTACCAGCGGTGGTGGGTTGTGGTGACGTGACTGACCGTATCAAGAATGGTCAAATCGTGACTGTTTCTTGCGCCGAAGGTGACACTGGCTTTATCTACGAAGGTAAACAAGAATTTGAAGTGATTTCAAACCGTGTTGACTCTCTGCCTGCATTGCCAATGAAAATCATGATGAACGTGGGGAACCCTGATCGTGCATTTGATTTTGCTCGTTTGCCAAACGAAGGTGTGGGTCTAGCGCGTTTAGAATTCATCATCAACCGTATGATCGGCATCCATCCAAAGGCACTGCTCGAATTCAATCAACAGGATGCAGCGTTGCAAACTGAAATCAACGAAATGATTGCTGGTTATGAATCACCTGTTGAGTTCTATATTGCCCGTCTGGTTGAAGGTATTGCGACTATCGGTTCAGCTTTCTATCCAAAGAAAGTGATCGTACGTATGTCAGACTTTAAGTCTAACGAATACGCAAACTTGGTTGGTGGTGACAGATACGAGCCGGAAGAAGAGAACCCAATGCTGGGCTTCCGCGGTGCGAGCCGTTATATCTCTGAATCCTTCCGTGACTGTTTTGCCCTTGAGTGTGAAGCGATCAAACGCGTTCGTAATGACATGGGTCTGAAAAACGTTGAAGTCATGATCCCATTCGTTCGCACAGTGAAAGAAGCTGAGCAAGTGGTCGGCCTGCTCAAAGAGCAAGGTTTAGAGCGCGGTAAAGACGGTTTACGTGTCATCATGATGTGTGAAGTGCCTTCAAACGCCCTGTTAGCAGACCAATTCCTTGAGCATTTCGATGGCTTCTCTATCGGCTCAAACGATTTAACTCAGCTGACACTCGGCCTTGACCGTGACTCAGGTATCATTAGCCATTTATTCGATGAGCGTGATGAAGCCGTTAAAATGCTACTTTCATTAGCCATTAAAGCGGCTAAAGCGAAGGGCGCTTACATAGGTATTTGTGGTCAAGGTCCTTCAGATCACGCTGATTTTGCCGCTTGGTTGGTAGAACAAGGCATAGATACAGTGTCATTAAACCCTGATACTGTGATTGATACTTGGTTGTATTTAGCCGAAGCGCACGGTTGATCTAGATAGTAATTTTATAAACTTGTTAAAAAAGCCGCTTTTTAGCGGCTTTTTTTTGTTTATAATGGCGCCATAACGATAATTGACAGAAGCCATCTATGCTACCCCTGCTATCACATCAACAAACATTAGAGCCAGTGTATTTGGCATACCTTGATGCACTGGAGCAAAGTGAGTATTCCGGTGATATAGACAAACGTTACAGCGCACGTTTAGTGCAAGCCACCGACAACTCTGTATATCAATTTTTGCCTCAAGCTGTGTTATATCCTAAAAATCAGCAGGATATTCAAATTGCATTGACGCTGGCTGCTACTGACGCATTTCGCAGCGTGACCTTCAGTGCGCGGGGCGGTGGTACGGGCACCAACGGACAATCACTGACCCATGGTTTGATTTTGGATGTGTCGCGTTACATGAACCGTGTGCTCGAAGTGAATGCTGAGCAAGGTTGGGTTCGAGTCGAAGCTGGCGTGATTAAAGATGCGCTTAACGATGCATTGCGTCCCCATGGATTTTTTTTTAGTCCCGATTTATCCACTTCAAACCGCGCCACTATTGGTGGCATGATCAATACCGATGCCTCGGGTGCGGGCTCACTGGTCTATGGTAAGACGTCAGATCACGTGCTGGCGCTGCGCAGTGTGCTGATCGATGGCAGTGTGCTGGATACGCATCCCCTAGATGCGGGACTACTGTGTAACCCCGATAATGTCAGTGATAATTCGCTGGGGCAGAAACTGATTTCTGCTGTGGCGGCGGTATGCCGTGAAAAGCGTACTCAGATTGAAAACCAATTTCCTAAGCTCAATCGTTTTCTCACTGGCTATGACTTAAAACACGTGTGGAACGACAAGCTGACGCAATTCGATTTATCACGAATTCTGACGGGCTCAGAGGGCACGCTTGCGGTGATAACCGAAGCCAAACTTAATATCACCCCGCTGCCGACTGAGCGCGCTATGGTGAACATTAAGTACGATTCGTTCCAATCGGCATTGCGTCATGCGCCATCCTTAGTTGCCGCGCGGGCGACTGTGGTCGAAACCGTCGATTCAAAAGTGCTTAATTTAGCCCGTGAAGATATTGTCTGGCATTCAGTGGCTGATCTTATCCAAGAAGTGCCAGGTAAAGTTATTGATGGCCTCAATATGGTCGAATTTGCAGGTGACACGGTCGAAGTTGAGCAAAAGCTCGCGAGTTTGGAAGCTGTGTTAACTGAGCAGATCAGCAAAGGCGAGTGCGGTGTATTGGGTTACCAAGTGACGCAAGATAAGCCGAGTATCGAAAAAATTTACGGCATGCGTAAAAAAGCCGTTGGCTTACTCGGCGCCACTAAAGGTCGCCGTAAGCCTATCGCCTTTGCTGAAGATACTGCGGTACCGCCCGAAAAACTCGCCGATTACATTATGGAGTTTCGCGCGTTACTCGACGGGCATAATCTGCAATACGGTATGTTCGGCCATGTGGATGCGGGCGTGTTGCATGTTCGTCCCGCGCTCGATATGTGCGATGTTGAAGATGAAAAATTACTACGAGTCATTTCTGATCAAGTCGCGGCACTGACGCTTAAATACGGCGGCTTAATGTGGGGCGAGCACGGTAAAGGCGTGCGCGGTGAATACGGTCCAGCTGTCTTTGGTGATGAACTTTATGGTGTGTTGCAAGATATTAAAGGTTTGTTTGACCCCGATAACCGATTCAATCCCGGCAAGCTGGTGGCGCCTAAAGATACAGGTGCCCTCTATTACGATGTCGACAGTGCTAAGCGCGGTAAGTTTGATCGACAAATCCCCGTTGATGTGCGTGATGCGTTCCCCGATGTGATGAATTGTAACGGTAATGGCCTGTGTTTTAATTACAGTAGCTATTCGCCCATGTGCCCATCGTTTAAGGTGACGGGTGACAGAGTGCAGTCACCTAAGGGGCGTGCTGGGCTCATGAGAGAGTGGCTAAGGCTACTTGAGGCTGAAGGGGTTGATGTTAATGCCCTCGCAAAAGCGAAACCTTTTGGTATATTGCAGCGCATACAAAATACCATTAATGCCAAACGTGATTATGATTACTCCCACGAAGTGATGGAATCGCTTAAGGGCTGTTTAGCCTGTAAAGCCTGCTCTGGACAATGTCCGGTCAAAGTGGATGTGCCTAAGTTTAGGGCGCAGTTCTTCAATATTTACTATCAACGCTATTTAAGACCCGCGAAAGACTATCTCGTTGCAGGGATTGAAGATAGCTTACCATTGATGGCTGCGGCACCGCGTCTCACTAATTTTGTCGCACAAAATCCATTGAGCCAATGGGTGATTAAACAGGCGATTGGTTATGTGGATGCGCCTGCGTTATCTGTGCCGACTTTGAAGCAAAGACTCGATGGTCATGCAAGCCGTGGTTACGACTTAGCTGCGTTGCAAGCGATTCCTGAAGAGAAGCGCTCGCAGTTTGTGTTGGTGGTACAAGATCCTTTTAACAGTTTCTATGACTCAGGTCTTGTGCTGCGCTTTATCCAATTGATAGAAAAACTCGGCTTAAAGCCGGTGTTATTGCCCTACAAACCCAATGGTAAGCCAACACATATCAAGGGATTTTTAGATAAGTTTGCTAAAACGGCGCAGTCGAGTGCGGACTTTCTGAACCAAGTCCATAAACTGGGCATGCCCATGGTCGGTATCGATCCTGCCTTAGTCTTGTGTTATCGCGATGAATACCGTGAAGTCTTAGGGGCTAATCGCGGTAATTTTGAGGTCAAGTTAGCCAACGAATGGCTACTGAATGTCATCAAAGATTTACCTGCAAAAGCTGCGCAAGGTAAGCAATATACTTGGTTTAGTCATTGTACCGAATCGACGGCCAAGCCAAATACCGCCAATGAGTGGACTAAAATCTTTGCCCATTTTGGCGCTAAGTTAACCGCAGTCAATTTAGGTTGTTGTGGTATGGCGGGAACCTATGGTCATGAGGCAGAAAACCTCGAGCGCTCTAAGGCCTTGTTTGATATGTCTTGGCAGCAAACGCTAGCGAAAATTGAGCAGCCGCAAGTGTTAGTGTCTGGCTATTCGTGCCGTAGTCAGGTAAAACGTTTTGCCGGATACAAGCCAAAGCATCCACTTGAGGCCTTACTCGAGTTAGCAAATATTTAATAGTGTTTATGCCGTTTTGATTGCGCTAGTCAGATCGTAATTATCCTCACTGGTATATCCCAGTGTTGAATGTCACACTAAAGCCAGCCGCAAGGCTGGTTTTTTTATGGATGATGGAGGCCTAGATGGAAAAGATGACTGACAGTATTCAACACACGCTCAAACAATTCGCCGCTGATAGTAGGCTAACCTCGGTTGTGCCATTGTGCAGTGAAGTCCCATTGTTTGACATTAACGCCTTGGGTGATTGGACATATCTAGGCACATCGCTGCCAGCAAAGTTTGCTAAGTTGTTCGCCAGTATTTTACATTGCATCGATGATGAGTATTTCTTAATTACCCCAGTGGAGAAGGTGCGAGTGCGGGTTGAAGATGCTCCCTTACTGATTGTCGATTTCGAGCGAGCGCAACCCCATTCGCTGCTCAATGTAAGAACCAGTATTGAAACACAGCACCATAAAGTCGATATAAAACAGATGAAGCTCACCGATGACAGTGTTTATTTGCCGCTTGAGCGCGGTTTATGGGGCAAATTAGGTCGGGCCTGTTACTATAATTTTGTGAATGAATTCAATTTATCTGATCTAGATGAGGAATGAGCTCGTAGGTTAATCACATAATTTGCTGTGGTCTAAGCTAGTTTATTATGGGTTAAGTGGTAGTATTAAAACTAACTCTGGGTTCCTATGATGGCGTGCAGAGTAAGTGAAAACGCGTTAAACCTTTGCTGTAGGAGGTGCTGTTTGAATCGTCATGAAAGCTTAGGCTATCTTGTATCCCACTTAAATATCGAGCTGCAAAATGAGCTTGATCTGCATCTTAAGCGATATCAACTCGATATAAAACTGTGGCCTGTGCTGTTTGCTTTGTGGCAAGAAGAGGGCATAAGCCAAACTGAATTGTCTAAGCGTTGCGATGTGGCAAATTACACTATGACGCGCTTACTCGATCAGTTGCAGGTGCAAGGTCTTATTACTCGCCATCAAGAAGTCGATAATCGGCGTGCCTTCCAAATCTTTTTGACCGATGAAGCCAAAGCATTAGAGCAAGATCTTATTTGCGAAGCTGAGCGGGTCAATGAAAAATTCCTGTCAAATCTAAGTGAAGATGAACAACAGACATTCATTTTACTATTAAATAAAATCAACCGTTTGGCTTGAGATTTTGAATCTAATGGGTATGGAGGAAAACTGTGGTTTAGCCGTTTTTACTTCTATCTGTATGTGATTATCTAAATCATGTTCCCAGTTTAATCCCACCCACTATGCCTCACTTTGCGGGATTAAACTGGTTTGATTAATTCAAGTAAAGTGCAAAGACGCAAAGCAGACTGACGGCTATCACTGAGTGCTGTAAATAACGACGGCTGGCTAATAAATTTTCTTTGCCTTGTTTTAGGCTAGCGACGAGTCTATGTTGCTTATAAATTCGGCACATGAGTTCATCAGTTTGGGGATCGATAAGCAGTTCAAACTTGCAAGGCGCGCCGTCTTTAAGCTGAATGGTATGCTCGCTTTGAGGCTTAAAGTTAAGCTTGTGCGACACCATCTGGCCATTAACGAAGACCCGCTCTAAACCACTCCAATTGCTGGCTTGCAGTTCTACCACATCTTGGTTGAGATCATATTTGAAACGGATCATAGCGCTATCCTGTGCTGGGACCTGATAGACTAATTCAAGCAGACAAATATGACGTTTTCCAGCGTGATTAAATGAATATTCTGTGTCGAAATTAAAAGCGCGGCTAAACCATGAGCTTAGTGATAGATTAAATTTTAGATAACAAAAAAGCGACCAGAAGTCGCTTTTTTCAATATTTGGCGGGCATAAAAATAATAAACGCGTAGAAAAATTACTGCTTAGCGGCTTCGATAATGGCTTTCGCCATTTCATCAGCCACGGCGCCGGTTGTACGGTTCTGCGCATCGGCTTGGCTGAATATTTTCAGCAGCGTGTTGTAAATTTCTTCTACTTTAGCAGTCGATTTTGCTGCGTCGTAATCTTTTTCGAACGACACGTTGATAATGCCGCCTGCGTTAATCACATAGTCTGGCGCGTATAGTATGCCCATTTCTTTCAGTTGTTCACCGTGGCGTACTTCGGCTAATTGGTTGTTGGCACAGCCAGCAACAATTTTGGCTTTCAGTTGCGGTAAGGTCGCATCGTTTAAGGTTGCGCCAAGGGCACAAGGGGCATACACATCCACATCTTGCGCGTAGATTTCTTGAGGTGCGACAACAATGGCACCAAAGTCGGTAGCGACTTTATCTAACGAGGCTTGATGAATGTCAGTAACAATCAGTTCTGCGCCTTCGTTATGCAAGTGTTTGCACAGGTAATAGCCAACGTGACCGACGCCTTGAACGGCGATTTTAAGGCCTTTAAGGCTGTCTAAACCAAGTCTATGTTTAACTGCAGCTTTGATGCCTAAATAAGTGCCAAGGGCTGTGAACGGTGATGGATCGCCACTTTTGCCTTCAAGACCTGCCATATAAGGGGTTTCTTCATGGGCGATCATAATATCAGCTGTAGTAGTGCCAACATCTTCCGCTGAATAGTAGCGGCCACCTAGGCTGTTAATCAAACGGCCAAAGGCGCGGAACAGCGCTTCGCGATCCTGTCTTTTCGGATCGGCAATGATCACGGATTTACCACCGCCCATGGTTAAACCTGCTAGGGCATTTTTATAAGTCATGCCACGAGAAAGGCGTAATACGTCAGTCAGGGCTTCATCATCCGATTGGTAGTTCCACATCCTACATCCACCCACGGCAGGACCAAGGTTAGTGTTATGGATGGCGACAATGGCCTTTAAGCCACTTTCTTTATCATGACAGAATACAACCTGTTCATGTTCGTCAAAGGATACATGATTAAATACAGCCACGTGAATTTCTCCGCTATACACAATGAAAAAGCCGACGAGGTGAGCCTCTATCGACTGCTTGTTATATTTATTGCAGAACCATAGCATTTAGCGATACTCTCAACCATGCATAATGACCGAATAAATACATTATTTGTGGCAATTTAGCTTTCCACTTTACGTAAACGTAAGCTTTGCGATTAAGAATGGATTGTACTGAATTTAACGTAACGAATAGAATGAATCGCGTACTGATCCCAAGAATTAGGCTCGCGTTATAACAATAAGATAGGACGGAAGTATGACTGAACAAGCTGTCGACCAAACTCAACAAAATTTATCAGCTGAAGAAATAGAAAAGCTGCGTCAAGAGTGGGTCAGAACTCAATTTCAAAAAGCCAATCGTTTTCTCGCTGAAAAAGGCGTGATCCCAAGCAAAGTCCTAGCCGATGAAAGCCGTTATCTTGCGCCTTATATGGCGATTTGGAAGATGGAATCAAAGCGCCCAAGCAACAAAACCTATTGGGTGATGTCAGGTGATTTACCGTCGGATTTTGTCGATGTCAAAGTGGCGGCGACGGCCCGTGATGCCGTGCGTCATTTCTCTATGATGTGGCAAATGCAGGCGGAAAACTTAGTGCGTTCGGGTGCAACCCGTGATGCCACTCAGGCTAAATTTGCTCAATTATTAGTATCGCGTGCCGAGAGTTTATATCGTATGCACAACGACGATAAACTGTGGAATGCTTAAACTCAAATGAGTTAAGGATTGTATTTAGATAGTATTGAGTTAATACAGTCACTTGTGTCGATTGATACTGATAATTGAAATAATAAGGCACTCAATTGAGTGCCTTATTTATGTTGATGTTTTATTTACACTTTATATTAAGAAAAAGGTCATCGAGCAGAGTCGATAGGGCTTATTCTTCGCTGTCGCTCAAGTAGTAGAAACCTTGATTGATGAGTTTCAACAGTAAGGCTTGGACTTCTTCATGCTGACATATTTCAGTCGCTTCATCGGCGCTTAAGCTGACGTTATCGCTCAACTGTGCGATAACATCTGCCGGTGTATTGGGCAGTTCATGCACGTCACCATTGATGAATAATCGCGGCGTGGAGTCATTTTCAAGGCGCAATACTTTCAAACCGCCGATACGGCTGACGCCAGCACCTTGGGCGAAGGCATCTTGCAAATCTTCAATGCTGTAAGCTTCTTCGCCTTCACACAAATCAAGTTCGAAACGGTTTTGACTGAGTAGCTTACCTAACACGATTTGGTAGCTATTGGGATCTTGGCTCAGCTGACTCAAGAGTGACATTATGCCCACTTGATGATCTTGGCTGACGATACCGGCTGAACTCGGTTCAGTTTGCGACGTGAAACGCTGCTGACCTAAGTTATTGTCGAGCAAATAATCGGCGACTTCACTGACCAATTCTTGCTGGCTAGGAGCACGGAAACCAATCGAGTAACTCATTGCCACAGTTAGGGTTTCGCCGCAATGCGGGAAACCGGGTGGAATATAAAGCATGTCGCCTTTTTCTAACACTACATCGATAATGGGGGTGAAGTCTTCAACCAGCGGCGAGTTGGGATTGCCACCACGGCGTTGTTGCGGGGTATTGTCACCCACAGTCCAGCGACGCTTACCTTCGCCTTGAATGATAAACACATCGTAGTTATCGACGTGTGGGCCGACACCGCCACTTGGGGTTGCAAATGATGCCATCAAGTCATCGAAGCGCCAGTCAGGTAAAAAGCGGAGAGCTTCAACTAATGGCTGCGAATCTGGATACCAATGGTTGACTGCTTGCACTAATAACTGCCAATGGGTTTCGCCATAGCTGTCGTAATCTTCAAACGGACCTTGCACCACTTCCCAATCATTGTCTTTGGTTACGACGATGCGTGAAGAGATTTCTTCTTCACAGGCAAGGCCTGCTAATTCATCGGCGCTGATAGGATCTTCAAACTGCGGAAACGCTTTTTTGATCAGCAGGGGTTTCTTTTGCCAGTACTCACTAAGAAACTGGGCGATATCGAGATTGAGTGTATACATAGTGTTAAAAAAGGCGACCACATCGCGGTGATGTGAGTCGCCTTAATCCTTATTTCTGTTTATGAAAGAGTATTGTCCATCGCCAATTTCAGCTAATAACTAAGTTCAGTTAAAAACTTACTTCAGTTCGTCGACAAACGTTTCGGCGCGACCAATGTAATTGGCGGGCGTCATTTTCTTCAGTTCAGCTTTCACTGAGTCTGGTAATTCAAGTCCGTCAATAAACACTGACAGTTGCTGCGCGTCGATACGTTTACCGCGCGTCAGTTCTTTTAATTTTTCGTATGGCTTTTCAATGCCATAACGACGCATCACCGTTTGTACGGGTTCTGCTAACACTTCCCAGTTGTGATCGAGTTCATCACGCAGATGCGCTTCGTTAACTTCTAACTTGCTGATGCCTTTTAAGGTCGCTTGATACGCGATCAACGCATGGGCAATACCCACGCCTAAGTTACGCAGTACAGTCGAGTCAGTTAAGTCACGTTGCCATCTTGATAGCGGCAGCTTAGACGCTAAATGTTGCATCAGGGCGTTAGCGATACCTAAGTTACCTTCAGAGTTTTCAAAATCGATTGGGTTAACTTTGTGCGGCATAGTCGATGAACCGATTTCACCAGCGATAGTGCGTTGTTTGAAGTGACCTAGGGCGATGTAACCCCAAATATCACGGTCAAAGTCAATCAGCACAGTGTTGAAACGGGCAACCGCATCAAACAATTCGGCAATGTAATCGTGTGGCTCGATTTGCGTCGTGTAGGCATTCCAGTGCAAGCCAAGGCTAGTCACAAAACGCTCTGACAGCTCATGCCAATTAACTTCAGGATAGGCTGACAGGTGAGCATTGTAGTTACCTACGGCACCGTTCAGTTTGCCCATGATTTCAACATTGGCGATTTGTTTGATTTGACGTTCAAGGCGCACTGCGACGTTCGCCATCTCTTTACCGAGCGTCGATGGGGACGCGGGTTGGCCATGGGTGCGTGACATTAACGGCACAGAGCGATATTCAATCGCCAGCTTTTTAATCGCAGTCAGTAACTCGTTGCAGTAGGGCAGTAATACTTGTTCACGGGCTTCAGTCAACATTAAACCGTGGCTTAAGTTATTGATATCTTCAGAGGTACAGGCAAAGTGAACAAACTCACCTACAGCGGCTAACTCGGCATTGTCGGCGATTTTTTCTTTGATGAAATATTCAACCGCTTTCACATCGTGGTTAGTGGTGCTTTCGATAGCCTTAACACGCAGCGCATCTTGTTCGTTGAAATTGTCTTTAATGCCATCGAGCACGGCGATAGCTGACGCGCTCAATGTTGGCACTTCGCTAATGTCTGGACAGTCGGCTAACAGTTTTAGCCAATTGATTTCAACCTGAACACGGTACTTGGTAAGACCGAACTCGCTGAAAATCCCTCTCAATGACGCGGTTTTACTACCATAACGACCGTCTACCGGAGAGATAGCAGTTAGTGCGGAAAGATCCATGTGTAGCTCCTTGATGAACGCTAATTTTATTATAGGGTAAGACTTTTCTTGGCTGTATCGACTATGGCTTTGCGGGCGAAGACTAAGTGTCGACGTTTACCGCCCAACTGACGCCACAGTACTGCGCTGCGTATAGCGGCAAGCAGCAGAGCACGAATTTTATGTTGTACAATAGGGCGCTGCAAACACACAGGATTACCCGATATTTGGATTTTTGGCCCTAAATTACTGATGATGTCACTGTAAATGCTGGCAAGATTGGCAACGACTTGCTCATCTGTGATGGCAAAATGATGTAGCTGGCGATTCACTTGATTAATACGTTCAGCCAACATGCCTAAGCCGCTGTTAGAGCGAACTAATTTTCGCTCTAACGCCAACACGCCCACTAAATAGCGGGTGATTTCAACATCTTTTTGGCTGCTATCACCGAGCTGGTTCAGGATCAGCTTATAGCCTTTTTGCAATACGATTTTATCTTGGTAGACATCGGCCGTATTGTCAGGATTGGTGACGAGAATGGTGTTTAAGCTCGCTGCGAGCTCGGCATTATCCAATTCGCCATGGCGCGCTAAATGTTGAACTTGGGCAATGGCTTGCAGTATGCCTGCAAACGCCATAGTCCGATTAATGAGTTGCTCGTTCACGCTTTACCCTCGGATTAATTGATCTATGATGCCGCCACCTAGGCAGACTTCACCATCATAAAATACCGCAGACTGTCCAGGCGTCACCGCCGCTACAGGTTCATCGAAGACCACGCGCAAGGTGTGTTCATCTGTGTAGGTCAATGTACAAGGCACATCTTGTTGGCGATAACGGGTTTTGACAGTGATATGACAACCATCGACAGGCCCAGTTCTATCCACCCAATGCAGTTGGTTAACTGTCATGCCGGTCGACATCAAACGGGGATGGTGTCCGCCTTGACCCACGATCAATACGTTACGCTCAAGATCTTTATCGACCACATACCAAGGATCGTCATTGCTGTTTTTCATGCCGCCAATGCCTAAGCCTTTACGTTGGCCTAAGGTGTGGTACATGAGTCCTTGGTGCGTGCCTATGACTTCGCCTTCTGGGGTTTCGATATTACCAGGCTGCGCTGGTAAATAAGTCCCTAGAAATTCAGTGAACTTGCGCTCACCGATAAAGCAGATGCCAGTACTGTCTTTTTTGTCATGGGTGATTAAGCCCATTTCTTTCGCAATTTCACGAACTTGATGTTTTTCGAGCTCACCGACAGGGAACAGGCTTCGGGCAACTTGCTCGTGGCTAAGGGTGTAGAGGAAATAACTTTGGTCTTTATTGCCATCAACACCGCGGAGCATTTGCGTACTGCCATCGCTGTTATCGCGGCGGCGTACGTAGTGGCCCATGGCGATGTAATCGGCGTCGAGGATTTCGTCGGCAAATTCTAAAAATGCCTTAAATTTGATTTCTTTGTTGCACATGATATCGGGATTTGGCGTGCGGCCGGCTTTATATTCGGCGAGGAAATACTCAAATACATTGTCCCAATATTCGGCAGCAAAGTTGACTGTATGTAGCTTGATCCCGAGCTTGT
Organism: Shewanella sp. SM95; assembly: GCF_025653595.1. Taxonomy (NCBI): domain Bacteria; kingdom Pseudomonadati; phylum Pseudomonadota; class Gammaproteobacteria; order Alteromonadales; family Shewanellaceae; genus Shewanella; species Shewanella sp. SM95. Next base: position 26,415 of record NZ_JAKKSE010000017.1, read on the forward strand.
CGCACACTGCTTGGGCGTCTTTTAAATCTTCTGCGGCTGCGCAGTACTCGTTGTTGTCATCTTCTTCCCAGTTCTTCATGAAAAGGCCTTCAACCTGATAGCCTTGCTGCATAAGCAAATAGGCTGAAACAGATGAATCTACACCGCCGGACATGCCGACAATGACTTTTTTTCCTGTATGAGTGGGTTCGATTGATGTCATAAATCCTAAAAACCATTGAGTATGTGTGTTGGCTAGGTGGATGAATTTAAGCCGCGACATTGAGCGCGTAACAAAAATACCTAACCTAACTAAAAATATGGGCTAACTAAAAATCCAAGCTAACTTTACATCTAGGTGCTGTGCTACTGATTGCTAAATCAAACTTTGCCAGCGCTATCAAATAAAATGAGTCCGCAAACTGTCAGTAAACCTCGCATTTACGGCCAACTATTTATTTGCTGTACAAGGCCTCTGCAGTAGCACACGCATTAAGCTTAGCCAGCCGTTTATGCGGGGCGGTATTCTATCACGCCTTGCTCGCTTGGGCTATCGTGAGGCGGTCATTATTGAGTAAGCTAAGGGGATAAGTTTGGCCATTTTGTGCCTGATTGAGATAGTCTTTTAAGCAATCGAGTACTAAGGGACTGCGCAGTAAAGAGGACTTGGCTTCTATCTGCGCAAGACTTAACCAATGCGCACTATGGATCGCTTTATCCTGCGGCGCAGGTGAGGGCATATCATCTAACTGCACGAAAAAAGTAAAGCGCACAAAGGCTAAGTCTTCACTGGCGCTGAGTTGATAAATGCCGACGAGTCCTTGGGCTTTGAGTGATAACCCCGTTTCTTCAAACACTTCGCGCTCACAGGCTTGGATCAAGCTTTCATTCGCTTCTAAGTGACCCGCTGGTTGATTAAAGCGTTGCTCGCCTTCAATCCACTCTTCTACCATCAGATATTTGTCCTGTGAAGTTGCATGAACAATACAAGCGACGGTCACATTGGGTTTATATCTTTGACTCATGGAGCCTCCTTTGAGTGGATTTGAACGCAGAAATTAGGCTGAAATTTAGACTTCATCACCGAGACGGATGCATTTGTGCTCACCCGATGGCAAATTATCTAGACTCCATTGGCCTATTTTATAACGGATTAATCTTAAGGTCGGAAAACCGATATGCGCTGTCATGCGTCTGACTTGGCGGTTGCGGCCTTCATGAATTTGGATTTCTAGCCAAGTTGTTGGGATATTTTTGCGCTCTCTCACCGGTGGATTACGTGGCCAAACGTCGGGTGAATCCATAATTTTGACTTTAGCTGGCAGCGTTATACCATCATTTAATTCAACACCTTGGCGCAGTTTTGTCAGTGCATCTTCCGTCGGTACGCCTTCTACTTGCACCCAATAGGTTTTAAAGGTTTTCTTTTTTGGCTCTGTCAGCCTTGCCTGTAATTGACCGTCATTGGTCAGCAGTAATAAGCCTTCACTGTCTCTGTCTAAGCGGCCTGCGGCATACACGTCAGCAATCGGGATATAGTCTTTTAGGGTCTTGCGACCTTGTTCATCGGTAAACTGGCAAAGTACATCAAAAGGCTTATTAAATAGCACAATAATCGGCGCAATCGTTTGGCTCTGCACCGGTTTTGCCGCCGCAATTGCGCGTCGATTAGGATTTTTAAAGGGTTCTTTCTTTAAACTGCCATTGGCATTTCGTGCTGGCGCCACTTTGCTATCTACGGCGGTAGCGCGGTTGGCAGGGCCTCTGCTGGCGGGTTTAGCGGGTTTAATCGGGCTCTTGGCTGGGGAACTTGCGCTGGCATTGGCACCTTTAGGTTGAAACTTGTTTTTGTTCATACTTTTGCTAACAGAAGGTTGAGACACGCTTACCTGACTTGATTGAGTCGTTAATGTGGTCATAGTGTACTTGGCATTCGCCGTTAGTGGAATTTGAATATTATTGCGAATGCTCTATGATGTCGGCCAGAAAATGTGATCTGTGCCTAAATGTTTATTAGGTTTTAATGAGTCGTTGTAACAAATTTTAGCTTGCGCGCAAAGAAAGAAGGGCATTGAGAATTTGAAAGATGAGGGCGTGGCCGATTGCCTTGATTGATATTTTTCCTGTGCTCAGATTTGTTCGCCATGCTATAAAATTATTATAAAAAATATTAAATTTTACAATAATGTAGGATGTAACATGAAAGATAACTCATCAACAATTATTTACACTGAAACAGACGAAGCGCCAGCACTGGCCACCCTCTCACTCTTACCTATTATCAGAACGTTTACCGACGCCGCGGGCGTTGCGGTTGAAACCCGTGATATCTCGTTATCGGGCCGTATTATTGCCAGTTTCCCTGAGCAACTGACTGAAGCACAAAAGATTGGCGACCATCTGACAGAGCTTGGCGAGTTAGCGAATCAGCCAGAAGCGAACATCATCAAGTTACCAAATATCAGTGCTTCGATCCCACAATTAAAAGCCTGTATCCTTGAACTGCAGCAAAAAGGTTACGACATCCCTAATTATCCGGATGAGCCAAAAACCGACGCTGAAAAGTCAATTAAAACACGTTACGACAAGATTAAAGGCAGTGCGGTAAACCCAGTACTGCGTGAAGGTAACTCAGATCGCCGTGCCCCATTATCGGTGAAAAACTTCGCCAAGAAAAACCCGCATTCCATGGGGAAATGGGCCAAAGATTCCAAGTCACACGTTGCCCACATGACTGACGGTGATTTCTACGGTAGCGAGCAGTCTGTGACTTTATCTGATGCGGGCAGCGTGAATATCGTGCTGACCCAAAAAGATGGTCAAGAAGTGGTGCTCAAATCGGGTCTTAAGCTGCTGGCTGGCGAAATTATCGATGCTGCGGTGTTGAGTAAAAAAGCCTTAGTGAGCTTCTATGAGCGTGAAATCGAAAACGCCAAAGCTGAAGATGTGCTGTTATCGCTGCATCTGAAAGCCACTATGATGAAAGTGTCTGATCCTATTATGTTTGGTCACGCTGTGAAGGTCTTCTTCAAGCCAGTATTTGACAAACATGCGGCGCTTTTCGCTGAATTAGGCGTTGATGTTAACAACGGTTTTGGTGATGTTTATGCCAAAATAGCGACATTACCTGCTGATAGCCGCGCCGAAGTCGAAGCCGATATCGCCGCCGTTTACGCTGCGCGTCCCGCATTGGCTATGGTTGATTCTGACAAAGGTATCACCAACTTACACGTACCAAGCGACATCATTATCGATGCGTCTATGCCTGCTGCGATTCGTTCATCTGGCCAAATGTGGGGACCAGACGGTCAACTGCATGACACTAAAGCCATGATCCCCGATCGTTGCTATGCCGGTATTTACCAAGAAACGATTGCTTTCTGTAAAGAGCACGGCGCTTTTGATCCTAAAACCATGGGCAGCGTGCCAAACGTGGGCTTGATGGCGCAAAAAGCCGAAGAGTATGGCAGCCACGATAAGACCTTTGAAATTCCTGCAGATGGTGTGGTTAACGTTGTCGATGCCAGCGGTAAGGTATTGATGAGCCATAACGTGGAAGCGGGCGATATCTGGAGAATGTGCCAAGTTAAAGACGCACCTATCCGTGATTGGGTCAAACTGGCCGTGCGCCGTGCCCGTCTAAGCAATACACCCGCAGTATTCTGGTTAGATAGCAAACGTGCCCACGATGCGCAAATCATCGCAAAAGTGCAGCAGTATCTGCCAGAGCATGACACTGATGGCTTAGACATCAGCATCATGTCTCCAGAAGATGCGACGCGTTTGTCTTTGGCTCGCATCAAAGAAGGCAAAGATACCATTTCAGTTACGGGTAACGTTCTACGTGACTACCTGACTGACTTGTTCCCTATCCTTGAGCTAGGCACCAGTGCCAAAATGCTGTCAATCGTTCCGCTAATGAACGGCGGCGGTCTATTTGAAACAGGTGCGGGCGGTAGTGCACCTAAACACGTGCAACAGCTTGAGAAAGAAGGTCACTTACGTTGGGATTCACTGGGTGAATTCTTGGCTCTGGCGGCGTCTCTTGAGCATTTAAGCCAAACTGTGGGCAATCCAAAAGCCCAAGTATTAGCCGATACTTTAGATCAAGCCATTGGCCAATTCTTAGATAGCAATAAATCGCCATCAAGAAGAGTCGGTGAGTTAGACAACCGTGGCAGCCATTTCTACTTAGCCATGTACTGGGCACAAGCCTTAGCAGCGCAAACGGGCGATGAGCAGTTACAAGCTCACTTCATTCCGTTAGCGCATGCGCTCGCGGCGAATGAGCAAGTGATTGTGGCTGAATTAGCGACGGCACAAGGTGCACCAGTCGATTTAGGCGGTTACTACCGTTTAGATGCGGCTAAGGCTGAAAAAGCCATGCGCCCAAGCGAAACGTTGAACAAGCTGTTGATTGCTTAATCCCGCTCGTTATCACTTTTAGATGGCGTGTGCGTCAGTGTGGGCCATCTAAATTGATGTAAGGTTGTAAGTCATTAGACTGATTTTAAAAAAGGATCTGCATTGCAGATCCTTTTTTATACCCTAAATTTGTTGTCGAGACCGATGATAAAATCTTTTTGCTGGGATGCAATGGGTGATGTGCGGCAATTGAACTTGAATTAAATTCATGCGAAATGATGATGAGCGATGCAGCATTAAGTGGTGAGAATTGATGAAACACGCAGCAATAAAAAGGCAGGGACAAGTCCCTGCCTTTTAGATCATTGGCCTCACCAAACGTTATTTTGTTGGTGAAATGGCTGAAGCGTGCATCCCTTTTGGACCGGCTTCTACTTCAAATTGAACGGGTTGGCCTGCTTTTAGAGTTCGATAGCCTTCCATTTCAATGGTAGAATAGTGTGCAAAAACGTCCTCACCACCTTGATCAGGGCAAATAAACCCGAATCCTTTGGCGTTGTTGAACCATTTAACAGTTCCGCTTGCCATACTTCCACTTCCTTCTGTTGTCTACTTACCAGTAAGATAGTAAAACCTGTATAGACGGGTATTCGTTCACCGTCTGCACAACAGAATGTAAGGAGTAAATGCGGAAGTCAAGCTAAAATTAACAAAGGGGTAACAACTGATTAATTTGAACGGATCAATTGGAAGAGGCCAACACGAGAGGCTAGTATTAAAAAATGGCAAAGATAGGAAATATTGAACACGTTGAAGAACGTGTCGAATCAGAGTTAATGCCGCCTTCGATGTATAAGGTGGTACTCAATAATGATGATTACACCCCAATGGATTTTGTGATTGAAGTTTTGCAGGTTTTCTTTCGCAAGAACGAGCAGGAAGCGACCGATATCATGTTGACGATCCATCACCAAGGAAAAGGAATTTGCGGTATTTTCCCGTTTGGGATTGCAGAAACTAAGGTGATACAAGTAAATCAATTTGCAAGACAAAACCAACATCCGTTACTGTGTTCGTTAGAGAAAGCATAAAACCGCTTTACTCTGTAGTCTGTTGTTAATTTTGGGGGTGCTTATGCTGAACAAAGATCTGGAAGTCACCTTAAATCTGGCGTTTCAGCAAGCCAGAGACGCGCGTCACGAGTATATGACAGTGGAACATCTGTTATTAGCTCTGATCGACAATCCTGCGGCTCAAGAAGCGTTAATCGCCTGTGGAGCGAATCTAGATAAACTCAGAGATGAAGTGGCAAGCTTTATCCAACAAACAACCCCAATCATTGCCGATATTGATGATGACAAAGAAACTCAGCCGACGCTTGGGTTCCAGCGAGTGCTGCAACGGGCAGTATTCCATGTGCAGTCATCGGGTCGCAATGAAGTGAACGGCGCTAACGTGTTAGTTGCCATTTTCAGTGAGCAAGAATCCCAAGCCGTGTATTTACTGCGACGCTGTGACATTAGTCGCTTAGACGTAGTGAATTTTATTTCCCATGGTTTCGCCAAAAATGATGATGCTGAGTCACATCAAGATCAAGAACGTGTCGAAGATCAGAGCGAAGGTAGCGAAGAGCGCAGCATGTTGTCGCAATTTGCGTCCAACTTAAACCAACTTGCAAAGCAAGGGATCATTGACCCACTGATTGGTCGCGACCAAGAAATTGAGCGCGCGATTCAAACCCTGTGCCGTCGCCGTAAAAATAATCCACTGTTAGTGGGTGAGGCGGGTGTAGGTAAAACGGCGATTGCTGAAGGATTGGCGTATCGCATCGTCAATAAACAAGTGCCCGATGTAATGCTTGAAGCGACAGTGTATTCCTTAGATTTAGGTTCACTGCTGGCGGGAACTAAGTATCGCGGCGACTTTGAAAAGCGCTTTAAGAACCTGTTAAAAGAACTGGCGGCTGATAAGCATGCCATCCTATTCATCGATGAGATCCATACCATTATCGGTGCGGGCGCGGCCTCTGGCGGCGTAATGGATGCCTCTAATCTGCTGAAACCTTTACTATCTAGCGGTAACTTGCGCTGCATGGGCTCGACAACTTTCCAAGAATATCAAAGTATTTTTGAGAAAGACCGCGCACTTGCACGTCGTTTCCAAAAGGTGGATATCAATGAGCCTTCAGTGGAAGAAACCACTAAGATTTTGATGGGGCTTAAGTCTAAATACGAAGAATATCATGGGGTTCGTTATACTCAGGCCGCGATCAGCTGCGCTGCAGTATTGTCGGCCAAGCACATCAACGACAGGCATTTACCCGATAAAGCCATCGATGTGATTGATGAAGCGGGTGCGCGTATGGTGATGCTGCCTATGAGTAAACGTAAAAAGACCATAGGCCAAGCCGAGATTGAGTCGATTGTGGCGAAAATGGCACGTATCCCCGAGAAGTCGGTATCCGCTACTGATAAGGACTTACTGCGTAACCTTGAGCGCAACCTTATGATGGTGGTCTTTGGCCAAGATAAGGCCATTGAGAGTCTGAGTTCGGCCATTCGCTTATCGCGCAGTGGCTTAGGTGCTGACCGAAAACCTGTGGGGAGCTTCTTATTCGCCGGTCCCACCGGTGTGGGTAAAACCGAAGTCACTAACCAACTGGCCAACTGCTTGGGGATGAAACTGGTGCGCTTTGACATGTCTGAGTACATGGAAAGCCATACAGTGTCACGCCTGATTGGTGCACCTCCTGGTTATGTGGGTTATGACCAAGGTGGCTTGCTCACGGATGCTGTGATTAAAAATCCGCACTGTGTCGTGCTATTGGATGAAATTGAGAAGGCCCACCGTGATGTCTATAACCTGCTGTTGCAGGTGATGGATCACGGTACTTTGACCGATAATAATGGTCGTAAGGCTGACTTCAGACATGTGACTTTGGTGATGACTACTAACGCGGGTGTACAGGAGACTATTCGTAAGTCGATTGGCTTTACCCAGCAAGATCACACCCAAGATGCATTATCTGAAATTAATCGAGTATTTTCGCCAGAATTTCGAAATCGTCTCGATTCCATCATTTGGTTCAATCATTTGGACATGACGATTATCGCCAAAGTGGTCGATAAATTCTTGGTGGAATTGCAGGCTCAATTGGATGCAAAACACGTTACTTTGGATGTCAGCGACGAAGCCAGAACCTTGTTGGCCGAGAAAGGTTACGACAAGAACATGGGCGCGCGTCCAATGGCTCGGGTCGTGACCGAATTGATCAAACGTCCATTGGCAGACGAGATCTTATTTGGTGTCTTAGAGTCAGGCGGTGTGGCGCATGTGGATGTGAAGGAGGGCGAGATTGTCATTCGTACCGAACGTCACGAAAAAGCGACAACAAAAGCTTAACGCTTGATTATCCATTAGTTTTAGACATAAAAATGGCTGCAATTGCAGCCATTTTTTTCATCTTTCGCAAACAAAAAAACCCGGCCTTGCCGGGTTTTTAAATCTAAGAGGCTATATCAGCGTGCGCGGAAGACAATGCGACCTTTGGTCAGATCATAAGGAGTCAGCTGGACGGTAACTTTATCGCCAGTAAGGATCCGGATGTAGTTTTTGCGCATTTTGCCTGAAATGTGGGCTATCACCACATGACCATTTTCAAGCTCTACACGAAACATTGTGTTTGGCAAGGTTTCAAGGATAGTGCCTTGCATTTCAATGTTGTCTTCTTTCGCCATTAATTAATTATCCCATTAGCCTTCGAATATAAAAAACGGGCGTATCATGCCCCAAATTCCCCCCGCTGTAAAGGGGAAGTACTTAGCAAACTTGGGAATACTCCCAGCCCGTCGGTGTCAGAATTTGATAAGGGCGATACAAACGCTTGTAAGACATCTTACGGTTTTCATCTATTTGATATCCGAGATAAACAAATTCTTTATTCATGAGTTTCGCCAGTCGACACTGAATTAAAATTAACAGTGCGCCGAGGGAGCGATGTTCTTCGTCGGGGTCAAAATAGCTGTAAATTGCCGAAAGACTATTGGGCAAACTATCAGTGACCGCAACTGCCAATAATTTATTTCCATCATAGACTTCGATAAACGTTGGCGGTAACCAATGGCAAAAAAGAAAGTGATTATATTGATCTTCACTCGGGGGAAACATGGGGCCGTCAAAATGTCGCCCACGAATATAATGTTCATATAGCGTATATTGCTCGGCGGTTTGCTCCGATGTAATTCGCCAAGTCAGATCTTGGTTTTTTGCTAAAGTGCGTTTTTGGCGTTTCGATGGGACAAATTCATGGGTTGGTACACGGATTGGTTGGCATGCACTGCATCTAGGGCAGCGTGGTTTGTAGATAGAGCTACCACTGCGGCGAAAACCTACCGCGAGCAAACGCTCAAATAAAATAGGATCGAGCGTATCTTCTTGGATGACGAGTAGCTGCTCCTGCTGGCCATCAAGGTAGCTGCAGGGAAATATTTGACTGATACCGATAGCGATCGATGCTTTACTCGAGTTCAAGGATGACCTCTTTAGTGGCCCAAGTATTTGGGTCCACGGGATTGTTTCTCAGTTCGCTCAGTAACGTTATAAAATCAATGCGTTTAATAGCTTTAGCTCCCAAACTTTCTAGGTGGGGATTCATCACTTGTGCGTCGATGAGTTTGAATCCCATCTTGAGTAAATGTTGTTGCAGTGCGGCAACGGCGGCCTTGGATGCATTGGTTTTACGGTGAAACATGGATTCGCCGCAAAATACTTGGCCGATTGCTAAGCCGTAAAGCCCACCGATTAAACGTTCACCTTCCCACACTTCAATGGAGTGGGCATGACCTGTGTGATGCAATTCGCGATAGGCCATTTGAATTTCTTGGGTGATCCAAGTGCCGCTCTGTTTTTCTCTTGGCTGCGCACATCCCGCCATCACATCGGTGAAAGCGTGATTGATTGTGATCCGCCAAGGTTGTTTTTTTAAGTATTTACGCAGGCTGGTGCTGATGTGAATTTCACCTGGAATAAACACGGCGCGGGGATCCGGTGACCACCATAGGATGGGATCGTCAGAATTAAACCAAGGAAAAATACCGTTGTAGTAAGCAGAGAGTAAACGTTCAGGACGTAAGTCGCCGCCGATAGCCAATAAACCATTAGGATCGGTTAAGGCGTGCTCGGGCGAAGGAAAAGCGTCAAATTCGTGATTCAGGAAAGACAGTGACTTCACAATTGAGTATGATTTAGTTATAGACCTTATTATTAAGTTAGCGGAAATTCAGATATGTGGAAACCTACTCTAGCAAGCTTTATGTTTATTTTTGCTTTTATCATCAGCCCTGCTAATGCTGGCTATGATCGCAATCAAGCCGTGCCAGTTGAGAAAGTACTCTATGGCGATATCACTTCGGTACGTAATATCACCGAAACCCAGTTAATTGAAGACCGTAATCAAGGTTGGAAAACCTTCGGTGGCGCCTTAGCGGGTGGGGTGATTGGTAATCAGTTTGGTGGCGGGTCGGGTCGAGATGTTGCGACGATTTTAGGTGCCTTGATTGGTGGGGGTATCGGTAACCGTTATGGCAGTGGTACTAGCGTGCAATCGTTTAAGCTGGTGGAACTGATGATCAATCAAGAAGATGGTACTCAGGTCATGGTGATCCAAGATTACGATGCTGGCATGACGTTTAACGCGGGTGACAGAGTTCGAGTGGTGTACCTGCAAGGTGGCGTGCGTGTTGATATCGCGATGTAAGCGATTGTCTCATCTTGAATAAGTGCTCATCTTCAGTAAATGGTCATCTTGAGTAACGGACGGTAATGCAATGACACGGACAGAACTAAGCCAATATTTAGCCGATTTTTTACATGTGTCGGCCTTTAAGGATTATGCACCCAATGGGCTGCAGGTAGAAGGCAAGGATGAGATCCACACCTTAGTCACGGGCGTGACAGCGTGTCAGGCCTTGATCGATGAAGCGATTCGATTAAACGCCGATGCGATATTGGTTCATCACGGCTTTTTTTGGAAGAATGAACCTGAAGTGATCACAGGCATGAAACAACGCCGAATTAAGGCGCTGCTCAAGCATGATATTAGCTTGTTTGGGTATCATTTACCCTTAGATGCCCACCCAATGCTCGGTAATAACGCGACTTTGGGGAGACAGCTTGGGATCGTCGACGCAGAAGCCATCGAAGAGGTGGCTCAGGGGCTACTGTGGCGTGGAAAACTTGATCTTGCAGTCAGTGCTAGCGAATTTTCTCACACCCTTGAGAATGCGTTAGGCAGAGCCCCACTGCACATTGGTGATCGCGATGCTAAGATCCAACATGTAGCTTGGTGTACTGGTGGCGCACAGGATTATATCGATGTTGCGGCGAGTTTAGGTGTGGATGCGTTTATCAGTGGTGAAGTGTCCGAGCGAACGTTCCATAGTGCGGTAGAGCAGGGCATACATTATTTTGCGGCGGGGCACCATGCGACAGAACGTTTTGGCATTCAAGCCTTAGGCCGTCACCTCGCCCGCGAGTTTGATCTCGTGCACCATTTTGTGGATATCACCAATCCGGTCTAATCCATTCATAAAGCGGCTTATGATGACCATCTAACTGTTTTATTCCTAAACGAAAGGCGAGCATGGCTCGCCTTTTTTATTGTGGTTTATTATTACTTATAGTCACTCAAATCCGTTTCTCTAGCGTTTGTGCAATCAGCTCTTAGCCTTTAGCTGCTAGATCAGCCCAAAAGTGGACAATACAAAGATGCCTAAGGTGCACGTGATCAGCGAGCAGACTGTGGTTAGCGCAATAATATTGGCCGCAAGGGGCGCATTGCCACCCATGGCGCGCGCCATCACATAGCTTGCGGCTGCGGTGGGTGCAGAACTCATTAAAAAGACCATTGCTAACTCAATCCCTCGATAACCCAACAGCAAGGCCCCAATAGTGATAAAAAGCGGGGCAAAGATCAGTTTCAATGCGGTCGAGAACCAAGTTGTATGCTTTTCATGTTTGAGTGAACCAATATCGAGCGAGCCGCCGGTGCACAGTAGCGCTAATGGCAGGGTCATATTGGCAAAGTATTGTCCCGCATCGAGCACCATTTTCGGTACTGGAATAGCAAGCAAATAGAACAAGATGCCAACCATAATGGCAATGATCAACGGGTTTTTGGTGATGGTCTTGATGATCACACCAAATGCACGTTGGCTGGATTCTTCGCCTTTAGGGCTTAGGCAAATAACCGCTTGAATGTTATACAGCAGCGTCATCGAGGCAACATAGACCGCGGCTAAGGCAACACCAGAACTCCCATAGGCGTTGGAAACATAAGCTAAGCCGATAATGGCGGTATTGGCCCGAAAACCCCCTTGAATGATCACACCTTGGTCTTTGTGCTTGGGAAATAGCCGCCCAGTTGCATAGGTGGAGAGAATAAAAAACAGGAAATTGGCCGCTAAACCATAGCCAATTAAGGGCGCACTGGAGGCGAGATCATGATTGGAACTAATGATGCTAAGGAACAGCAAGGCTGGCAGCGTCACGTTAAAGACTAATCTTGATGCAACATCAATAAAGTTTTCATTGATGATTTGGGTGCGTTTTAGGATCACACCGAGCGCTAACATCAAACAGATTGGACCCGTAATCGAGGCAGAAAACAGCAACTGCTCAACGATATTTCCCATAACGACTCCTCGAGTTATTCATTTAGCACTGCGTCGATTTTAGACTTGTCACTGATATGAATGTCACATTGCCGTGAATATCTTGTCGATAGAAATACGAGTTTTAACTCGGTCTCTTAAACCACTCAGTTAAAATTAAATGGCTTAAACTCAGTCTTTTAAAAGACTGCGTGACACTTGCGACCACGAATCGGCTCAAACAATCGATACCAACAAATAAGGCCACATAAAATGCGGCCTTATTGATTTTTCGAGCGTTATCTAGCGCAGATTACTTAACCCGCATGCCAGGCTGTGCGCCTTCATGGGGTTCTAAAATCCACAGATCGCTGCCACCAGGGCCAGCGGCCAAAACCATGCCTTCTGACATGCCAAAACGCATCTTACGTGGTGCTAAGTTAGCCACCATCACAGTTAGTTTGCCTTCAAGGTCTTCTGGCGAATAGGCCGATTTGATCCCTGCAAACACTTGGCGTGTTTCGCCGCCGATGTCGAGCTGCAACTTCAGTAACTTGTCTGCGTCAGCAACATGCTCGGCTTTCACGATACGAGCGATACGCAGGTCGATTTTCGCAAAATCATCAAAGTTGATGGTTTCACTGATAGGATCGTTAACCAGAGGCTCACTGCTGACATTAGATGATTCAACCGTTTTTTCAGGCGCAGCCGTCTTTGGTGCATCGGCCGTGACTTGCAGGTTATCCTTGGAGTCGGCAACCATAGCATTGACTTTATCGAGCTCAACACGTTGCATCATGGCTTTGAATGGAGCTATTTCATGACCCGCTAAATCTTGGTTCAATGCATTCCAAGTGAGCGGTAGTTGGAAGAAGGCTTCCACATCTTGGGCTAAACGTGGCAATACAGGTTTTAGATACGTCACGAGAATACGGAACAGATTCAAGGCATTTGAACACACTTGATGGGCCGCTTCCTGTTGATCATCGTGTTTCACCATTTGCCAAGGTGCTGCATCGGCTACAAAACCGTTAGCAATATCCGCCAGAGCCATGATTTCGCGCATTGCTTTGCCGTATTCGCGCGACTCGTAAAATTCGGCAATCACCTCTTGCTTGGCTAGAAACGCCTCAGTCAGTGTGGTGTCGTTAATTTTCGCTAGCTTGCCATCGAAACGTTTAGTGATAAAACCTGCAGTGCGCGAGGCTAAGTTCACTAGCTTACCGACTAAGTCTGAATTCACGCGCTGGGCGAAATCTTCGAGATTTAAATCTAAATCGTCGATACGGCTGCTGAGTTTGGCGGCGTAGTAGTAACGTAAATATTCAGGATCTAAATGATCTAAATAAGTTCGCGCCTTGATGAAAGTGCCTTTGGATTTTGACATCTTAGCGCCGTTGACCGTCACATAGCCGTGGGCATAGACGCTGTTTGGCTGGCGGTAACCTGAGCCGTGTAACATGGCTGGCCAAAACAGACTGTGGAAGTAGACTATGTCTTTACCGATGAAGTGATAAACCTCGGCGGTTGAATCTTTGCCCCAGAATTCCTCAAAGCTCAGCTCAGGGCGTTTGTCACAGAGGTTTTTGAACGAACCCATATAACCGATAGGCGCATCTAGCCAAACGTAGAAATACTTGCCTGGCGCATCGGGAATTTCGAAACCAAAATACGGCGCATCACGGGTGATATCCCATTGCTGCAGACCTTGATCGAACCATTCGTCGAGTTTATTGGCCATCTCGACTTGCAGGGCACCAGAGCGAGTCCACTCTTTTAGCATGCCTTCGAAGGCGGGCAGGTCGAAGAAAAAGTGCTCAGTGTCTTTCATCACTGGTGTCGCACCCGATACCGCTGATTTTGGATTGATGAGCTCAGTTGGGCTGTAAGTCGCGCCGCAGGCATCACAGTTATCGCCGTATTGATCCGGTGACTTACACTTAGGACAAGTGCCTTTTACGAAGCGGTCTGGCAAGAACATGGATTTCTCAGGATCGAACAGCTGAGAAATACTCTTGCTCTTGATATAGCCATTCGCACGTAGCTTGAGATAAATATCACTCGCCAGTACGCGGTTTTCATCGCTGTGGGTGCTGTGATAGTTATCGAAGGCGATATTGAAATCGGCAAAATCCTGCTGATGTTCTTTGTTCACTTGGGCAATCATGTCTTCTGGCGCTATGCCTAATTGCTGTGCTTTAAGCATGATTGGCGTGCCATGGGCGTCATCGGCACAAATATAGTGGCACTCATGTCCACGAAGCTTTTGATAACGCGACCAGATATCTGTCTGTATGTATTCCAGCATGTGACCTAAATGTATCGGTCCGTTTGCATAGGGAAGTGCGCTGGTCACGAGAATTTTACGTTGTGAAGTTGCCATCTTGTCTCAAATATCGTGGTGGGCCAAAAATATTGGTAGAGATACTAACCGATTACAGGATGATTTTCATCAAAACCTGAGCCAATTGAGCTAAATCTGCGCTAATGTTTTCTGCATTATCTGGTACACTTGGGCAAATTTATTGGTGGGGGTAATTCTTTTGTCTTCAACTCAAACTGATTATCGTCTGAATGACGATCTTCTCGGGCCAGTTCTGGCTATTCTCGATTCATTTGTTGACCCGTATCTCGCGAAAGGGTTAGTGAGCGCAGGATGCGTAAATAAGCTGGCATTGGAAGGTAAGCGTTTGCAGCTTGGCTTAGTCTATCCATACCCTTGTATGACTCAGTATCGCGACACTGTCATGGCGCTGACGAATAAGTTAGCGGTGCTCGATGCTATTGATGAAGTCGAGTGTGAAATCGATTTTCAACCTAAAGCTTATTCAGCGTTATCTTCTATTGCGCCGATTGCCAATGTGAAGCAAGTGATTGCCGTAGCCTCAGGTAAGGGCGGCGTGGGTAAGTCAACCACAGCGGTGAACTTAGCTTTGGCATTAGCGGCCGAAGGTGCGCAGGTGGGTATTCTCGATGCGGATATTTACGGCCCGTCAGTGCCTATGATGTTAGGTATTCCTAATTTCAGACCGCTTTCCCCAGATGGTAAACATATGACAGCCGCCAGTGCCCATGGTATTGCCGCGCAGTCGATTGGTTTTATGCTCAGTGGTGATGAAGCTGCCGTGTGGCGTGGCCCAATGGCCGCGGGCGCGTTAGCCCAGTTACTGAATGAAACCCAATGGCCAGAACTGGATTATTTAGTCGTTGATATGCCACCTGGCACAGGGGATATTCAGCTCACGTTATCGCAAAAAGTTCCTGTGAGCGGCGCCGTTATCGTGACGACACCGCAGGATATCGCGCTGGCCGATGCCAAGAAGGGCATCAATATGTTCCAGAAAGTGAACATTCCTGTGCTGGGTATTGTTGAGAATATGAGTTTCCATTTATGTCCTGAGTGTGGTCATAAAGAACATCCATTTGGAACTCACGGCGGCAGTAAAATCGCTGAACGCTATCAAGTTCCACTGTTAGGCGCTTTGCCGCTGCACATCAATATCCGTGAAGCCATGGATAATGGTGCGCCGACTGTCGTTGCCGATCCTGACAGTGAAGTCGCAGCTCTTTATCGGGAAATTGCCCGTAAAGTGGGCGCAGAATTGGCTTTAAAGCAAAGCCAGAAAACAGTTTCTATTAGTGTTTCAGATGACGAGTAAGGTTTAAGGGTATGAATTCTCAGCAGTGTGTCATTATTGCAATTGCTGGCGCGTCAGCATCGGGCAAAAGTTTAATTGCCAAAACGATTTTTGACGAATTGCGCCGCGATTTAGGCACAGATCAAATTGGGGTAATTAATGAAGACGCGTACTATCGCGATCAGAGTCATTTATCCATGGATGAACGGGTATTAACGAATTACGATCATCCAAAAGCGCTGGACCATCAACTGCTGTGCACGCATTTACAGTTGCTCAAGTCTGGCGAAGCTGTTGATATCCCTTGTTATAGCTATACAGAACATACACGCACTGCAGAAACCTTAAAGATGACACCGAAAAAGGTGATCATTTTAGAAGGTATCTTATTGCTGACCGATCCTAAGTTACGTGCGCTGATGGACGCGAGTGTGTTTATGGACACGCCGCTGGACATTTGTTTCCTACGCCGCTTAACTCGTGATGTGGCCGAGCGCGGCCGTACTATGGAGTCTGTGATTTCACAGTACAAGAAAACCGTGCGTCCTATGTTCTTACAGTTTATCGAACCATCGAAACAATACGCCGACATTATCGTTCCCCGTGGCGGCAAAAATCGTATTGCGACCGATATTTTAAAGACTCGTATCCAACATTTACTGGCAAAATAACGACATAAAAACTCAAGGAGTAATAGGCAAGATGCGCTTAACCGATATCGAAATTGAACAGGCCCTTGATAACGGCACTATCGTAATAGAACCTCGCCCAGGCATAGAAGCTATTTCAGGCGTCAGTGTTGATGTGCGCTTAGGTGGACAGTTTCGCGTCTTTAAAGATCATACCGCGCCTTTTATCGACTTGAGTGGTCCAAGTGCTGAGATGCAAGCGGCGCTCGATCGGGTGATGAGTGAGATTATCGAAATCCCCGATGGCGAAGCATTTTTCTTGCATCCTGGCGAATTGGCTTTGGCTGTGACTTACGAGAGCGTAACTTTACCTGCTGATATCGTCGGTTGGCTTGATGGCCGTTCGTCTCTAGCGCGTTTAGGCCTGATGGTACACGTAACGGCGCACCGTATCGATCCGGGTTGGCAAGGTAAAATTGTGCTCGAGTTTTATAACAGCGGCAAGTTACCTTTAGCTTTGCGTCCACGCATGACTATAGGTGCGCTTAACTTTGAACGCTTAAATCATGCGGTTGCACGTCCTTATAACACTCGTAAGAGTGCCAAGTACAAAGATCAGCAAGAAGCGGTGGCTAGCCGTATCAGTCAGGACTAACACACGTGTTTTGGGTGAATGGCGCATCGCAGGCAAGTGTCGACCCTTCCGATCGAGGGCTTGCCTACGGTGATGGTCTGTTTGCAACGATGCGAACGGACGCTGAGGGGATTATGTTTTTTGAAGCCCACCAAGCCCGTTTAACCGCAGGCGCAGCAAGGCTTGGATTTCAATGGCAAATGAGTGAAGCATTGCAACAGCAACTGAATACCTTAGCCATTGAATATCCTCATCATTGCATTAAGTTAATCGTTTCCCGTGGTGCTGGTGGCCGTGGCTATACACCGCCAGAAACGGTTAATCCTACTGAAATCGTCTCAGTTCATACTATCCCCGGCCATTATGCTCAGTGGCAGCAACAGGGTATTAGCCTTAAAACTTCGTCGGTACGATTGGGTTTGCAGCCTCTGTTGGCAGGGATGAAGCATTTAAATCGACTCGAACAAGTCTTAATAAAATCCCACCCTTTACCGCAGGGATTTGATGACTGGTTAGTCAAAGATATCGAGGAGAATGTGATTGAATCTTCGATGGCGAATGTGTTTTTTATCAAAGATAATCGCATTATCACGCCTTCATTAGCCCTGTGTGGCGTGGCGGGTGTGATGCGCGAACAGATAATGTTGGCCTTGCTTGAACAGAACATGAATATCGAATGTTTGCCCGTTGGCGCCGAGCGTTTAATCGAATTTGACTCAGCGTTTATCACTAACAGCGTTTTAGGGATTGTGGATGTACTGGCGATAGACTCGCTCAAGTTCACTCGTGCTCCGATTACCGCGCAACTTAGACAGACACTTTCACTCACTCTATGAAAAAAATTATTATTATCGCCAGTTCAACCCTGTTGACCTTGCTAACCTTAGTCTGTTTGGGTGCCTTTTGGGGCTATCAAACAGTTGTCGAATACAGTCAAACGCCGCTGAGCCTCAGCGAGCCTAAAGAGTTGAAGGTTGAGCGCGGCACCAGTGTAAATCAACTGGCACAGCAACTTGCCGATGACGGCGTTATTCAAGATACGTGGAAACTCAAGTGGCTACTTAAGTTTCGTCCTGAGCTTGCCAAAATTCGCACGGGACTTTATGAAATATCACCTTCACAAACGATTACTGATTTACTCAATGATTTGATTGCCGGCAAAGTAAAAACCTTCAGTTTGACCTTAGTTGAAGGTAAAACTATTGTGGAATGGGAACAACAGCTTACCAGTGCTCCGCATTTACAAATGTCACCAGAAGCATTTGCAGCGGTATTGATGGCACAAGGCGATGATTCTGGTTTGCCTGAGGGAAAATTCTTCCCCGACACTTATCATTATACCGCCGAGGCGGATGCTAAAGTCATGCTGACTCAAAGCTATAAAATGATGGAGCAGGAGCTTGCCAAAGCGTGGGCGGAACGGGCGCCGAATTTACCGTTAAAATCACCCTATGAAATGCTGATTTTGGCATCGATAGTTGAAAAGGAAACCGGCCAAGCCCATGAGCGTGAGCAAATCGCCGGTGTATTTGTTAATCGTCTTAACCTAGGTATGCGTCTGCAAACCGATCCGACCGTTATTTACGGCATGGGTGATCGCTATAAGGGTAATATCACCCGCAAAGATTTAGTCGAAGAGACGCCTTTTAATACTTATCGCATCTTTGGATTGCCGCCGACGCCGATAGCTGCACCGAGTAAAGCCTCATTGATGGCCGTGTCTAAGCCCGCCAGTGTGAGTTACCTTTATTTTGTATCGCGCAACGATGGCACCCATGTGTTTTCAACCACGCTTGAAGAACACAATCATGCTGTAGACGTCTATCAGCGTAAGACAAAACCAGCGACGCCAGAAAAATCACCAAAGTAAAAATGCAGAGAAAGAAAATCCAATGTCAGTTTTTGCAAAATTTATCGTTATTGAAGGTTTAGAAGGCGCAGGTAAGTCGAGTGCGATTAACCTTATTCGCGACTTTATTGAAAAACATACGGGTAAAGCGCCGATTTGCACCCGCGAACCGGGCGGTACACCATTGGCCGAACGTATCCGTGATTTAGTTAAGATTGCTGATGCGAATGATCCCCTGTGTGATGAGGCCGAGTGTTTACTCATTTATGCTGCCAGAGCTCAGTTAGTTGCTAATGTCATAAAGCCCGCGCTTGCGCAAGGACAATGGGTATTGGGTGATAGACACAATCTATCGTCATTAGCTTATCAAGGTGGTGGACGAGGGTTAATGCCGTTAGTGGAAGCAGTGAGCACTGCAACACTAAAGGGATTTAAACCCGATCTTACTTTGTACTTAGATTTAGATCCTAAGCTTGGGCTTACCCGCGCAGCTAAACGTGGTGAGCTTGATAGAATTGAGCAACAAGCGATTGATTTCTTTGAGCGCGCACGCGCTACATATCTCAAACTTGCCAGCGAAGATGACAGTATTGTGGTTATAGACGCGAGCCAAACTATGGCCGAAGTGCACAAAGATATCTTAGCCGTGCTTCAGGCGATGGTATGGTAGCCGAGTCCGGATTTACGGCTGAGCAATTACCTTGGCTCGAAGGGCCAAGACAGGCATTTTTAGCTCAATTAGCGCGTCAAAAAATACCTCACGCACAACTCGTGGGCATTGATTCAGCCTATGGCGGTGAGTTGCTGAGTGTGTTTATGGCGCGCGCTGCTATGTGTTTGCAGCCAACGCCTGTGGGCGCGTGCGGTTTTTGTAAGTCTTGTCAGCTCTATGATGCTGGCAATCATCCTGATTTTTATCATATCGCCGCCGATGGCAATCAAATTAAAGTCGATCAAATTCGTGAGCTGTGTACGCGTCTGACAGCCACCGCACAGCAAAGTGGCAGGCGTGTAGCGATTATCCACCACAGCGAGCGTCTTAACTCCGCTGCTGCGAACGCACTCCTTAAAACCCTTGAGGAGCCTGGTAAAGACACCTTACTGATTTTGCAGTCGGATACGCCTGCACGTTTGATGGCGACGGTTAGCAGTCGTTGTCAACGCATTCCTTTTGTCGTTCCTAGTCGAGAGGTCATCAAAAACTGGCTTGCCCAGCGATGCGGTATTCAAGAGGATGTAACTTGGTGTTTGAGTGTGGTGGGTGGGCCGTTAAAGTTGGCTGAGAGCTTGCAGTCTGAGGGTAGCCAACAGAGTCGGTATCAATCCTTGCTACAATTTCGCAAAGATTGGGCACAAAGTTTGTCGTCTGGTCATCTGTGTGCTAGTTTGTTAATAATAAGTGAACAACAAATAATTGATGTTCTTAAGGTTTTGTACCTACTTATACGACAGGTTTTACTGAAAAATAGCCATCAAGATGCGTTTGTTCATGCGCAGCTCGGGAATTTGGCGGCTAAGATCATGGGAATGTGTCATAGCTTAAGCACAATGCCGAGCGTCAATTATCTGGCCCTGTGTCAAAGTTATGTCTTAGAATATAGAGAGATAACAAATAAGTAATATGCCATGGTAGATCTCGTCGTTAATTTTGATACCTTACATCAGTTATATCGTGCCTATATGCCTTTTATTAAGCCGGCAGGATTATTTATTGCGACCAGTGAAAGTCATTATCTTGGCCAACCGCTGACGATTGCGTATCGTTTACCCGGCGCAACTCTCACTAATGAATTTCGTGGTGTTGTGGTGTGGATTAATCCCTTAGGAGCGTCGGGTGGCCGCCCTGTGGGGATTGGCATTAAAATTATTTCTGAGCCAGATAGCCATAAACACCATATCGAAAAGTTACTGTCCCGCGAACTCGCTTCTGGCGATCTAACCTGCACTATGTAAGTTGGCCCGCATTATTGCTCTGGTTTAAACGTTTGCTCACTGTTTAAACTGGCTATTTACTTCTGTTGAATTTGACCTCGATCTCTTGGCTGGGTATCCTTGTCGTCCTTTGTTACTCTGCTTGGAAATCCTTGTGCTTATTGATTCACACTGCCATCTCGATCGCCTCAAAGCGGCGCCTGATCAACAAACCTTAGAACATATTCTTGCTAATGCTAAAGCCCGTGGCGTGGACTATATGTTGTGCGTGAATGTACGCCAGCAAGGATTTGAATCGATGCGAGATAAAGTTGCAGCCTTCGAACAGGTATTTTTGTCATCGGGTGTGCATCCATTAGACGTTAAAGAAGGCCTCGATGTTGAGCAAATCCGCCGCTTTGCCACCGATCCTAAAGTGGTCGCGATTGGTGAAACGGGGTTAGATTATTTTTATGCAGACGACACTAAGCTGTTGCAACAGCAATGTTTTGAGCAGCAGATTGCCCTTGCGGTAGAAGTGAATAAGCCTTTGATTGTCCATACCCGTGATGCACGTGAAGATACGATCAATATGCTTAAGCAGGGCAACGCGGATAACGTTGGCGGCGTGCTGCATTGCTTTACCGAGAACTGGGAGATGGCGAAAGCGGCGATTGAGCTTGGCTTTTATATTTCGGTTTCTGGCATAGTCACTTTTAAAAATGCGGGTGATCTGCGAACCGTTATTCGCAAAGTGCCTCAGGATCGTCTGCTAGTTGAAACGGACTCGCCCTATTTGGCGCCGATCCCACACCGTGGACAAGAAAATCAGCCTGCCTATGTGCGTGATGTGGCTGAGTTTGTGGCAGAGCTTAGAGGTGAGCGTTACGAAGATCTTGCTGAATACACCAGCAATAACTTTTTTAATTTATTCAAAGATGCGGCGCGTATAGTCGGCCGTTAGCCGCAAGTGCTTTGACCCATTTTATGCGATTGCGTGATTGTTAGCGTACAGGCATAAAAAAAGGCCCAAAACGATGAAAGCTGTTTGGGCCTAGGGGAATGGCTCATTGAAGAGCCGTGCGCTACAGGTGAAAGCGCCATGCAGTGCGCTTTACAATAGACTCAGTGTAGCCGAGCTTTTGTCTTATAGTCGCGCTCACTTTCTTCTTTTTTAGGTTATTTATCGCTAAAAAACAGCGAAATTATAACGATTTTGTCTGTTCTGGTAGCAGTAACACTTTATCTTTCACTAAGTCTCTGGGTAGATTGTTTTTTAACTTATTGCCTAAATGTTTCGCCATGCCTAATGGTGCTCCGCCATAACAGACGATCACTTCACCTTGAGCTTTCACTGCGGTGTTTAGGGCAATATCTCGCCCCATCAAATATTCTTTCGCTTCAACATCGCTCACATCGACCGTTTTTGCGGTTGGGCTGAGCTGTTTTCCTGCTAATGCAATAATCGCTTCATGGCGGACTTTAAAGCCGTGTTTACTGTTATCGGCGAGTTTAATGCCAATACGCTGAAAGCGCATACGGCCGATAAAAGCGTTGAATTCATGCGGAAATAGCCAGAATTCATCATCGCGAACCATGATGAGTTCGTCCGGTAAGCTGATGCCTAAATCCTGCTGAAAATAGTCTTTGATCCCTTGGGCTTGTTTCGCTGATGCGGGCGTGAAGGGGAAGTTTTTCTGCAGTTTAGGCTCCGGCTGTAAACGCGGCACTGAGGCGGTTTTTGTCAATTTAGCGACAAAGAAACCTTCACTGTCGTAAATCTGTGGCCAGACATGTAAGAAGCCTTCGGGCGTTGTAGCTCGATCTGCACCATCAAATAAATCGCTTAAGGATTCAAATTGCACCGCATCGCCGTAGACTTGTTTTAAATACTCGCACACGCCTTGGTTTTCGAGGCGGTTTAAGGTGCAGGTTGAGTAGACCAAACTGCCACCGGGTTTCAGGGCGAGAAACGCCGATTCGATTAAGGCTTTTTGGGTTTCGCTAATCGCCAGCACATCGTCTAGGCTCCAGTGTTTTAGTGCATCGGCGTCTTTACGCACTGTGCCTTCACCTCCACAGGGCGCATCGATAAGCACGGCATCAAAACTTTCGTATAGGTATTCGCCAAATACACGGCCATCGAAATGGGTGAGGGCGCAGTGGCTCGCGCCCATGCGTAGCACATTGGCGTGTAATACTTTTACGCGGCTTGCCGAATACTCATTTGCCACTAATAAGCCTTGGTTTTGCATTAATGCGGCCATTTGAGTGGTTTTTGAACCCGGCGCGGAGGCAAGATCGAGAACGCACTGCCAATGTGCATTCGGTGTAAAAAGTGCGGTCGGCGGCAACATAGAGCTGGCTTCTTGAATGTAGAATAGACCCTGAATGTGCTCTAAGGCATTGCCGAGCTGTTCTTCTTCGTCGTAACTGATCCAAAATCCGTCTTCACACCAAGGAATAGGATCGAACGTCCAGCCTTTAGGTTGCATCAAGGTCTTAAAGTCGTCGCTGCTCATTTTTAAGGTATTGACCCGAATTGAACGTCTAAGCGGCCTGTCGCAGGCGGCAATAAACTCGCCCATGGATAAATGGGCGGGGAGTTCTTGGGTGATTGTATCGATAAAATTTTGATTTAATTGGACCATTGATTTCATTGAACCATAGGAAAATAGACTGTGTATCAACTGGCGCGAGTATATCATAATCCCTTATTGGGTCTGAGATTTTATCCCGAGCCGCCAAGGTTGCTATTGTGATTTAATGTTTATGCTTTGACGATTTGAGCGATATTGGAATGAGTCGCCATAAAACTAGCACTCAGTAGCCATGAGCTAATAGAATAAAAACAAATAAAAATAAGGGGATTAGCGTGCTGAATCGCGTGTGGTTGGCTTTTTTTATCACGGCATTGCTTGCAATAGCAGTGCAGTTATTCAATGGACATATAGAAGTATTATCGGCTTCAGTCGCCGCATTATTTGCGAGTGCTAAGCTTGCCGCTGAAATTTCTCTTGGGCTGATTGGCGTGCTTTCTCTGTGGATGGGATTGATGCAGGTAGGGGAAAAGGCTGGCGTTGTCGGTGCTATTGCCTTTGTGTTTGAGCCATTACTGCGCCGTTTGATGCCTGAAGTGCCCAAGGGGCATCCGGCCTTTGGCAGTATCACGATGAATTTAACCGCGAATATCTTTGGGTTAGATAATGCCGCCACACCACTTGGTTTAAAGGCTATGCATGATTTACAGAGTTTAAATCCGCTAAAAACCGTGGCGACCAATGCGCAAATCTTATTTTTAGTACTCAATACTTCCTCTGTGACCTTAGTGCCTGTGACGGTATTCCTTTATCGTGCCCAGCAAGGTGCCGCTGCGCCTGCGGATATTTTCTTGCCGATTTTACTGGCTACTTCGGCATCGACATTGGCGGGCTTGCTGGTTGTGGCGTTAGTGCAGCGAATTTCATTATTAAACTCAGTGGTGCTCGGTTATGGCGCCTTGATGCTCTCAGGATTAGTGGCGAGTGGTTTTTATCTGATGACTTTAAGTGCTGAGGCCATTGGCACAGTGTCGACGGCAATGGGCAATGGTATTTTGCTGTTATTGGTATTTACCTTCGTGATTGTTGCGGGCATTCGCAAGGTGGCGGTTTATGATGAGTTTATTGAAGGGGCGAAGGCGGGTTTTGCTCAATCTATCCAGTTGATCCCTTATTTGCTTGCTATGTTATTAGCGATTGGTTTACTGCGTGCATCCGGCGCCTTGGATTATCTGTTGCAGTTGATTGCCACTGGTGTGCGGATATTGGGTTTTGATACGCGTTTTGTCGATGCAATGCCGACCGCACTGATGAAACCTTTTAGTGGCTCAGGCGCTAGAGCCATGATGCTTGAGACAATGGATCACCACGGAGTAGATTCCTTTGCGGGTCGATTAGCGGCGATTTTTCAGGGTAGCACTGAAACCACTTTCTATGTTCTCGCTGTGTATTTTGGTTCTGTGGGTATTCGCCATGGACGCCACGCCTTGGCTTGCGGTTTAACCGCGGATTTTGCGGGGATCAGTGCCGCGATTGCCGTTTGTTATTGGTTCTATGGATAAGGGGGCTAGAGTATTGAGCTACCTAGAATGTCTCAATAACATTGCGAGAAGCTAAAAATAAATCAGGCGCATTATGCGCCTGATTTATTTGTAAGAGCTTTAATATTAGTGCGTTGGTGTAAGTATTTTGATGAAAAGAATTACTGGGCTGGTGCCCATTGCTGCCATTCGTTTTCGGCTTTGTGTTGCAATCTTAATACTGTGCCAGTCGCTAAACGATTATCCTCTTGAGTCGTGTCCTTAGTCGCCACATTGATGCCGCCAGCGAGTAAGGTTTCCAGCGAGCCCGCTTCGATTTGGGCACCAGAGAAGAGGCCTACATCGACTTTAATCCCTGAGGCATCCCAGAACTGACTGCTTTGATTCACTAAGTGACTGTACTGAGCCTCGATATGGGCCTGCATCAATACACTATTCCCCTGTGTCGATAGGCTATAACCGTCGATTTGACCGACTTTAATCCCTCGGAAGAAGATAGGTGTGCCGACTTTCATTGAGCCTAGGCTAGTATCTTCTAGAATGAATTTCAGCGCATCTTCGGCAACATTGGCATAGCTGCTGGCAGCGAGGTTGGCAACAAACTGGGTCGCTTTTTGACTGCCCTTACCCGGTAAGACTCCTATGTAAGGACCTGTGATCAGCGTTTCTGGCGCTTTGATCCCCGCCAGAGAAATTTGTGCATCCACTAAATGATATTCACAGTCACTGCGGCTGAAATGTTCGGCATATTCCCCGTAGAGATATGCGCTAGCTGTGAGTGTATTGAGATCCGCATTGAGCTTCACCTGCGACACTTCACCCACTTGATGACCTTGATAGCGAATCGCGGCCTTGGCCGTAAGCTTGCTGGAGGCGGGTAACGTGAGGCGAATCGCCTGCGCCTGACTTAATGCCAACTGCTTGCTCTCATAGAGTTTTAACGGGGTTGTATTGCTCACTTTGTCATTGCTATCAAGCAGTCCCAGACTGATGCTGCCCTTTAATGCCCCTTGTAGCGGGGCAACGGCGACATCAATACCGGCAAGACTGGCACTGATATCCACGGCGCTGTTACGCCAGAATACTTTTGGCTTTTTCAGCAAGGGTTGAAACTGTTTGTCGATAGCGAGCTTGATAGCAAAGTCTTCGGTTTTGCTTTGCCAGTTCACTGAGTCAACTGTGCCAATTTGCATTTTTTTATAATAAATCGGTGAGCCTTGGCTGACATCGGCGCCATCTTGACTGATTAACGTTAAATGCACTTGCTGCTGACGATCATAAAAAGCTGTCGCGGCATCCACAGAGCTAAAGAGGGTCAGAGCACTGTTAGCAGCTAAAGGTGTGTTGCTGTGACCTTGGATCAAGCTAACTGCACCTTGAGTGAGCGTTGTAAAATCCCTTGCTTTGACTGAGACCCCGTCTAACGATGCGTTTACCGTTAATGCTGACTCAGGCACAAAATAGCTGTCGCTGCGTATTAGACTGGCAAACTCAGGTTGTAGCTCGAGTTGGTATTCCACCGCCGATAAATCTTTGGTTAACTTAACCGCAAGCACTGAACCAATGGGGATTTGCTTGAAGCGAACTTGAGCGCCCGCTGAAATGCCCATGTTTTCGGCTGAGGTTAAGGTCAAGAAACGCTTCTTCGATTGCAGTAAATCAGGTGCCTTTGATTGTAAGGCAAAGCTGCTTGGTACCGCGCTTTTGGTGTTGATGCCTGGCAGGAAGTTGATCACGCTACCTGTCAGTAAGCGTTCTGGATTCTTAATGCCTGAGAGGGAAATATCAGCACCTTCAAGCCAAAACACGCCGTCGTTAGTTAACAGTGAACCGTATTGAGGTTCAAACTTAGCCACGGCTGTAACACCATTGGACGTGAGTTGTTTACTTAAAATACTGCCAATGCTCATGCCGCGATAAACGATACGAGTGCCTTTGTCGACACCGTTAGCGTCAGCCATGGTTAGGTTTATTTCTATGCCGCCAAGGGCAGTGGTTTCTGAATCATAAAGCGAAAAAACGTCACCGTTTTTAGCTATGTCTGCTTTATCGTCAGAGCTGAAACTCACGCCGCCAGCCAGAATGGATGCCAAACTCTCTGAACTGACTTTAACTCCAGTTAGTGAAGCATCAATTTTGACGCCAGAAACATTCCAAAAGTGAGAATTTTTCTTCACTAATCGCGCGTATTGCTCTTGAATGAAAGCGCTGATAATGACTCTTTGATTGCCATCTAAACGATAGCTGACCACGCTACCCACTGGGATTTGGCGGAAAAATATTGGCGAGCCAACATCGAGCGAACCGAGTTTATCGGAGGTCAATTCGACCATCACACCTTCTGAGCCGATTTGCATCGGCGGCGGTTGGCGTTCTGCCTCGAAGAAGGTTGATGCATTGCCTTTACCGGGTTGAATAGCAATGTAGTTACCGGAAAACAGCGCATCTAAGCCTTCAACACCTGTAATACTTGCTTTAGGTGTGACAAGCCAGAAGAGGGTTTCTTTATTCAAGAAAGGCTTAGCGCGGTAGTCCATCATGACCTTGACGTTCACGCCTTTGAGATCGTCATCTATGCCAATGTCTTTCACTTTACCGACAGTCAAACCTTGGTATTTGACTAAGGTTTTACCCACATCAATCCCTGTGGCGCTCGGAAAGTGAATTTGAATTTCAACCCCCGATTCTTTAATGCTCTTAATGCCCAGCCAAGCACCTAATGCCAACGCGACAATAGGAAGCAGCCAAATGGGCGAAAAGAGTTTTTTCTTTACAACTTTCGGCGATTCAATTTGTGTCATCTTGAGGTTCCAATCGATCCCAGAGTAAACGAGTGTCTAAAACTTTTGCGGCTAACTGAGTTAACAGAATAACCAAGGCAAATGCGGTAGCCGCAGGCGCGGGTTTCGCGTCGAGTAATTGTCCCATGTTCACTAATGCAACTGTGATTGAGATGACAAATAAATCGAGCATTGACCAGCGGCCAATCCATTCGATGATGTGAAAACCCACCATCAATTTCTTTTTTGAAATCGGAATGTCAAAGCTGATCGCACACAGATAAATGGATAAGCCGATGATTTTAATCCATGGTACTAAAATACTGGCGGTAAACACTATGATGGCAATAGGCAGCATATCTGAATGCACTAAATGCAAAATGCCTGAAAAAATGGTGTCGTGCCGCACTTGCCCTTGATTGGTCAGCATAGTGATAGGGTAAATGTTGGCTGGCACCAGTAAGATGGCAGCGGTAATCAACAAAGCCCAACTTTTTTGCAGGCTGGAATAGTCTCTGACGTGCAACTCAGTTTCACAGCGCTGACAGTGCGTGAGTTCACTGCTGTTGAGTTGGCGACACACTTTACAGAGACATAGGCCGATATCTTTACCTTGTTGTTTCATATCAGCTATGACCTTCCAATAACGTCCACATATGTTCTAAATCGTATTCTCTTTGTAGAAACAAGGTCACGAGAAACAGCATAGTGAAGCAAAATGTGCCCATACCAAAATAAATGTCCGAAAAATCAGATAGCTGAAATGATGAAACTAAGAAGCTGATCACATAAATTTCCAGCATAGTGAGCTGCGATAAGATACCATGAAATTTTAATAACTGCTTCAATGAGTTACGCCAAAAAAGGCTACTCAATCCCCATTTCACAATTAAAATCTGTGTCAATATCGATAACAGTAATAAGCCAGGGCCTATCACCGCGGCGGCAAGTACGGCGACACCTACAACCCAATAGCCTTGGTCAAATACTGCAAATGCCCCTTGGAAAACCGTGGTAGTACGAATACTGCCGAAAAAGTGGATCTCGAGTACGGGTAAAAAATTGGCTGGGAAATAAAACACTAATGCAGAAATACATAGGGCTAACATACCATTCACAGAGCAGTATGGCGTGTCATAAAGTGCAGTGCTGCAACGAGGACAGAGTGCTCTAACGCCGCTAGGCAAGGCACGTTTGCGGACTGCTAAATCGCAGGAACGGCATAGGGTTACTGAGTTTTCTGCTGCGTTTTCATGCATATAAAAATATATATTAGCCTAATAGGAGTAATAACAGCGAGATCGGTGCAAAGTGTCGTGCTAGTTAGCTGTTAAGCCACGTCTAGCGCTTTATAATCTTGGCAACGAAAGTACGCTAATAATATCAGATTAATCAGAACACTTGCATCACAAGTTCAATCTATGTCACTCTAGTTACTGTATATAAAAACAGTGCGAGGGCAGTCATGGCAGTAATAACACAGTTTGTCGTGGTCAGAGAAGGGGTTGAAAAGATGACATTCACATCTAAGAAGGAGGCTGATGCCTACGATAAGATGCTCGATATCGCCGATAACCTTATCCCCTTCATTCAAAAAGCTGATTTGGGTATAGATGAAAGTGTGGGCGAAAAGCTCGCATTCTATTTTGCTAACAATAAAGATGAGCTGACGAACTTGCTTAAAGGCGCCGTTCAGGTTAATAGTACGCCAACGAATCCGCCTGCAGCGAAAAAAGCGGCTAAAAAGACCGAAGCAGCAGAATAAAATTGTTAGGAAATGTAATGAAATCGAAATTTTATGAGTCACTTAACCGTCAAGCCTTGGCCTTGTTGGAAGGGGAAGACGACCTTGTTGCGGCTATGGCGAATTTTTCAGCCTTGCTCAATGATAATTTAACTGAGCTGAACTGGGTGGGATTCTACGTCATGCGTGGCGAACAACTAGTATTAGGCCCGTTTCAAGGTAAAGTGGCTTGTACACGCATTCCGTTAGGAAAAGGTGTGTGTGGTACAGCAGCATTCACTAATCAAACTCAGCGAGTGGCCGATGTCCATCAATTTGATGGTCATATTGCCTGTGATTCTGCCAGTAATTCTGAAATCGTTGTGCCAGTTCGTGCGCAAGGTAACGTGGTTGCCGTGCTCGATATTGACAGTCCTATCTTCGATCGTTTCGATGAAGAAGACCAAAAGGGGCTGGAATTACTGGTTAAAAGTTTTGAAAACTGCCTATTTGATTAATTTGCGTACAATAACGCATAATTCATAGTCGCAATCGGTGGCGTGCGCCTTATAATATGCGCCTGCACGCATTAAGCTGGTTTGATTGGCATGCAATGAATAAGCTTAGTGTTTTGAGCTGACAAAATTTGTTAAGGTATATTTTTTAACTTTAGTAAACGCGGCTAGGATGCTAATTTGTACGTTGACTCAATATTGAGTTTAACGAAGATAAACGACATGTAAGAAGCTGATATATATCACCTCGAATCGATGTCCCTTTTTGACTGTGGAAGTAATGATGGAATCAACAGAAAAGTTGACCGACACCAATGCAATTTTGGCGTATTTGTATGAAACATTTCCTTTGTGCTTTATTGCTGAAGGTGAAACTAAGCCATTAAAAATCGGATTGTTTCAAGATTTGGCTGAAAGGTTGGCTGATGATTCTAAAGTCAGTAAAACTCAGCTCAGAGTTGCCTTGAGACGTTACACCAGCAGCTGGCGCTATTTAAAGTGCGTTAAAGCGGGCGCACAACGCGTAAACCTGGATGGCGAACCTTGCGGCGAGTTAGAGCAAGAGCACATTGATCATGCTCAAGCCATGTTGAAAGAGAGTCAGGATAAGGCCAAAGCGAAACGTGCAGCACTTGCACCTAAGCCTGCGGCGAAGAAAGCACCTAAAAAGGTGGCTGTTCCTCAGCGTCCTAAAACTGAGCGTCCTGCTAAGCCTGCACCAAAAGCTGCAGCGCCAGTCGTCAATTATGTTCAAGCACAATTGACTGATTTAACGAAAAAACAACGCGTCAATGTTAAATTAGGTATGACACCCGTAGCCGGTGTGATTACTGACATTAACAAGGAAGATATTCATGTTCAGCTTGATAGTGGCCTAACGATTAAAGTTAGAGCAGAACATATCCTGCTGTAATCATTTATTAAAACGGAGTAACTTGTTGATGCGAAAACTCACTTTGGCTACCTCGATCGCCACTGTTTTTGTCGGATTCTCGGCTTGGGCCGTACCACCCACGATTCAAATCAGCGAGTTACCCACTCTCAAGCAGGAAGCGCAACATAAGGTTGCGAGCAAAAGGGTAACGGACTTATACACTCGTTCGCACTATCATAGATTCAATCTTGATGACGCCTTTTCTGCGCAAATTTTTGATCGTTATCTACAGCAGTTGGACTATCGCCGCAATGTGTTAACCCAAGCGGATGTCGATAGTTTTAAACCTTATGCAACCCAATTCGATGACATGCTTAGTTCTGGTGAACTTGAGCCTGCCTATAAAATGTTTGATATCGTCCAAAAGCGCCGCTATGAAGGCTTTGTCTATGCTTTATCTCTATTAGATAAAGAGATGGATTTTTCTGCGCCCGGTGATGCCTATGAGTACGACCGCGATGAGGCCGCATGGCCAAAAGACCAGACAGAAATTAATGAGTTATGGCGTCAACGTGTTAAATACGATGCACTAAATCTTAAACTCACAGGTAAGCAATGGCCTGAGATTGTTGATATCCTCCAAAAGCGTTACAACAACGCTATTAAACGGTTGATTCAAACTAACAGTGAAGACGTGTTTCAAGGCGTGATGAATGCCTTCTCTCGTAGCATTGAGCCACATACAAGTTACCTTTCACCACGCAATGCTGAACGTTTCCAAATGGAAATGAACTTGAGCCTTGAAGGCATTGGTGCTCAACTGCAACTCGAAGACGATTACACTGTCATTAAAAGTTTAATTACTGGCGGCCCTGCTGCGGGCAGTGAAAAACTGTCACCGGAAGACAAGATTGTCGGTGTCGGTCAAGAAGGCGGCGAGATTGTTGATGTGATTGGTTGGCGTTTAGATGACGTAGTTGATCTGATCAAAGGGCCTAAGGGCAGTAAAGTTGTACTGCAAATTTTACCGAAGAAAGGCGGTTCGAATGCTAAGCCATTCGACGTTACCTTAGTTCGCGACAAAATTCGTCTTGAAGACAGAGCTGCAACCTCTAAGGTGATTGAACCTAAAGACGGCGAGTATGCTAATCGCAAAGTCGGCGTGATCCAAATTCCTGGTTTTTATATGAATTTGTCGCAGGACGTTGAAAAAGAGCTAGTGAAGTTAAACGACGCCAAAGTAGAAGGCATAGTCATCGACCTTAGAGGTAACGGTGGGGGGGCATTAACGGAAGCCGTGCTGCTGACGGGACTCTTTATCGATATGGGCCCTGTAGTGCAAATTCGTGATGCCGATGGACGAGTGTCTGCGCATCGTGATAACGACGGTAAAACCAGTTATGCAGGACCATTGACTGTGATGGTTGACCGTTACAGTGCTTCAGCCTCTGAAATTTTTGCTGCCGCATTGCAAGATTATGACCGTGCACTGATTGTCGGTGAGTCGAGTTTTGGGAAAGGCACAGTACAGCAGCATAAGAGCCTAGGCCGTATCTACGACATGTATGAGAAGCCAATTGGCCATGTGCAGTATACGATTCAAAAGTTCTACCGTATTAATGGTGGTAGTACACAGATTAAAGGTGTGACCCCCAACATTGCTTACCCAAGTGCGTTGGAGCCGGGCGAGTACGGTGAAGCTGAAGAGAAAAATGCTTTACCTTGGGATAAAGTGCCAATGGCGCAATATGGTACGCTTAATGATGTTACGCCTGAGTTAGTGACTAGCCTTGAATCTAAGCACCTTAACCGTATAAAAAATAGCGTAGAGTTTGCCTATATCAATCAAGATATTGCCGACTTTAAAAAGCATCACAAAGAGAAAACTGTGTCTCTGGTTGAAAGTGAGCGTATTGCTTCCCGTGAAGCCGATGAGAAAAAAGTCCTCGACAGAACAAACGAGCGTCGAGTCGCCAATGGTTTAGCACCGGTTAAATCAATGGAAGACATTAAAGACGACGCTGAATTGCCAGATGCATTTTTAGACGAAACCGCTTATATCACCTTAGATATGGCTGATGTGCAAAAAATGGCTAAAACTAGTGCTAAGTAGGCGCTAGTCGAGTCGATTTATCCGATATCAAAACGCGCTTATGGCGCGTTTTTTCTTATTTAGATCAGCGTTAAAGGGATCGAAATGACACAAGCTCAAGCAAAATACTTAAAAGATTATCAAGCGCCACTTTTTACGATAGAGACTATCGATTTAGCGTTTAATTTGGCAGGCAATGAAACCCAAGTGCAGGCGATCAGTCGTATAAAACGCACTTCAAAACATGCACAAGCCTTAGTGTTGGATGGCGAAGATTTGACCATTGTTTCACTGACAGTTAATGGTGATGCTGTGCCTTACCATGTTAGTGCAGGTCAATTAGTTCTAGAAACTGAGCTTGATGAGTTTGAGCTTAACATTATCACTAAGCTCGATCCTGAAGCTAATTCGAGCCTTGAAGGGCTCTATATGTCCGATGGTGCCTACTGCACGCAATGCGAGGCAGAGGGCTTTCGACGTATCACTTATTTCCTTGATCGCCCTGATGTATTAGCTAAATACACAGTTCGTATCGAAGCCGATAGCGCCGCATTCCCGTTTTTACTGAGTAACGGTAATTTGATTGATCAAGGTGAGTTAGATGGTGGACGCCATTATGTTTGCTGGCAAGATCCATTTCCAAAACCAGCGTATTTATTTGCCTTAGTCGCTGGCGATTTTGATCTATTGCAAGATGAGTTCATTACTCGCAGTCGCCGTAAAGTGATCCTGCAAGTGTTCGTTGATAAAGGTAATTTACATAAAGCACACCATGCGATGGCATCACTTAAGAAATCCATGGCATGGGATGAGAGCCGTTTTGATCTTGAGTATGATTTAGATATTTACATGATAGTGGCCGTCGACTTTTTCAATATGGGTGCGATGGAAAACAAAGGGTTAAATATCTTTAACACTAAATATGTGCTCGCAGATACCTTAACGGCCACCGACGAGGATTATCACGGCATTGAATCGGTTGTAGGCCATGAGTATTTCCATAATTGGACAGGAAACCGCGTAACGTGCCGCGATTGGTTCCAGTTAAGTTTGAAAGAAGGCTTAACGGTTTTTCGCGATCAAGAATTTAGCTCAGATTTAGGCTCTCGTGCTGTGAATCGAATTCACGCAATTAAAGTGATCAAAAATCAGCAATTTGCAGAAGATTCTGGCCCTATGTCCCATCCTATTCGTCCAGAATCCGTCATTGAGATGAATAATTTCTACACTGTGACTGTGTATAACAAGGGCGCTGAAGTCATTCGCATGATGCACACTTTGCTCGGCGAAGAAAAGTTTCAGGCGGGAATGAAACTGTATTTTAAACGCCACGACGGCCAAGCTGTCACCTGTGATGATTTTGTGGCGGCAATGGAAGATGCCAGCGGAGTGGATTTAACCCAATTCCGTTTATGGTATAGCCAAGCCGGTACGCCGATTGTGACTGCGATGGACAGTTTTGATGCGCAAACGGGCGTTTATCAATTGACCCTTAAACAAAGTCTAGCGAACTGTGCATCACCGCTGCATATTCCGTTTAGCTTAGAGCTCTTAGATGCGAAGGGCCATTCTTTAGTGAATGAAATCCTCAATTTTACTCAAACTGAACAAGTGTTTAGCTTTGATGGACTCACTCATAAACCCGTCGCTTCGTTATTGCAAAACTTCTCCGCGCCCGTCAAATTACAATATCGATTCAATGTGGATCAACTCGTCCACTTGATGCGTTTTGCTAGCAGCGAAGTGGCGCGTTGGGAAGCCTCTGTGACCTTAGTGAGCCAAGCTATTTGGCAAAATGTGGCGAGTTTACAACAGCAACAAGCTATGGCTCTCGATCCCCGTGTGCGCGATAGTTTTAAAGGTGTGTTGTTAGACACTCAGCTTGATCCGGCATTGATCGCCGAAATATTAGCGATACCTACGGCTTCGGCTTTGATTGAGCAAACAGAGAATGTTGATCTAGATGCGTTAGCTTTAGCACGTGAATTTGTACTAATAGAGCTCGCTTCACATAGTGAAGATGAATTGATTGCGCTATATCGTTCTTTAGTCGCAGTAGAGAGTACGCAGGCAAGAGCCCTTAAAAATCAGTGTTTAACTTGGTTAGCTCGGGTGTCGGATGAGGCTGAGGGGTTAGTGATTTCTCAGTTCGATAACGCCAGTAATATGACGGATTCTCTTGGTGCGTTGACGGCAGCCAATGTTGGGAATTTACCTTGTCGTGATGAACTGATGACGACATTTGAGCTACGTTGGCAGGATACACCATTGGTGATGGATAAATGGTTTATGTTGCAAGCGACCCGTGATGCAGATGATGTGATTGAGTGTTTGCGTCAGTTGCAGCAACACAAGTGCTTTAGTATGAGCAATCCAAACCGAGTGCGTGCTTTAGTGGGCAGTTTTGCTGCCGGTAATATTTATCAATTCCACCATAGAGACGGTAAGGGTTATGCTTTCTTAACCGAATGCTTAATGACCCTTAATAAGCTCAATCCGCAGGTTGCGGCCCGTATGGTGACGCCATTGATCCAGTATCATAAATTCGACTTAGGCCGCCAAACCTTGATAAAAGCCTGTTTAGGACAACTTTTGGCTTTGCCTGACTTATCTAAGGATATGTACGAAAAAGTCTCTAAAGCATTGGCAAAATAGCAGTTTGTAGGAGGAGGGCAGCAGTCTGTGCTGCCCTGATATTATGGAACTGTATTTCAAACTATCGATCAGCTATCGAGATTTCTTACCTTATTATCAAGGGCTTGCCGATAAAGTCGAGGTTCGTGAAACTCAAGGGCGGATTTTGTGGATTAATGGCCGTCATTTTAGGCGTTTTTTAACCGAAAATGGCATTCAAGGCTATTTCAAATTGGTTTTAGATGACAAGGGACAATTTGTTTCATTAAATCGAGTTTAGTCTTAATTTGTTTATCTTTACTTAGAGCAATTACTTTAAACGGTCGGCTGATTACTAAGCTCGCTTTGTGATATTTTATTTTTAAATATGTTAATGAATTATATGATTTTTTAATGTGTTTTTATGTTTCATTCCTATTCTGCTTTTCGCTAATTTAAATCTCTCCTTTTTAGTTATCGGTACAAATGTACCTACATGCTTAATTCTTTAGAAAATTTTCTCTAACTGCGCCTTGCTCAAGGGGATTAATTGCTGTAACAATGATGTTACCTGTGAGCTAACAAGATGTTGGTTGTAATTCCTAAAACAAAGAATCCAGCAGGGTACGGAGAGCTAAAATGAAAATTGTTAAAAATAGTTTTAACAAATCGGCGCTTGCTTTGGGGGTGGCGTCGGCATTGAGTTTGTTAATGATCCCAAGCGTTAATGCAGTATCTTTTAATTGGGGAGAGGTTGAGGGCACATTTGACTCAACTTGGACTGCTGGTGCGAGCTGGCGTGTAGGGGAGCGCGATTGGGAAGGTCAAATTGGTAAGGTTAATCAACCCCAATTCGATTGGTCTAATTACAGCGCATTTGGCAATACTAAATACACTTCTGCTGAGATTTGGGCCCAGCCCGGATCGTATTCCAGTAACAATGACTTAAGTAATTTACTTTATTCTCAAGGCGATACTACATCCGAAATCGTTAAAGGTTTGCATGAATTGTCATTGAAATACAAAAACTACGGTTTATTCGCTCGTGGTATGTATTTCTATGATCGTAAACTCAATGACGGTAATTATGATTTTAATGATCCGATAACGGGCAAAGAGTTTGACCCTTGTGAAGATAACCGTGCTTCAGAAGTTCAATGTAAAGATATTCGCCTACTCGATGCGTTTGTGTATGGCAATTTTGATCTTAACGATGGCGCTAATCCATTATCTATTCGTGTAGGTAATCAAGTGGTGTCATGGGGTGAAAGTACACTGATTGCCCATGGGATCAGTGAAATCAACGCCGTTGACTTGAACATACTTAATGCGCCAGGTGCTGAACTAAAAGAAGCGTTCAGACCTCAAGGTATGGTATGGGCTTCCCTTGGTTTGACGGATTCATTAACGGTAGAAGCATTCTATCAATATGATTGGCAACCTATTTGGGTACCAACACCGGGTTCTATTTTTGCGACTAACGATTTTGCGGGTTTCGGTGGTTACGCTCAAAACGCTCAGCTTGGGTTTAATGCTAACCCTGACATCAATTTAGACTTTGTGATGCAAGAATACGAGCGTTTAGCGGGCATGATTGCCAGCGGCCAATCTATTCCGACACAGCAATTGGTTTCTATGGCCTTAGCTTACCCAACAAAAGTGACGCTAGTGCAGGATGAGGCAGAGCCAAGCAATGATGGCCAATATGGTATTAAGCTGGGTTATTACGCGCCTTCACTGGGTGAAACCGAATTTGGTTTTTATTTCATGAATTATCATAGCCGTCGTCCTCTTATAAGTGGTACTGCCGCCGATTTTAGCACGGGTGCACTTTTGTCTGATCTGGCGACCATAGGTCAAAACTCGGGTAACATTGATCGTGAATTGCTGCTCAATTTGAAGAGTTTCTCTAAGGCGCAAATCGTTTATCCAGAAGATATCAAGCTTTACGGTTTCAGTTTCAATACCTTGGTTGGTGATACCTCTGTCGCGGCTGAAATTGCCCATCGTCAGGATGAACCACTGCAAATCGATGACGTAGAATTATTGTTTGCCGGTATGCCACAGCAGTTAGCTAACGCTGGTCTTCGTCCAGATCTCGATGGTATTTCGCAGATTAAAGATGTTAAACCGGGTGAAACCGTGGATGGCTTTATCCGTCTTGATACCACTCAGGCGCAGATGACTTTCACCCATTTATTTGGTCCAACCTTAGGTTTAGATAACTTGACCATGTTGGCCGAAGTGGGTGGCGTGTGGATCCATGATATGCCAGGTTTTGATGAGCTACGTCTCAATGGTCCTGGTACGTCACGTTCTGGCGGCAACCCAGATATGCCCGGCATCATTCAAGCCTTGCACAATGGTCCTGAAACTAACCCGTTCCCAACCGATTTTGCTTGGGGATACCGTTTAGTTGGAAAGGCGGATTTCAACAACGTATTTGCTGGGGTCAATATGTCTCCACGGGTGATTTTCTCCCATGACGTTGATGGTATTACACCTGATCCTATGTTCCTGTTCACTGAAGGACGTAAGTCTGTCGCGCTAGGCGTTAACTTCGACTATCAAAACCGTTGGGGTGCAGATATCTCCTATAACAATTTCTTTGGCGGTGTCGGTACGACGAATGCGATGGCAGATCGTGATTATGTTTCATTCAATATCAAGTATTCGATCTAAAAGGACTCAAACAATGAAGAAACTGACGATATTGGCGAGTGCAGTCATGCTGGCGTTCGCAGCGCCAGTCGCTATGGCTAAGATATCAGAAGCTGATGCGGCAAAACTTGGCAATGAACTTACCCCTTTAGGTGCTGAAAAAGCAGGTAATGCTGATGGTTCTATTCCTGCGTGGGATGGTGGTATCACTAAGCCTGTGGCGGGTTATACCAAAGGGATGCATCATCCAGATCCTTTCCCTGAGGATAAGATTGAATTTACTATTACCAATGCTAACAAAGCGCAATATAAAGATTTTTTAACGCCGGGTCAGATGAAGCTGTTCGAACTTTATCCTGATACCTACAAGATGAATGTGTATAAGACTCGCCGTAGCGCCTCTGTACCACAGTTCGTTTACGATGCGACTAAAGTTAACGCGACTCGTGCTGAACTGATTGCACAGGGCAATGGTATTTCTGGCGCGGCTATTGGTATTCCATTCCCGATCCCTGCAAATGGTTTAGAAGCAATTTGGAACCACATTTTGCGTTTTCGTGGTATCGATATCGAAACTTCCCGTAGCCAAGCTGCACCGACAGCCGATGGTAGCTATAGCTTAGTGGAAACGGCTGAGGAAATTCGCTTCGAATATTCTCGTCCAGAAATTACCTTAGATCAGCTTAAAGCCAGCAATACGCTGTTCTACTTTAAGCAAGTGGTGACTCAGCCTGCACGTTTAGCAGGTACAGCCTTATTGGTTAAAGAAACCATGGATCAAGAGGCGCTTCCCCGCCAAGCTTGGACCTATAACACAGGTCAACGTCGAGTACGTAAAGCGCCGAACGTGGCTTTTGATACACCGGGTACAGTGTCAGATGGTCTGCGTACGACAGATGATTTCGATATGTTTAACGGCTCTCCAGTGCGTTACAACTGGGAACTGGTTGGCAAAAAAGAAATTTATATCCCGTACAACGATTACAAACTGCATTCAGATAAGCTTAAATATGACCAAATATTGAAACCTGGTCATGTGAATCCTGAATACGTTCGTTGGGAAAAACACCGCGTATGGCAAGTGAGGGCGACGCTGAAAGACGGTATGCGCCACATTTATAAAGTGCGCGATATGTACCTTGATGAAGATTCATGGCAAGTGTCAATCGCCGATCTCTACGACAACCGTGATCAGTTGTATCGTGTGGCTGTTGCACATGGCTTGAATTACTACGAAGTGCCAGCACAGTGGGATACTTTAGAAGTCTTCCATGATTTGCAATCCCGTCGTTATCTCGCCATGGGCTTAGACAACCAAAGTGGCATGTATAACTTCGATGCCAAACTTACTGAAGCTAACTTTACCCCCGATGCATTGCGTCGTGAAGGTATCCGTTAATAGGCCACGTACAAAGGGGCGCTTAGCGCCCCTCATTAGTTTAAGGAAGTTTGTATGTCGTTTCGCATCCTTCAGTGTGTCGCTGTATTAAGTTTCGGTGGCGCTTTTTTTCCTTCTACGTTATCTGCAACGCCCTCTGATCAGATTTTTTCTCAAGTTCAACCTCTTGCTGCTTCATCTTTGATTTTAGATATTGCCAACGTAGGCGCAGGTTTAGTGGCTGTGGGTGAACGTGGCCATGCTCTGGTGTATGACGGCAGTTGGCATCAAGTGGCAACGCCCGTGAGTTCACAGCTGACCAAAGTCTTTTTTCTCAATGAAAAACGCGGTTGGGCTGTAGGTCATGATGCAACCATTTTACAGACTCAGGATGGCGGTCAAACTTGGCAGCTACAAATGCATTCTCCAGAGATTGAAAAGCCTTTCCTCGATGTGGTGTTTTTAGACGAAAACAATGGCATTGCAATTGGCGCTTACGGTTTGTTTTATCGCACTAATGATGGCGGTGCCCAGTGGCGCGAGGAGTTCCATGAGGAGCTTTTAGCTGAAGAAGATGTGGCTTATTTGGCGGAGTTAAAAGGCAGCGATCAATCGGCCTATTTGAGTGCGCGCGCTTCATTATTGCCGCACTTTAATCGTATTTTAACCTTAACCGATGGACGTTTATTATTGGTTGGCGAGCTGGGCTTAGTCGCTGTTTCTGGCGATCAAGGTAAAACATTTACGCGTACCAATTTTGATTACGATGGTTCTATGTTTAACGCCGTAGAAACGAAAAATGCTGTGTATGTGATGGGCCTTCGCGGTCATATATTCAAAGCTGATGTGAGTTTAAGCCAATGGAATCAAATAGAACTGCCTGTGCAATCCTCAATCAACGGTGCCATGGTTGTTTCTGACGACGCGCTATATTTAGTGGGTAATGCGGGGATAGTGATCAAGCTAAATGAGGACGACAGTAGCAGTATCGTGACTCGTCGCCAAGGGGAAAACTTAGTGTCTATTGCGAAGGATAATCAAGGGAATATGTGGTTATCCGGCAGCCAAGGGCTGTTTATTCTTAAGCCATAAAATTTTAAAACTACAATAAATAACAGGGCCGAGAAGATGT
The DNA here is from genome assembly GCF_025653595.1 of Shewanella sp. SM95. Lineage (NCBI taxonomy): Bacteria > Pseudomonadati > Pseudomonadota > Gammaproteobacteria > Alteromonadales > Shewanellaceae > Shewanella > Shewanella sp. SM95. Next base: position 66,918 of record NZ_JAKKSE010000017.1, read on the forward strand.
TAGAAAAACTGGTCAACGGATTTGAGTCATTTTTGTTTCGCAATCGCGCATGGGTCGTCGGCATTTTTGTGTTTTTGACGTTGTTTTTTGGCTATCAGGCCAGTCAACTCAAAATGGATGCGGCTTTTATCAAAAATATTCCACTGCAGCACAGTTATATGCAGACCTACCTGAAACACCAAAAAGATTTTGGTGGTGCCAACAGCATCATGGTGGCGGTGGAGGATACCAGCGGTAATATTTTTAATGCTAACTATTTTGATACCTTAAAAAACGTGCATGATCAGCTGTTTTTTATTCCTGGGGTTGACCGTGCGCAGGTGAAATCAATTTTTTCGCCTTCCACTCGTTTTACGGAAGTCGTTGAGGATGGTTTTGCTGGCGGGCCAGTTATTCCAGCGGATTTTTCAACTTCAGTGTCTGGGTTAGAAACGGTTCGCGATAATATTGAAAAAGCAGGGATTGTCGGCCGATTAATTGCTAACGATTACAGTGCGGCTATGGTGTCGGCTCAATTAATGGATTTTGATCCACAGACGGGTAAACCGCTTGATACCATTGCTTTTGCTGCACAATTAGAAAAAGAGCTTAGGGGCAAGTTCGAAACCGATAAGGTTAAAATTCACATCATAGGTTTCGCCAAAATGGCGGGGGATGTGGCTGATGGCGCTAAGGGCGTGTTGCTGTTTTTCGTGATCGCGATTTTGATCACCGCCGTCATGGTTTACCTCTTTTCTAAATCCATCATCTTGACCATGTTGCCACTGGTCTGCAGTTTAACGGCTGTGGTCTGGCAGCTTGGTTTATTGACTGTGATAGGTTTCGGTCTCGATCCTATGTCGATTCTGGTACCGTTTTTAGTCTTCGCCATCGGTGTGAGCCACGGGGTGCAGATCATCAATGCTGTACGGCGTCGAGTGCTCGACGGGCAAACGACAAAAGCGGCTTCGGCGTCGGCATTTCGTAGTTTATTAGTGCCGGGTGGTGTGGCATTACTGTCCGATACTGTTGGTTTTATTACCCTGTTATTTATCGATATTGGGATTATTCGCGAGCTGGCGATTTCTGCCTCGCTCGGTGTTGGCGTGATCATTTTCACTAACCTTATCCTGTTGCCTTTGGTGATTTCTTTTACTGAAATCAAAGTCAATAAACACGCAGAACCGACCGCTGAAGAAGTGCGAACTGAGGCTATTTGGCGCTTCATGGCGCGTTTTGCGACGCCTAAATATGCTGTGGTAGTCATTATTGCCACTGTGGTGTTGTATTTTGTGGGTTTGCAACAAGCCAATCAGATGAAGATTGGTGACTTACAAGGCGGCGCGCCAGCGTTACATCAAGATTCGCGTTATAACCTCGATACCTTCTTCATCACAGATCATTTCTCTATCACCACAGATGTGATGACTGTGATTGTTGAGGCAGCACCTGAAGCCTGTACTTACCACGATGTGCTCACTCAAATTGATCAGTTTGAGTGGTTAGTGCGCAATACCCCTGGGGTGGAGTCGACAGTGAGTTTGGCGTCAGTCGCTAAAAAAGTGAATGCTGGCTTCAACGAAGGTAATCCAAGGTGGGAAGTGTTGCCGCGTACAACGGCGAGCTTAGTACAGGCCATTGGCCAAATTCCCACGACTTCAGGTTTATTAAATGGCGATTGTTCTGTCATGCCTGTGTATCTGTTTATGAAAGATCACAAGGCCGAAACCATAGAAACTGTGGTCGCTAAGGTCAAAGCCGTCGCCGCGAAAATGGACAACGAGAAGTTGCAGTTTAAACTGGCGTCGGGTCCTGTGGGTGTAATGGCAGCGACTAACGAAGCGGTGGCCGAGGCGCAGTTACCTATGATGATATACGTCTATGGTGCTGTGTTTGTACTCTGCTTAATCAGCTTTAAATCTTTTAAAGCCACTGTGGCGGTCATTATTCCGTTATATGTCGTGTCGACACTGGCACAGGCTTTGATGACTCAGCTCGATATTGGCTTAGCTGTCAGTACCTTACCTGTCATCGCGCTGGGGGTTGGTATTGGTGTGGACTATGGTATTTATATCCTCTCGACTATGTCGTCTAAGCTATCGAATGGTATGCCAGTACAGCAGGCTTACTATGAGGCGTTGGTCGAGCGGGGCAGTGCGGTGATTTTTACTGGCCTTACATTGGCGATTGGTGTCAGTACTTGGTTCTTTTCGGCGCTTAAATTCCAAATGGACATGGGAATATTGTTAACATTCATGTTTGTGGTAAATATGCTCGGTGCCATAATTATCCTACCTGCATTGGCAGCCATTTTCTGGCGCCAGCCTAAGTAGAGTCTACAAATGGGGAGCTAAGCTCCCCATTTACTTTTGAATACTTAGTCTGCTTTATCGATTGTTTGGTCATTTGTCATTCCTTGTTTACGCCAACACTGGATTTCAAGAGGATGTACCACTAAAATTTTCCTCGAAATACAGCGGTTTTAGTAATAAACTTCGCGCGACGATCTAGATCACATTAATTTATCTGCGATTGTTAAGCCGAAGCATCCAAATAATGAAAAAAGCGCTGCCATAGACGCTTAAGGAAACAGCAACATGGCCTTGAAAGATGCAATGCCTTCAGTACTACTTGAAAATGTAGTCAGTTTAATTCACGCTAAAGTCCCTAATTCACAAGCCAAGCAAGTTGAACAGTTCGCCACCTGCCTTTATGCCCACATGTCGAAAGACGATCTCAATGCGCGTAATGACAGTGATTTATACGGTGCGGTTCTCAGTTTATGGAACGCCCTGAATAAAACACCAAAAGGTAACACTCATCTGAGAGTGTTCAATCCTAGCCAAGCCAAACACGGCTGGCAATCTACTCACTCGATCATTGAAGTTATCCAACCTGACATGCCATTCTTGGTCGATTCAGTTGGTATGGCATTGAATCGTATGGGTATTACTGCTCACATGATGTTGCACACTCCACTGGCGATTGAGCGTTCAGAAAGTGGTGTGACGAATGTTACTTATCTTAATAAAAGCCCTGAAAGCACTGAGCATGTCGCCGTATTTTTGATTGAAATTGACCGTCAAAGCAGCACGGTCGATATCAAAGCATTAGAGCGCGAAATTCAGTCTGTGCTTGCCGATGTCGCTTCATCAGTCAACGACTGGGAAGTCATGTCTGCCAAGTTGGCTGAGATGATTAAGGAATTGCCAAAACGTCCGTTCCCGGGCGATAAGCAAGAGTTAGAAGAAGCGATTAACTTCCTGACTTACTTGAATAATCATCACTTTACGCTATTAGGTTACCGTCAATACGATTTGAAACGTGTCGAAGGTGACGTTGAGTTAGTGCCTAATATCGCCTCTAGTTTAGGTTTGATGAACAAGCACACTAAAGCGCAACCTGAGCAAGGTTTGTTGCTATCTAGCTTCTCCGATAGCGCCCGCAAAGAAGCCTTAGATCACAGCTTGTTGATCCTCACTAAGAGCAGTGCCAAGAGCCGCGTACATCGCCCAGCTTATGTCGATTATATTGGTATTAAGCGTTTCGATAAGAAAGGCAATGTGATTGGCGAAGATAGATTTATCGGTTTATATGCGTCAAACCTGTATAACCGCAGCCCACGTGAAATCCCACTGCTGAATGAAAAAGTGCAGCGTGTGTTAGATCGTTCAGGCTTGACCCCACGTTCACACGACTATAAAGCCCTGCTAAATATCCTTGAAAATTTACCTCGTGACGAGCTAATTCAAGCCAATGTTGATGATTTATCGCACATGGCCCATGGCGTGTTAGAAATGCAAGACAGAGACAAGCTGAAACTCTTTGTACGCAAAGATGGCTTTGGCCGTTTCTTATCCTGTTTAGTGTACGTTTCTAAGGATCGTTACAACACTAAACTCCGCCAAGATACTCAACGTATTCTGGCCCAGCACTTTAACAGCAAAGAAGATGTAGAGTTTACGACTTATTTTTCCGAGTCGACGCTAGCCCGCACTCACTACATAGTCAAAGTTGATAACAATAATATGGATGTAGATGTGGCTGCCATAGAGAACAACTTAATAGAAGCGGCACGTTCGTGGGAAGATAAGTTAAGCACTGCGCTTAACAGTGCACTCGGCGAAGAAGCTGGCACTCATCTGACTAAGCGTTATTTCAATGCGTTTGAGCAAAGCTATAAAGAAGACGTATTGCCAAGTTCTGCCGTCGTCGACATGCAACAGCTCGAAGCACTGGATGATGAACACAAGCTCGGCATGTTGTTCTATCAACCGCAGGAAGCGGCGCTGAACGACAACAAAGTGCGTTTAAAGCTATTCCACAAAGATGAGCCTATTCATCTTTCTGACGTGCTGCCAATGCTCGAAAACTTTGGTCTGCGCGTGATCAACGAGCGTCCATATGAAGTCACGACTTCAGACGGTTCTACCTTCTGGATCTTAGACTTCTTGATGACAGTTAAAGTCGTCAACACAGATAACATCGCTGATAGCCAAGACAGATTCCAAACAGCACTGTCACAAGTGTGGCAAAAGAAGTTAGAAGATGACGGCTTCAACCGCATTATTCTGGCGTCAGGTTTAACCGGCCGTGAAGTCTCTGTATTGCGCGCTTATGCGAAATACATGCGTCAAATCGATGCGACTTTCAGTCAGTCATATATTGAAGAAACCTTCGGTCGTTACCCACAAATCGCTGATTTGTTGGTGAAGATGTTCATCCGTAAATTTAACCCTAAACTGAAAACCCGTACTCTGGGCAAGTTTTTGGAGCAGATCAATTTACGTTTAGACGAAGTGTCTAGCTTAGATGATGACCGTATTATTCGTCGTTATTTAGACTTGATTAACGCCACTCTGCGTACCAACTTCTACCAACTGGATGCCAAAGGCGAATCTAAGAGTTATATCTCGTTTAAATTCATGCCTTCACTGATCCCTGAAATGCCACGTCCACTGCCGAAATTCGAAATATTCGTTTATTCGCCACGGGTTGAAGGTGTGCATTTACGTTACGGTAAAGTGGCTCGTGGTGGTCTGCGTTGGTCAGATCGTCGTGAAGACTTCCGTACCGAAGTATTAGGTCTGGTAAAAGCACAGCAAGTGAAAAACACTGTGATTGTGCCTGTGGGTGCTAAAGGTGGCTTTGTTTGTAAACAATTGCCAACTGAAGGCGGCCGTGAAGCTTTCTTCACCGAAGGTCAAGAATGTTACCGCATCTTTATCCGTGCTTTACTCGATATTACCGATAACATTTTGAACGGTGAAATCGTCCACCCATTGGATGTGGTTCGTCACGATGAAGATGACCCATATTTAGTGGTCGCAGCCGATAAAGGCACTGCGACATTCTCTGATATCGCAAACTCGATTTCCCTCGAATACCGCTTCTGGCTCGGTGATGCATTCGCATCGGGTGGCAGCAACGGTTATGACCATAAGAAAATGGGTATCACGGCCAAAGGCGGCTGGGAATCGGTTAAGCGTCATTTTCGCGAAGTCGGTATTGATTGCCAAACCACAGACTTTACCTGTTTAGGTATAGGTGACATGGCGGGCGACGTATTCGGTAACGGTATGTTGTTGTCTAAGCACACTAAACTGGTTGCAGCCTTTAACCACATGCACATCTTTATCGATCCAAATCCGGATACGGCATTAAGTTATGATGAACGGGCGCGTTTATTCGCTCTGCCACGTTCAAGCTGGGAAGACTACAGCAGCAAGTTGATTTCTAAAGGTGGCGGTATTTTCCTACGTTCATCTAAATCCATTCCATTATCGGCAGAGATGAAGCAAATGTTGGCCACAGAGAAAACCTCTATGACCCCAACTGAGCTGATGAAAGAACTGTTGAAAATGCCAGTGGATTTGATCTGGAACGGCGGTATCGGTACGTATGTGAAATCTTCACGGGAAACCCACGCTGAAGTCGGCGATCGTGCCAATGATGCTCTACGTGTCAACGGTGGCGAACTGCGCGCTAAGATAGTCGGCGAGGGTGGTAACTTAGGTTGTACTCAGTTAGGTCGAATCGAATATGCGTCTAACGGCGGCCGTATCAACACTGACTTCGTGGATAACGTAGGTGGTGTGGATTGTTCAGACAACGAAGTGAACATCAAGATTTTGCTGAACGCTATGGTGACTGAAGGTGAGCTGACGCTTAAGCAGCGTAACCGTTTACTGGAAGAAATGACTGAAGAAGTCGGCCAAATCGTACTGCAAGACTGTAAAGATCAAACTCGTACTATCTCCGTCACCCAAGTGCGTGGTGCTGAGCAGTTAAAAGAGCAGATCCGCTTTATCCAGTATCTGGAAAAAGAAGGCAAGTTAGACAGAGCGTTAGAGTTCTTACCGTCTGACGATGAGCTAGCTGAACGTCTAGCCAGTGGTCGTGCATTAACGCGCCCAGAGCTATCAGTATTGGTTGCCTATGCAAAAATGGTGCTGAAAGAGCAATTAGTGACCCCAGAAATCACTGAAGATACGCTGTTAAGCCAATTGCTTATCGCCTATTTCCCGAAAAAACTTCAGGAAAAATACAGCGACAAAATGGCAACCCATCCACTGCGTGGCGAAATCATTGCGACCTCACTCGCCAATGAACTCGTCAACGACATGGGTTTGAACTTTGTTCAACGTATGCAAGATGAGACTGGTGCCTCAGTTGCCGACGCGGCAATTTGCTACACTATGGCCCGCGAAGTATTTGGTTTAGCTGAATTAACTAAATCGATCACTGACTTAAACGGCATAGTTCCGGCTGTGGTTCAAGGTGAAATGCTGCATCAGTTACGCCGCAATATGCGTCGTGCTAGCCGCTGGTTCCTACGTCACCGTAACCGCACTTGGAGCATCGAACAAACCGTTGCTTTCTTCAAACCGGTATTTGAACAAATTAAAGATAATGTTCATTTATATCTGGTCGAAGAAGAAGCGAAAGGTATTCAATCTGAGATCAATGCCTTGGTCAAAGAAAACGTACCACAAGCTGTGGCAACGATTGTGGCTAACATGAGCACCTTGTTCTCTGCCTTAGACATTGCCCAAATTGCGCAAACAGAAGATAAGACAGTGGCATTAGTGGCTGAAACTTACTTCAAACTCGGCGCCCGCGTTGAGCTGCATTGGTTTTTAGAACAGATCAGCGCTCAACCTGTAGCGAACCATTGGCAAGCACTGGCTCGTGCTGCCTTTAGGGAAGAGTTAGATTGGCAACAACGTGCATTGAGTTCAGTGGTCTTAAGAACCTGCAGTGCAACCTGTGATGCCGAAAGTGTGATTTCTCAGTGGATTGAGATAAATCAAGGCTTATTGGAAAGATGGTTCCACATGCTAGCTGACTTTAAAACGTCGCAAATCCATGAGTTTGCTAAGTTCTCTGTCGCCCTACGTGAACTTAACCTTCTGATCCTTCATTGCGAAGGCCAAAAGTAAACTTATTATAACAATCAGAAGCCCTGGCGATCGCCGGGGCTTTTTTTAGGTCGAGGAAAGTACATGTTTTATAAAATCGCACAGAAAGTCATGTTTCAGATGGATCCTGAGCGAGCTCACCATCTTGCTATAGGCAGTTTAAAAATGACCGCCAATAGCCCGTTAACGTGTCTATATGGACAAACGATTGCCCCCGCTCCTGTCAGCTTTATGGGGTTGACCTTTCCTAACCCAGTGGGACTCGCTGCCGGTATGGACAAGGACGGCGAATCGATTGATGCCTTTCATGCGATGGGATTTGGTCATATTGAAGTGGGTACAGTGACCCCAAGACCACAGCCTGGTAACGATTTACCCCGTCTATTTAGATTAAAGCCTGCCAAAGGCATCATTAATCGCATGGGGTTTAATAATAAGGGTGTCGATAATCTGGTCAAAAATTTGATCGCTAAAAAGACCAATATCATGGTTGGCGTCAATATTGGCAAAAATAAAGACACGCCAGTAGAACAAGGTAAAGACGATTATTTGATCTGCATGGATAAAGTTTATCTCCATGCGGCTTATATTGCGGTGAATATTTCATCACCCAATACCCCAGGATTACGATCGCTACAATATGGCGATCTATTAGATGAATTATTGAGCGCAATTAAAACCAAGCAACTTGAGCTGGCCGAAAAGCATAAAAAATACGTGCCCATCGCGCTTAAAATTGCTCCAGATTTAACCATCGAAGAAATTGAAAATATCGCACAAGCTTTGATTAAAAACAAATTTGATGGCGCAATTGCGACCAATACTACTTTAACGCGTGATGGTGTTAGCGGTCTTGCCAACGCCAATGAAAGCGGCGGCTTAAGCGGCAAACCTTTAACTGAGCTGTCTACTAAAGTGATTAAGCAATTGGCAATTTGTTTGAAAGGGCAGATCCCGATCATAGGTGTGGGTGGTATTAATAGCGCTGAAGATGCCTTAGCCAAATTTGATGCGGGCGCGACTATGGTTCAGATTTATTCAGGTTTTATTTATCAAGGTCCGAAGTTAATTAAAGAAATAGTGAATGCATACCGCTTGAAATAATGATCTTAGGATTAATATAACGATCTAAAATAAGATCTTATTCTTTAGCAGCGATCTAAAATGATCCTTAGATCGCTGTTAAGATCTTACAATAGATCGACTAAGTAACTGTTAAATAATTTGTATTTTATTATTTTTATTTTGATATTGGATAAAATATCTACTATTATGTCCCAGTGTTCAAATATTGGGTCACCGTTATGTTATTAATGCCGCAAAAAGATTGGCAATGGAAATATAACGATTCGTATGGTGTATTAGGCGTATCGTTAGGTTCCGAGATAGAATTTCTGACGTCTTATAAAGCAAAATTACTCATTCCAGATGCCTTATCAAGCATGGAATTTAATATTGCGCACGCCAAATTCTATATGAACTTACTCGATAGATTGCCTAAAACTCTGTCTTTGTCCGATGCCGCTATTGTTCAAATTGCGCTCAATGCCACCGCAGCCCATTTTATGCTGACACCACAAATGCCTAAATCATGGTTTTTTGATACCAGTGATGTCTGTGTTTATAGCGATGTAGGTAAAGTCTTTGAGCTAAAATGCCAAAAGCAAAGAGTACTAGCCCTCGTGGTTGAAAATACCCTACAGTCCGCGCTAGTGATGTTATTGTCACCTGAATGTGTTTTGTCGGGCGCGAAAACTATGGTGCAGTTTGAAACCATCAAAGTGATGCATAATCGCTTACACCCACTACGTGCACAGCGCCACGTGGTTGCGGCATAGCGTAGTTGTAGATCAATAGTCATTATTGGTTTTTGATATCTATTATTAGCCGATAATTCGCTTAAATCTCCATAGCATTAGTGCGCTATCCGTACTCTTTTCTGCTAAGAAAGCTTTTATCTAAAATTAGTCACGTGACTCTTCAACACCTTTCTATCGAATGCTACCCAATGATAATTCGTGAGTCTTATTACTCTTTATTGGCTCTGCTTGTAGTATCAAACTCACTACGCAGTCTGGTTTGCCATGGTATTCACTCGTCGACACGCAGCCAGTCCATCCTTGGATGCTCGACCGCCCCGTCCATGGGGCGGACGGTCGTCTCGCCAATCACCATGGCGCACCTTTTAGCATTTGCGTAGTCTATAGATTTGAAAGATTAGAGATTACATTTAACGGTGTTTTACTTTGATTTTTTAGTGTTGTCTGTGCAGCGCTAAAAGCAAAAATCTGTGGGTGTTCGGTCTTTTCGATGTATATAGCATTTATTATCAACAACTTATTTTTTGACAGCTTGAGACAATAGGTTTGGAAAACGCGCATGCGCGTTTTTCCTGATGGTATATCTAAACAAAAGCTGATAAGTTCCTTTTATTACAGTTAGTTAACCATGCGCGTTTTTACTGGTCTAATGAGGTAAACGCGCATGCGCACTATACAAAGTTAGGCTCTAGGTTCACGATATTTGAGTCTCATACAGAAACACTGAGTGCAGTAAAGGAGCACTTTAAATATGGTGGAGGACTTTACTGGAACCCAAAAATTTAGACCAGTGTAATCCTAGAAGTGACGGAAGCCTAACCAAGCTATGTAATTGACGTCAAAAAGTTACGTTCGCTTCACTTACTCCACTTTTTGCCGCAATTGATAGCGGCGTTATAAGCCAAATTGAACATGATAGATATATTGTTGTTTATTGTAGGAATCATAATCTACCTAGCCACGATTACATTTTTGGTTAAATTGCATAAATCTATGAATTTGCGCTTTGGATGGCCTAAACCACGCGGCATCGGCAACATTCTTATTTGCTACTTTATTTCTGCATTGTTCATCGTCACTGTTATCCCTATTGGAATATTTTTCCCGTTATGGCTAAACTCTGTCTTTCAAGCTATCCCTGACACTGAAAATACCAGAGTTTTTCTTTTGCTATCAGGTTGTATTGTTTTAGGTTATGTCATGTGGGCAAATTACAGGCATGAAAAATTGTTGTATTAATGTGGGATGCTTCTTACTAGAAATAGGAAGGCGAGTGACTGGGGAAGCAATGAAAATTAATATTAATTATTTTGTCGTCAGTTAGCTTTTAGTTAAGTAAATCATCTATCCAGTTACCGACAAATCCACCAATGAAAACGCCTGCAATTGCAGGCGTTTTTGTTTATATCTATTCGTTTTGCTTTTACGCGCTAGAACCTTAAAAAGCGGATTATTTCTTAATCCATTTGCCTTTGGCATCTTGCACATAGTTGCCTTTATCTGTGGCGGCTATGGCTTTTTCGCCTGCGAGTTTAGCAACGTCGGCTGGGGAGAGTTTGTTCTTCTTGGCGATGGTTTCGTAGTGGGCGCGACGTTTGTTATTTACGTCGTCCATCACCGAATTTAATAAGACAATTTAATAAGACACCCATTGTTAAATTTTGTTACCCAGTGTACGCCGGGGTCGATGAGATTAAGCACAGTCATGGAAGTGACCGTCCGTGACAGGGATGTCACGGTCGAGCACTGTAGGATCCCCTCATAATTCATAACCCCAACAACCATGAGTTAATGAGAGTTCAGCTAGTTTCTTCGCAGCACAAAGCAAATCATCTGCTGATATGGGGTAATCATGCCGTCGCCGCAGCAGTTCTTTGCCTATTCTGATTGTTGATAGCACATTCCTTTTCTTTACCGTGTTGGCTTGGAAGTGCCGCTGTAATTGCTGTGTTTCCCCGTATAATCCTACCCACCAAAATGCCAGTTGCACCAATAATGCTATCAATAGCAGTATATCCATCCTCGCCGCGTAACGTGTTCTGCTATGACGTAAACCAAAGCCATAAGCGGGACTTTTTAAATCTCTAAAGGTTTCTTCTATTTGCATCCGCTTTTGGTAAATATTAACCAGTTTTTGAGGCGACATGGCTTCCATGGTCAAGTTAGTCACCAGTGCCCAAGGTTCTTTGGCGGTCAGTTCATACGTCCATTGCGCCGTATGGTGACAGTCTGTTGTCGTACTTCGCTGACCTTTACTTGGGGCCCTGAACAATACCATCTCACATAACAAAGGTTTCTTTACCGATAACGCCACCCGCCCAACATGTTTTGCGCGACGACGGGCTTGGGGATAAAGCGCTTTTAGTGAAAATTGGCGACCGAAAGGATGCGGCCGATAGACACTCAATCCTCTAACGCGACCCAGCCAATACCAACCGAGCTGCTCGACTTTGCGAAACCATGGATTACGAAAGCCCGCGTCAGTAACTATCAGCGGGGTGATGTTGTCAGGTAATACTTTTCTGAGTTCATTAAGAAACTGATTATGGGCGGTTTGAGTGCCTTGCAGCACTAACGGAAATGTTCGTTCGTAGAGCGTGATAGAGCGACCTTTGATAGCGATAGAGGCGCGTAGCGCAATAAGCTCACGACCTTCAAGCATATCTGACCAATCCACCAATATTGTCGGCATCGTATGTGCTGTTAGCAACCACTTTGCATGCCACTGATAAACAGCCATTCTTTCATGGTGAAGATGCGGGTTGCCCAACAATCTATCCATGCGTTTTATTGAGTGCTTAGTATGAGTGCTGGTGCCATCAATGTGCCGCCCTAAATGCGTTAGGGTGAGGCAATCCGCGTTGATAAGTGCTCGGCAAGCAACCATGAGGGTATTGAGTCGCTTTTGATGGATTTCTGGACAATGTTGATAGAGAGATTGATGTAAGATAGTTAACACTTGCACCTTGAAGCCCTGTGATTGATGTTTGTTCGCACTTCCATCAGATCACACTTCAAGGTGCAAGTTCACTCCAATCTAATGATTTATATGTAAATCATCAGGGGATTCTTCAGGGTCGAGCATACACGGATGTACTTGCTGCGAGTCACTGGAATGACAGTGCTTAACCAAACTCCATCAAACAATCTAAAATCTAGATCCTCGTTCAAAGGTATTGGCCAGCAAATCATTCCTTTTATCGACCACCAATGAAAACGCCTGCTATTGCAGGCGTTTTGTTTATTTCTATTCGTTTTGCTTTTACGCGCTAGAGCCTTAGAAAGTGGACTACTTTTTAATCCATTTGCCTTTGGCATCTTGTACATAGTTGCCTTTATCTGTGGCGGCTATGGCTTTTTCGCCTGCGAGTTTAGCAACGTCGGCTGGGGAGAGTTTGTTCTTCTTGGCGATGGTTTCGTAGTGGGCGCGACGTTTGTTATTTACGTCGTCCATCACGGCTTTGGCTTCGGGATTGGCTTGCACTAATCCTAAGTAGCCGTTGGCTTGTTCGCCTAAATAGCCCTGTGATTTAGCTTCTTGAAGTGACATGGCAAAGGCGCTTAGGCTTAAGAAGCTGAGGGTTAATAGCAATAATAACTTTGTTTTTAGTCGGATTGATTTCATGGTGATTCCTCAATTCTTATTTAATTAGAACAGCTTATCGTCTGACAGGAGTTGATCTAATTCCTTATCTACTTTGATCCGTATCTCATGTTCAATTTTCACATTGAGATTGATAACGATAGGTTTATCCGGCGGTTCTATTTTGACTGTGGGCGTACAGCCCTGCAATGAGGCTAGGGCTACCAATGCGATAAGTGCGCTTCGGGTACCTATGCTAATTTGCTGTAATTGAATTATCTTCACTGAGGTTTCCTTGTTACTTCACTGATTTTTCGATTCTGTCCTGCAAGTCATTACCAATTTGCAGACTTCTAAATAATTGCAGCATGTTCTCTTCGTGGGAGTAATTCAAGTGGATAGGACGTTCAACCCCTTGGCTGCGGCCTTTCACTTCGACGAGTAGCTTAGCATCACCAGTTTGGTCCATGTCAAAGCTGCTCGATAATTGACTGTATTGTAAGTGTTCTAGCGTCGAAAAGACAAAATCTAGGTATGGCTGGGATTGGCGCATTTGTTCAACGGCGGGGTTGCCTGAGATAGCGATAAGTCCGCCGGGTGCGCGCGCGGCTAATTGCCCGCCAGTGATCGACACTTTGCCGTTGATTAAATCGACGGGCAACACGCCATCGAATATGCCGTCGGCATAGATGCCAATTTGCGGTTGAATGCGCAGGACCTCTTCTAGACTCATGGCCTGCAGTAACAGATAGGCATGGGATTTATCCTGTAATTTAAGATTAAATTCTGGCAGCAGAAACTGGCCGCTGAGCACTTTGCCTTTGGCGGTCATGGAAACATCGGTGTCACTTAAGCCTGTGAGTTGTTGTATCCAATTGTCGGGCAATTTCTCGGCATCTTTGCCAAGGGCGATATCGGCTTCCACTTCGATATCGGTCAGTGGGAAGCCAGGATCAAACAGGTTAAAGGTCATCAGTGTCTGCGGACAATTGAGCTTACTGAGACTGCTAAAATAGCCTTTATCCTGCTGTTTTTTATGAGATTGGCCCCAAGTAAACTCACATTGCGCCTGCAGTTTCCCCCCCTCAAAGGTGGTGTCCTTATAAAAACCTTCAAGTTCGGTCATCGACTGGGTAATTTGCATGGCAAATTGGGTCTGATCGCGCTGTTGGGTTAAATTAAACTGTGCCTGTAATTGGTTATTACCTGTGACATTAAGCTCAGATGGTAAGGGTTGGGTTTGATTGAGTAAGGCTAGCGCCTCGGTCATGCTAGTGTTGACTACCCATTGGCCCGTTAACACTAAGGGATTGTTCGCGGTGGCAAGATTCAACTTGTGTTGGCTTTGCAGCTCAACGGTGCCCACTTGCCAATGCTCATCACCAAAGAGCGTGTTATTTTTCCAATCTAAGCTTTGTGCCAGCGTTAACTTGTCCAGCTTAAGTACGGTTTCTTTGCGGCTGCGGCCTTTGCTGCTGAGCTGTTTTTCGATATTAAGCTGACTTGCTTGCCATGCGAGTTGATTACGCCAAGTGGTAGCGCGTAGTGAGTCGAACAGCGCTTCGATATCGGGTTTAAGCTCAAATGACATGGCTTTTTGTAATGCAATCGAGAAACTGCCCGCATTCATATCGGTTTTCGTTATGATGCTAGTGCTAGCATTTTTATCCGCATTAGCCTCAGCGACTACATCATCTGTCACTAAAGTCTGTTTGGTCTGCGAAAAATACAGTTGCTCCAGTGCTAAGGCTAAAGGCGGTATGGCAAGGGTTAACCTGTTTGCGGTATCAGATGTGGGCACTGAGCTTTGCGCTGGACTGACTTTCTGAATGCTAGCGTTTTGAATACCAGAACTCTGAGTATGAGTGCTTTGCAGCGAGCTTATGTTCAGCGGCGCAAGGGCATTTATCGCGATACTACCAAGGCTAAACTCTGCATGTTTAGCCGCATTTTTATTTTGCATGCTAATACGCTTAAGCTCACCCACGGCGAATTGTAGCGTGTTGCCAGTATTTTTTTTTGCTGATTGAGTCAGTTCAGTCGATTCGGTAGCGGCAGTGATAAATTGCCAATCGGTTGAACTTGGCGTCTGAACTAAGTTAAATGTGCCTGCTGTCGTTAACTGACTATTATTCCAGCTAAAATCCTGCGGCGGATTTGCCCACAATTCAGATAATTGCATTGAGCTTGTTTGCCTCGTACTAAGGCGCCAATCTGTTTTGAAGGACAGTGCTTCGGTTGATTTTGTGATTTCAACATTGGCCAAATCGACTTGGGTATCTAGCTTGCTGCCTAAGGTTTTAAGCTTCACTCGAGGAAGTTTAATCGCAAGGGGATTAGCTAAGTGCACATCTTGCGGAATTTGAGTCAGCGGATAGTGCAGGGCTTCAGGCAATGTCAGTGCGATCCCTACTGGTGCATCTGTACTTTTGAGCCCCGATAGCAGCTTAGCGATTTGACTCGCTAGCGGATCAGGCACTTGCTCAGCTATCGGTTGAGATACTGGTTCAGATACTGACTGAGATGAAGGTTTAGCTAGTGATGCATCGAGCAGCTGCATCAGTCGTTGTTGCTGCTCTGTATTTGGACTCAGGGCTAAGCTAAAGGGTTCTAGTTTTAGGTCAAGTTCGGCTAAATGCCCTGCAATCTTAAATGCGAGCTCAGGTTTTGGCGCAAGCTCGGGTTTAGGTGCAAGTTGCAGCGCTGCCAACTGATTAAAGGTCAGCTTTGGCTTGATTAACTGATGCTCACTGATAAGTTCGCCTGAGGTTAAAGTGATACTGCTGTTGGACACCAATTGACCTTGTAGATCAATCGCTAACGCTTGCCACTCTTTATCAAGCTCAGTTAACGGACTCAGTACACTGTCCTGCGCTTGCCTCAGGCTTATTTGATGCAAGCTCGCAAGCAGCGGCGCGAGCTGGATTTGACTCATGAGTTGCCATTTGTTGGTTTCGAGTGTTGCTTTAAGTGTGGCGATACTTTCGCCTGCGTGGCTAAACTCGCTGTTGATTTCCCCCGCGCCGTTGAGGCTCAACTTGTCCATCACCAAACGATAGACGGGTAAATCATTTTGGGTGTCGAGATGGTGGGCTTTGAGAATAAGGTTGGTTTTGCCGATATCAATGAGTGGTAATGATTTGATATCTAAGGCCAATGCGGGGCCTTGTTCATCGATGGCATTCCGATTGGGTAAAAACAGTGATTGCCCTAACTCGACCTCAATATCACCTGTGGAGATTTGGGTGATTTTTTGAGTGAGGTAAGAGGCTTGGCTGAACTGTTTAAGTTCGGCAAAACTCTGTGGCCAGTCAAGTTTTAGCTGAATATTCAAATCATTAAGCCTGATATGGCTATCATGTACCCTCAGATTGGCAGAGGTAATTCGCCAATGTTCTAACTGACTTTCCCCTAATTCAATGTTAATCAGTTCGCTGTCCATACCTGTGAGGGCAAAATTTGCCGCCCGTATGATGAGTTGTTCAGCCTGGGTATTCACAATCCAAACAGTTAACGCCACGCCCGCCAAGATGCCCGTTAAGCTGGTCGCCAATAAGGTTTTTTTTAGGGGGAATTTACGGCGATTTTGTGCAGCAACATGAGTATCCGTTCCAAAATCTAAAGCACCACTGCGAGGGCCAGCGGATATCTGCGTTGCCTCGTGCTGAAGTGCGTTGCTATCAGAGGCATTGCCACGGCTTGGCTTGTTGTGGATTGGCATTGGGTTTGATATTTATCCTTTATTGACTGAGCCCTGATCAAACTCGTGCCTTAGCAGTGCACAAATACACGAATGTGTATATTTCATCGGCACTTTTACTTCGGAGCGGCTACTTCGGAGCGTTTGATTCTGGGCTGTTGCTCCGGAGTTATCGCATCGGAGCTCTTATATCGCGCACGAGCACTTGAGGCAGTTTAACACTCAAGGGCTTAGCTGACTAATGTGAAAGGATCATTGAATAGACAAGCGCCTGCTGTCAATAGTTGAGGTTTTACAGGCTCTTGTACTTAATCTTTTATTCGAGCTAGCTAACTTTTGGTTAACTCATTCTTGGTGAGTGAATTGCGGCTAGCTAAATATCTGGGCGGCGATCACCACAATTCCGCAAAGTGTGGCGAGCATTAAGGCTAACTTGCCGCCCGCAACGCGGTAACCCGTCGGCATATTGGCCGCGTCTCGCATCTGGCGTTGTGTCCACACCATGGCCACAGGTAAAAAGATGGCGAGGATCACCAGCGCAATCGCCGCGTAACCCAGCGCTGTGATAAAACCTTGAGGGTAGAAGAGGGCAAAACCTAAGGGCGGTAAAAAGGTGATAGCCGCGGTTAAGCTTCGACCTGTTGCATTATCTTCTTGCCTTAAGCTTGAGGCCATAAAATCGAACAAACCTAAACTCACCCCTAAAAATGAGGTCGCAAGGGCGAGATCGGCAAATAGACTAATAGCGCTACTTAAGTATTCACTGTGCAGCACACTTGCCAGTTGATTGATAAAGCTTGATAAGCTCTGATTTTCGAGCAATTGACTTTGGTTCAATACGCCTTGACTGCCCAGTTGCCACAAAAGGTAAATCACTAATGGCAAAGCCGAGCCAAACAACATGATCCTTCGCAGGGCTTTGACCTCAACGCCCAAGTAGCGCACCACTGAGGGAATCGAACCGTGAAAACCAAAGGAGGTAAAAATCACCGGAATAGCCGTGATAATCAGCCCTTGGTTGAGCGGGAGTTCGAGCAAATGTGGGCTTTCAACCTGCGGCAGTAACAATGCCAACATAAGCAATAATGCCAATAGCTTAAGGGCAAATAAACCGCGATTGATGAGATCCACACAGTGGGTTCCCATGCCCACAATGGCGCCAACCAGCAGGGTGAATAGGATTGCACCCGCCTGCGGTGGCAAATTTAGTCCTAGCCAAGTGCTCAGCTTTTGGTTCACTTGCTCGCCGCCGCCAGCAATGTAGGCGGCGCAGAGGGCGTACAGTAAAAACATCAGGGCGCTATTGGCGATCAACTGGCCCTTACGACCCAATAAGCGTTGCGCTAAGTGATTAAGACTGGCATCGCTGGGGGCGAATTGATGGATTTCCACCATTAGCAGCGCCGTGTAGGCCATTAGCGCCCATAGGATGAGCATAATGGCGGAGGAAGTGCCAAAGCCAAGTCCAGCCGATGCGATAGGCAAAGCCAACATGCCCGCGCCGATTGTGGTGCCGGCGATAAGCAGTAAACTGCCGAAAATTTTATTCTGTGTCATAACATGATCTCAAAAGCGTGTTGCAAGAAAAAGAGATAAAGACTTGATCCTAAAGCAACTGTCTTAAAGGATTTTGATGCGATTCAAGCACAAAATGATTTAAGCAAATGAGACAGTGGCGCTCAGCGGATCCGAAAGGATATGGCCACAATGGAAGGCCAGGCGAGGTGCCTATTTTATACCCAAACAACCTGAAGATGCAGGATTCAGCGGGAGTTTAACGCACTTTAGGCAAGGCGGTTATTTGCAGACCTAGCGGGCTAAGTTAAAAATAACCAACACCGCATAAAGTGCGTTAAAACCCGCCGGGACGGAGCGCCTAGGGCACTTCACTTCCGTGTTGCATCAATTCAAAAGGTGGTCGACATTCTGTCATTGATGCGCCTTGAATTGAATCCCCCTAGGCGCTCTGAAACTCGTATCTTCAGGTAGTTTGGGTATATCCATTGCGGCTACAGATAGGGAGTACAAAATGCTGTGAAACACATAAAACTTGCCTTAGCGTGTGTTGAGTAAAAACGGATAAGTGTTTTGATGCTTTGCCTTAATAACCTAACGGCAACGGAGGTTACCATAGGGAACTGAAATGTACTTGTCAACCATTACAACAGTATTTTGATTATTTTTTGTCACAGGATTAAGGCGCAAGATATTCATTGATCACATTGCGGCAATGGCACTTGAGGGAATCGCGCAATAAAAAATGCCGCAGACTTGGCTCAAGTGTGCGGCATTTCTAGATGTCAGTGACTAGTGTGAAATCAGAATCAGTAAGCAGATTATGCTTTGTTCTGCAGCGCCTTTTCATGTCTTGCCAGCAAGTTTGCTGTGATGTCACTGAGGCTTAAGTTTTGATCTTCAAGCAATACCAGCAAGTGATAGATAAGATCTGAGGCTTCGTTAACCAGCTCTTCTTTATCGTGGGTCGCAGCGGCAAGGGCGGTTTCAAGACCTTCTTCCCCGACCTTTTGGGCGATACGTTTCGTGCCGCGCGCAAACAAAGACGCTGTATAGCTGGAATCGGCACTTTGCCCTTTGCGCGAGGTGATTAAGCTGGCGAGGTTGTTCAAAAATGGATGCGCATTGTCATCTAACCAGCAACTTTCGGTGCCTTTGTGGCAGGTTGGGCCGTTGGGGATCACTTGCACTAACAGGCTATCGTTATCGCAGTCTTTATCGATAGCGACCAACCTTAGCGTATTCCCCGAGGTTTCACCTTTAGTCCACAAGCGCTGTTTTGAGCGGCTGAAAAAGGTGACATCACCTGTGCTCAAGGTTTTTTCCAGCGCGGCCTTATCCATATAACCGAGCATTAATACCTTGCCCGATAAATGATTTTGGATAACGGCAGGAATGAGCCCATCCTGTTTGTTCCAATCCAGCTCATTAACTTGAACAGGGCTAAAATCCGACTTAGTGTTTGTTTGCGTTGACATAGTATTCACTCTTAATCTGTTTGTAGAACCTAGAACCTAGAACCTAGAACCTAGAACCTAGAACCTAGAACCTAGAACCTAGAACCTAGAACCTAGAACCTAGAACCTAGAACCTAGAACCTAGAACCGCTCTAGCGTCTAATCGCGATACCTTCGGCCGCTAAATAGGCTTTTAATTCACCTATGTTGATAATTGCCTTGTGGAATACGCTCGCTGCCAGCGCCGCATCGACCTTAGCTTCAATAAATACATCGCGAAAATGCGCCATAGTCCCAGCACCGCCCGAGGCAATTAAAGGCACGTCGCAGATGGCGCGAACAAGACTTAACTGTTTGATATCATAGCCGCCGCGCACGCCGTCTTGGTTCATCACATTGAGCACGATTTCACCACAACCTCGTTTCTGTACTTCTTCAACCCAGTCTTGGGTGAACCACTGAGTATCCTTAGTTGCCGTTTCATCGCCGGTAAATTGCTTTACCTTATAGCTGTTGCTGGTGGCATCGAAAAAGGAGTCGATACCAATCACGATACACTGGCGGCCGAACTCGTCCTGCAGGCGCGAGATCAGACTCGGATCGGTTAAGGCGGGGGAATTAATCGAAATCTTATCCGCACCAAAGGCTAATAATTCTCGGGCTTGGCTAATGGTTTTAATGCCACCGGCCACGCAGAAGGGAATATCAATCTGTTCCGCCACGCGGCTCACCCACGATTTATCGACCACACGTTCGTGGGCGCTGGCGGTAATGTCATAAAATACTAGCTCATCGGCGCCTTCTTCGGCATAACGCGCGGCTAACGGGACGATATCGCCGACAATTTCGTGGTTACGGAACTGCACGCCTTTCACTACTTTACCGTCTTTTACATCTAAACAGGGGACTAGTCGTTTGGCCAGCATTGGATTGCCTCCGCCACATTAAACTGATTGATAAGCAAGGCTTTACCGATAATGATGCCCGCAGCGCCGCTGTCTCGCACGGCGCTCACATCCTCAAGGGTCGCAATACCGCCAGAGGCTTGCCAAGCGATGTCGGGGAAGCTTGCAGCAATTTCTTGATAAAGCGCGGTATTGGCGCCCGTTAAGGTGCCATCACGGCTAATATCAGTCACCAGCGCGTGCTTTAAGCCGACCGTGCTAAAGGTTTCTACGAGGGATTCCAAACTCTTACCGCCGCCACTTTGCCAACCGGATACGGCGACCATTTTCTCACCGCTCTGGTTGATATTGACATCGAGTGCGAGGCAAATCGCTTCGCTGCCGTATTTGATAAACCATTGCTTAACTAATTTAGGTTCTTTCACCGCCAGTGAGCCAATCACCACACGTTTTACGCCGATAGCTAATAATTCAGTGACTTGCTCTTCAGTACGAATGCCGCCGCCCACTTGAATATTGGCGTTAAGTCCCGCCACGAGTTCACTGATAAGGCGAGTTTGGCGTTTCGCGGGATCTTTCGCGCCCGTTAAATCAACGAGATGCAACCACTTAGCGCCTTGTGCTTCATAGGATTGCAGCTGTGCCAAAGGACTTAAATCAAAGGTGGTCTGCTGGCTGTAATCGCCTTGATAAAGGCGGACGACATTGCCATCAATTAAATCAATCGCAGGAATAATCATATGCTTAAATCCTCGATTGATTTATTTGTAAGTTGTTTATTAATAACTGGTTTTTTAATGAGTAATTTATTCATTGGTCAGTCTTTCCTGCGCCAACTTGTCCATCAGCGCTTCATCCATCTGTAAAAAATTACGCAGAATTTGCGCACCCACGGCGGCACTTTTTTCGGGGTGGAACTGCACGCCCATAAAGTTGCCTTTGCCGATGGCGGCGCTAAAGTCTTCACCATAGGAACATTGGGCTAAGGTAAATTCACTCAACGGCGCGCGGTAACTGTGGACGAAATACACATAACTGCCATCTTCAATGCCCGTAAACAGCGGGTGAACGTTAGGGATTTTGGCTCCTTGTGAGTTTGTCGTAAGCTTAAGTTGGTTCCAGCCCATGTGTGGCAAAGGTAAGCCTTCAGCTTTGAGTAACTGCGTATCCAGTTCACAAATGTCGATTGGGATTATGCCTAAGCACTCGCAATCTTGACCTTTTCCGCCGCGCTCCTTAGAAATCGCCGCCAACATTTGCATGCCAAGGCATACTCCCAGTACAGGTTGAGTCAGGCCTTGAATGAGTTCGACCAAGCCTTTTTCATGCAAGGACGCCATGGCGGCTCCCGCTGTGCCCACTCCCGGTAGCACCACACGTTTTGCCGCTTTGATTTTGGTTTTATCGTCTGTGACCAACACCTTAGCGCCTAAACGCTCGAAGGCGAAACGTACTGAGTTTAAATTGGCGCAGCCCGTGTCTATGATGACGGTTTCAGCATCTGATGATTCATTTGCTGTTAATTGCGGGCTAGTTGTTAATTGCTGGCCAGCTATTAATAGAGTGTCTTGTTGCATCCTAACCTCTTAAACGATTTATGCTGATGCCTTAAAGCACGCCTTTGCTCGATGGCAGAATATCGCCTTCGACTTTAACTGCTTGGCGTAGCGCGCGGCCGAGCACTTTAAACAGGGCTTCAACCTTGTGGTGATCGTTATCGCCTTCGGTCGACACATGCAGCGTACAGCGCAGGCCATCGGCAAAGGATCGGAAGAAGTGCGGCACCATTTCAGTGGCCATTTCGCCCACATGCTCACGCTCAAAATCGGCCGAGAACTTGATAAAAGGGCGGCCAGAGATATCCAGCAGACATTCACCCTTGGCTTCGTCCATCGGCAGACTAAAGCCGAAACGGGCAATGCCGCGTTTGTCGCCGAGCGCTTGGCGCAGGGCATCACCTATAGCCAGTGCAGTGTCTTCGATGCTGTGGTGATCGTCGATTTCTAGATCGCCATCGACTTTCACATCCATTTTAAAATTACCGTGGGTGGCAATTTGATCGAGCATGTGGTCGAAAAAGCCAATGCCAGTGTCGATTTTGCCTTTGACTGAACTGTCGAGATCAACAGTTACGCGAATATCGGTTTCTTTGGTGGTACGCACAACAGTGGCGGTGCGGCCTTTACTCAGCAGCGCATCGGCGATGGCGTTCCAACCTAAAGTGTCGCGTTGATATTTCAGGCTTTTAATGCCCATGGCATTGCCCAGCTCCACATCGGTTTCGCGATCGCCAATCACCGCTGACTGGGTGAAATCGATACAGCCTTGGGTGAGATAGTCTTTTACTAGCCCAAGCTTAGGTTTACGGCAGCTGCAATTTTCATCGTTAAAGTGCGGGCAAATCACCACATCTTCAAAGTTAACCCCTTGGCTTTTGAGGATTTGCATCATCATATTGTGGGGAGCGTCGAAATCTACCTGCGGGAAAGACGGTGTGCCAAGGCCGTCTTGATTGCTGACCATGACTAAGCGAAACCCTGCCTTTTGCAGACGTAGCAAAGCGGGGATCACCTGTGGCTCGAACACTAATTTCGCTAGACTATCGACCTGTTTGTCGGTGATGGGCTCTTCAATCAAGGTGCCATCGCGGTCGATAAACAGAATTTTTTGTGCAACGTTCGGGACAAATTGTGGGTTCATGGCTCTACCTTCAAATTCAATTCGTTTAGCTAATGCTTAAGCTGATTTAACTTTCAGCGTTACATTGCTTTTTATTAGTTTTTTATGATCAGAGATTTATTATCAGTGACTTATCATTCATTTTCTGATGGCTGCTCAGTGCGTTGCGATTCAAATAAATTCACTAACACATCGGTATCCGCCTTTGAACTAAAGCTAAAACGGATAGCTTTGGCAAGCCTTGGGTCTTTGTAGGCGCGGGCGACAACACCGCTGCCTTGCAGTAATGCTGCGACCTTGGCGACATCATCAAATTCAGCCAGTACATAATTGCCGTTAGGCTTAAGCACGCGGGCGCGGGACTCTGAACTATTCGATTTTGAACAATAAGCGCTGATCGCCGCTGTGAGTCTGGCGCCTTGTTCATTTAATTGTGCGACTTGCACTTTCATCCGCGCAACGCCAGCGCTTGATAGCGCCTGAGTAGCTACTTCACTCACAGGCAGCGGCACAGGATAGGGCGCAATTACGCGCATAATGATTTCGACTACGGCCTCATTTGCCAGCATAAAACCACAGCGTGCGCCGGCGAGTGCAAAGGCTTTTGACAGGGTGCGCAGTACCACTAGATTCGGATAGCTTTCCAGTAAATCCGCCACACTGTATTCAGGACAAAACTCAATATAGGCCTCATCGATGACCACAAGCGTGTTGGGCAGGGCTTTGATTGCTTGCTCGATAATGGCTTTGTCGATCACAGTCCCGGTCGGATTATTGGGATTGCAGATAAAAACCAGTTTTGCGCCGCGAACGTCCTCGGCATAGCTTGTCGGCAAGCCATATTCCGCGCTGAGATTTAACGCTTTAACGCCCACATTAAAGGTGTTCGCGCTGATGGCATACATGCCGTACGTCGGGCCAAAGCAGGCAATGCTGTCGACGCTAGGTATACAAAAGGCACGAATTAATAGTTCAATCGCTTCATCGGCGCCGCGGCTGGCGACTATCTTGCTGGTGCTCACGCCGCTATATTCGCTGTAGGCACTGATAAGCTGCGGCGGTTGGCATTCTGGGTAACGATTCAATTTCGATAAATCGAGCGCTGCGGTATCGACATTATTAAAGGGCGATTCGTTGGCATTGATCCAAATATCACCACGACCGCCCAGTCTGCGGGCACTCTGGTAGGGCGTTAAATCCAGTAACTCAGGGCGCGCTAAACGCTCGGCTAAATTTAGTGGCGCCGATTGCGTTAACGTTGATGCTGCTAACGTTGATGCTGTGGGGTCTGCTGTCTTTTCCATGCTGCTCACTTGGCTCATTTTATTCACTCAGCTCTATTTTCAATTACTTAAGGTTAAGCGGATCATTTCTCTAGGCTAGCGAGACGAATGGCAACGGCATTTTTGTGTGCATCGAGCAATTCGTTACTGGCTAACGTCATGACCGCTTGCCCCAATCCGATTAAGCCCTTAGCACTGAGTTCCTGCACGGTAAAGTGGCGGCTAAAGTCGGCTAATGACAGGCTCGACACGGCGCGGCTGTAACCGTAAGTCGGCAGCACGTGGTTGGTGCCACTGGCATAATCGCCAACTGATTCAGGTGTATAAGCGCCTAAAAATACCGAGCCCGCCGCGCGAATGTTTTTCAGTACCTCACGGGGAAAGCGCGTTTGAATGATCAAGTGCTCTGGCCCATATTGATTGGAAACCTGCGCGGCTTGCAGCATATCGTCCACAACAAAAGTGCGACTGCTCAGTAGCGCCGTTGCCGCGATATCACAACGCGGCAGGACGGCAAGTTGTCTCGTCAGTGCGTCATTCACGCCGTCCGCGATAGCTTGCGAATCCGTCACTAAAATCACTTGTGAATCAGGGCCGTGCTCCGCTTGTGAAAGCAAATCGGCGGCGATAAATTCGCAATTGGCGTCGCTATCGGCAATCACTAACACTTCAGAAGGACCAGCTGGCATATCGATACACACAGTGCAGCGACCATCCTGTGACACTAAACGTTTAGCTTCCGTCACATAGCGATTACCAGGACCAAAAATCTTATCGACCGCCGGAATCGTTTCTGTGCCAAAGGCCAGTGCCGCAATGGCTTGTGCGCCGCCCACTTGATAGATTTCAGTGATCCCGCAGGCATTGGCTGCATAGATAATGGCATCGTTGATGGGCGGTGGGCTGACCAATACTCTTTGTTCGCAGCCGGCGATCTTGGCGGGGAGGGCAAGCATCATCACGGTAGAAATTAATGGTGCGCTGCCACCGGGGATATATAAACCCACTTTTTCAATCGGTTCGCTACGTAGCTCGCAGCGTACTCCCGCCTCGGTCTCCATATCAATCGGGCGAAATTGCTGGGCGCTGTGAAACACATCTATATTCGCCATGGCTTTGGCTATCGCCGCTTTCAGCTCTGGTGATACTCGTGCGCTTGCTGCAGTAATCTCGGCTTCACCCATGCGCAGCTCACCACTTCCTTGTCCATTTAAATCTTTGGTCGCGCTATTGAAGCCATCAAACTTTTGATTAAATTCGGCAATGGCGGCATCACCCCGCGTCGCCACCGCATCGATAATGGCGCGAACGCTTTGCTCTAAGCCGCTGTCACCAATTAAAGGCGAGCGTTTCAGCGCCGTTTTTTGCTCGGCGGTTGATAAGGTGGACCAAGTTAGGATTTCCATAGATCACCCCATCATTTTTTCGATTGGCATCACCAGAATCGAGCTGGCACCGAGTGCGGTCAACTGTTCCATGGTATCCCAGAACAAATCTTCGGTACTGACGGCGTGGATAGCAACGCGGTTAGTATCATCATTTAATGGTAATACGGTTGGGTTTTCAGCGCCGGGCAGCAGGGCGACGATCTGATCTAAGGTTTCGGTTGGCGCGTGTAGCAGTATGTACTTGCTCTCACGGGCGCGGATAACGCCGTTGACGCGGGACAGAATTTTGTCGATGAGTGCTTGTTTAGTCGGCGATTGGGTTTGGGTCGATTGAATGATGCAGGCCATTGAGCGGTAAATCACTTCGGTTTCGTATAAGCCGTTGGCCTCTAAGGTAGCGCCTGTCGACACGAGATCACAAATCCCATCGGCAAGGCCAGCACGCGGGGCGACTTCAACCGAACCTTTTAACATACAGTCGCGATAAGTTATGCCTTTTTGTTGCATAAAACGGCGCAGCAGGTTCGGGTAAGACGTGGCGATGCGTAATCCTTCTAACGAGGAGGCATCGGCGTAACTGAATTCTGTTGGTACGGCTAACGAGAGGCGACATGATCCGAAATCTAACTGACGCAGTTTGAGGCACTCTGCGGGTTTGTTCAGAGTTTGACGCTCGATTTGTTCCTCTTCGAGCACGTTTTCACCGATGATCCCCATATCAACCACGCCGTCCATCACCAATCCTGGGATATCGTCATCACGAACGCGCAGTAAATCGATAGGCATATTGTCAGCGTGAGCGATAAGGCGTTGTTCATTAATGGAAAATTTAACACCACAGCTTTTTAGCAGTTGCTGAGAGTCAGTAGAAAGACGGCCAGATTTTTGGATGGCGATGCGTAAACGGTTCGATTCAGTCATAGTGTTATCTCGCTCAAAAGTATCAAAATTAAAAGATTCAAAAAGTGTTGTTTAATCGGTTTAATACGCCTTGCCATTCAATGGGCCCTAGCTAAGAAATCTAGCTAAGTGTTCTAGCTAACGTATTGATAATTTATTAAATATCTAAAGTTGCTTATGTAAATTAAAACCCAAATTAACGCCTAAATGCAAAAACCCCCGGAATTCCTTCCAGGGGTTTATGATCATCTTGAATCAGTCCGCCAGAAGGATATAGTCCTCCGGCAGTGAGCGTCCGAAGGCTACCGCATATGGTGGTGATGGTGGTGGATAGCGTTCAGTAATGTGCTCATTTTACTCTCTCGGTATTTAACGTTATTGGCCCAACTGTTCGAAATAAAGTGCAGTCGAAATACAGTGAAGCGTTGAATTCGTTGTTACGGACGTCTATCCGTATAAGTGGATTTAAACTAACCGCTTTTATGAGCCTTTGCAACAGCCAATTTGAATTAAATGAGAATATTTATGCGTTTTTGTGAAAGGCAGAAGGTTATCGTTAAATAAAGTTATTGAGCATTTTTGTTGGGTGCATGTTGAAAGTAGATGGAAATGTGTTGGAAGTAGTGCAGGGGGGAACTGTAACTTGAGTTGTGCGGTGCGTTTGCTGCTTCAACTCACGTAGGCTTGCCATGGCGCACCTTTCGAGCATTCGCATAATCTGTAGATTTACAAGACATACGCAACATACTTTTGGACAAAACTGTACTGGGACTGATGATCTAATTGGTATATTTCGGATTAATATTTGTAGGGATTAGCGCCGCAATAAGCGGCTGTAATACGTAGACAAAAATAGGAGATAGGCGACAAAGCCTACGTGTTAGCTTAATCATTAACTTCCATTATCTCAATGACTTGGCTTACACATGATGGAAGATAAATCTGTTTAAAACTCTCAGGGTCGTTTCTCAAAGAGAATAAATCATTGGTGAGCGTTTCGGTTGTTTTTAAAGACTGCTTATACGACTCTCTAATCTCAGCTATTTGTTGTTCTGACATTACAATAGACTTAAATTTCGCGATTGCAACCGACCTATTGATTACGTCATCAATTACTTCTTCCTCTTGTTTATTAAAGAGAAATCTATCAACTATAGCTTGCCAACTGATCATGCAGTTCATTTCTGCATGTATCAGCATTTCATTTTTCAGAGGATTAATGTTTTCAGTCAGATTCACAGCACTTGGCGAACTTATACTATTGCCAAAATATTGGGGAGTATTTATACGACAGATTTTGTCCCAAGAAATACAAGAGTTTCCACAAGGCTGTCCTTTACTACAACTTTTTGCGTTTGCATTAAAGGAAAACACAAGTGTAACAATTATCAAAAATCTAAGTATCACAAAACTATCCTTAGTTAAGCCAACAGCTAGTATTAAATCAAACCATCCATTTAAAAAAATCTGGCCATCCATTTTAGATCAACAACATAATGCACTTTCTATTTGTCTACAACTTGTACTAGCTAAAATTGCTTAAAAGTATTTCTAAGCCACCCAAAAAAGTATTTCTAAGCCACCCAAAAGTATTTCTAAGCCACCCATGATGCGAAACATAACCTACAACACCAAGTCGCATTTACCAAAGGTATTTTTACTGAGGTTGAAAGTCACATTTTCGAGTTTTTTTG
The DNA here is from genome assembly GCF_025653595.1 of Shewanella sp. SM95. Taxonomy (NCBI): domain Bacteria; kingdom Pseudomonadati; phylum Pseudomonadota; class Gammaproteobacteria; order Alteromonadales; family Shewanellaceae; genus Shewanella; species Shewanella sp. SM95. Next base: position 95,242 of record NZ_JAKKSE010000017.1, read on the forward strand.
GTCGTTTTGTATTAATTTGCCGATAGTTAGCTGAAATTGGATGAATTAAGTTCGAGCCATATTCTCCACTGCGGTGGATTAATCAATTTGAGCACTAAATTATCTCAGCTTCGGTCAGCTTGCCATTAAATGCTGACAGCTGTGTCGATAGTGTCTTCGTCGCTTTTCAAGGTGTTCGCAGTAACAAGTGAGTTCTTGCAAAGTACCCACGGGGCCTTTAAATAGCTGCCCGAAATGGTGAGTGAGCTTAAGCCAATGCTCAGGTGGAATATTAAGGCGACTCAGTAAGCTAGCACTGCTCGAACTGATACTCCCGCATTTATCATCGCGAATAATTCTGCCGGTATCGTCGACCAGTTGCAGATACTCTTGTAAATCGAAGTGCACCCCTTTAGGTATATTGTTCCGCTCACTACCGATAAAGGGCAATAATGTTTCAGGTTGTTTGCCTGCGAGTGCCGCGCGGATACGCCGTTGAATACTGGTGAAATCCGAGGTTTCTGGTGTTGTGGCTAGTTGAGCGCGGATAGGATTGAGGTCAACATAGGTCATACATGCGAGTACTGCCGCCTCATCGAGTAGGGCTTGGGATTTAAAACGCCCCTCCCAGAAGCGTCCAGTGCAGTTATCCTCTTGATTTGCCTTACGGGCGATAGGTTCATTTAACGCTCGCATAAACCAAGAGATATCACTTAAGCGACTGCGATATAGGGCAATATGGTGTTTAAGGTTAGCCACGTCATCGGCTTCAACAACGTGCCCTTTGACAAATTGTTGTGTTAATTCAGTGCCTTTAAATACTTGATGCCAATGCTCAAGCACTTCTCTATCGCTCCATTGATTGGCTTGGTAAATATCCACACAGAGTACCAAGTGCAGATGGTTGCTCATCACTGCATATGCTGCAACATCAATAGCAAAGACCTGAGCCAGTTTAAGTAATTGCTGCTCTACCCACTCGCGTCTATGGTCGTAATTTTTACCTGAGAAAAGGTCTTCACCACACAAATAGGCACGTCTGACTACTCGACTCCAGCAGTGATAAAAAGGCGTATCTTCCAAACTGACTTGAGTTCTCCTTGGCTGTGGCATCATCGCACTCCTTGTGCAGGGAAACAGACACTAAGCCTAGTTGCTAATTTGGTGACTCACCAGGAAGTACCATCAAATTCACAATAATTAACAATGGGTGGCTTAGAAAACTGTCATGGGTGGCTTAGAAAACTGATTATGGGTGGCTTAGAAAACTGCTGCTTAGAAAACTGCTTAGAAAACTCAGCTTAGAAAACTTGAATAACATGGATTGTTAGATGTGTTCATTTATGATGAAAGTATAAAACGGAGTAGTTTCATCCTCGATTAACTCACGTACTGAATTAAGCTGTAATCGTTTTGATACCGCTTTAAAAAAGCGCAAAGCCAGTTCATTTTCTTTGAACGTAGCGACCAGTATCGGTGTGCTAATCTGCTCAAATATTTGACGGACTACTTCGAGCGCAATCCAACCACCGCGATATTTAGGAAGAATAAAGAGGTCAGCCAGTTCCCAGATAAGCCTTTTTTCATCTTCAACCCATTCTAGTAGAACAAAGCCTATCAATACTTCATTTACCCAAATGAGGTAGGCTTTTGCCTCTTGTGAGTTAACATAGGATTCAAGATCTGAGGCTGTAGAGCCATCATATAACCCATCAATGCCTATATCTTCTTTACTCCAAGATGTTGAATCAAAATAATAAAGTTGGAGCAGACGTTGTAGCGTTGTGGTGTCACTTGTTTTTAAATTGATAAGACTAACGTTTGACATCATTCATCCTGATTACCTGCGTCTTAGTATTGATGCTTGGGCACTGAAACACCCTGTTATCGAGCGTATATAATGGTATAGAGTTTTGCTTTGCTGAGGTAGCTTATTTATTTCAAATGGTTAGTGGCAGGCTGAAATCGACAGAAGTTTGCGAACCGTTACAGCTAGCGCACATGCTTTGGCGGATGCTAGCAAATACCGACGTTTAAATTGGCGTTAATTACGCGGCTAACTTGTAGTCTTATCTCAAATCAGCATAATGCTTCGAGCTGTTAAGCTTAACGCTATTGTTTACGGCCGCGGCTTGCGTCACTAACCAGTGCTTGTGGTTAATTAAAGTCATCACAATGCACTCGCTCAGCAATTTATTGTGTGGACTTGCAGTACTGTTTTCACTGACGTTCCTAACACCTTGATAAAGGATTGATTCTCCCTTTGACTCGCTCCCGCCAACCGACATCAAAGCATGTTTCCTCTAAAGAAACCGCCGCTAAGCCTTCTGCCTTAAAAGGCGCCGCTGCGGTGAGTCGACTCGCGTCCGAAGTGCAACGCGCATTTTTGCCCGATGGAGTATTGTCTAAACATATTCAAGGATTTAGTGCGCGAACAAGCCAGATGCAGATGGCACAGGAAGTGAGTGAGGCGATAGCGGCGAAGGGCAATGTGGTGATTGAGGCGGGTACGGGGGTAGGTAAAACCTTTGCGTATTTGATCCCCGCGATATTGAGCGGTAAGCAAGTCATCGTCAGTACGGGCAGTAAAAACTTGCAAGAGCAGTTGTTTTTTAAAGACTTACCCGCGCTGGTCGCCATGTTGGGGATTGAGCCTAAACTGGCTCTACTAAAGGGCCGCAATAATTATCTGTGCCAGTGGCGCCTCGATAAGCAAATGAGTGAGGCGACACATATCGATGCGCGTTTGTTGGATGATTTGTTGAAAATCAATCAGTGGGCGAGCACTTGCAAAGATGGTGATATTGGCGGCTTAACCTCAGTGCCTGAGAATTCTTCGGCGCTGCCGCTTGTGGTCAGCACTAAGGAAAGCTGTATTGGTAAGCGCTGCGATTTTTACGATGCCTGCTTTACCCGCAAGGCGCGCAGCCGTGCTCTGGATGCCAAAATTATTGTGGTTAACCACCATTTATTTTTCGCCGATAGTGTACTGAAAGACACGGGCTTTGCCGAGTTATTACCCGATCCTGATGTGGTGATTTTCGATGAAGCGCATTTATTACCCGATATTTGCGTTAACTATTTTGGCCAGCAATGTTCGAGTCGTACTATCGATGATTTCATTCAAAAGCTACTCGCTATTTATCAGACTGAACTCAGTGATACTGGGCAACTCGCCCAATTTTGCCAGCGTTGCCTCGCTAAATTAAGTGATTGGCATAATCAGTTATATTCCTGCGGTGAATCCGATTGGCGTTTAGTGCTGGGCAATAAAGCGCTCGCGGGGGCGTCATGGGATTTATTAGCGGAATTAACCGCGCTGCAGAATTTATTAATGGCCCATATTGGCCGCAGTGAATTGTTAGATGATATCGCCATTAAGTTGGCGGAGTTGAATAACAAGCTCAGTGTGTTTTTTAACTGCGATAATAATCTGGCGGCCTACAGCATCGAATTTGGTAGTCGCTTTGTGGTGCTGCGAATTTCACCAATCAATATTGCCCGTGAGTGCCAACAGTTATTTGTACCCGAAACCAGCTGGATATTTACCTCGGCAACTTTGCAGGTCAACCGCAGTCTTGTTCATTTTGCCCGAGAAATGGGTATCGTTGATGCGCAGCAAAGCATTCTCGACAGTCCCTTCGATTATCCCCGCCAAGCGGTATTTTGTGTGCCGAGTCAACTTGGGAGCGTGACCAATCAACAGCAAGCGTTAAAGCAGCTGGTGGATGTGTGCGTGCAAGCGATAGATGCGGCGCAGGGACGGACTTTTATTTTATTTACCAGCCATAAAATGCTCGAACAAGCGGCGCTGGCATTGCGAACTCGCACTCAGTATCCGCTGCTGGTACAAGGCCAAGCGGGTAAACAGAGTCTGCTGACTAAGTTTCGCCAACTCGGCAATGCGGTATTGCTCGGTACCAGTAGTTTTTGGGAAGGGGTGGATGTGCGCGGCAAATTGTTAAGCTGCGTGATTATCGACAAATTACCTTTTGTGTCGCCCGATGAGCCCCTGTATCGCGCCCGAGCCGACAATGTGAGTCGTCAGGGACTCGATCCTTTTACTGAAGTGTCGTTACCGCAGGCGATTATTGCGCTGAAACAAGGTGTTGGCCGTCTTATTCGTGATGAAAAAGATCGTGGTGTGCTGATCCTTTGCGATAATCGCATTGTGAATCGCTACTATGGCCAAGCTTTTTTAAACTCGCTGCCACCGATGGCGCGCACCCGTGACCTAGAAAAGGCATTGGCATTCTTGAGAACAATCCCCTGAGAGTCGTCTATGGCTTACCTAGCATACGTAAACTTGTCCTATTTGCCGGATATGGGATTCTGAGCTAAGTATTGAGCCGTTAAACATATTGTAAGGATATAAAAACGGAGGTAAAAATTGCCACCTGTGAGCAATAGATGGCAAACACCCTTGGAGGTTGGGTCAAGTGGCATCCTGCCTAATGGTTCCATTCAAAATAAATAATTCTTCGGCCTTTGATTTTAGATTTTTAGTGAATTAATGGCATTCTTTGCAAGCATCTGCTGGTGCTTTCTCTTGATGAGCGATGTGGCAATTGGTGCATGTTAAAACGCCATCATGTTTAGTATGAGCTTCGCCTGCGAGTGTTTTCATTTCTCCATGGCATGATACACATTGCTGATTTTCAAAAACATAATCCGCTGAAGGTTTTTTATCTTTATGGCAGGATTCACAGTCAGATCTTTCAGAATGACTGTCGGCAAGTGATACCGCCATTAAATTAGTTGAAAAGCACAGTGCGCACATTAGCATCATCTTTTTAAGCATGTTATTTTCCTTTTTTATTGTTGGTTAAATCATCATTTTGAAGCGAGTAAATCATATATCTAGTTATGAAATATGTAACTTGAAGTTGGAACTGTATTTTTCTCGCTGTTTTATTAGTGATATAAACGGAAAGATAATATCGCTTTTGCTTGGTGCGTAAGTTTAATAATCGAGAATTTTACACCTTAAGCTTTAGCAGTCTTGCGTGTGTATAATAGTTTTTTAATATGACAAAACCTTGATCGTTATCAAAGGTTAACTGGTGAGTTATTTTTTAGCGTTAAAGTATGATCAAGGTTATATTGCGGAATGTAAAAGACTAATGATTTAAATCTGGATTATGCAATTTATATTTTTAATGTTTATTTAAAAATTCTATATTTTAGAAAATGTATTGATTTTACTTTTTCTAGTCGGATGTGTGATATTCATTTTGGTCTTAAACAATAGGCGAAGCCAAAACGAGCTTCGCCTATGATGTTTAATGTTGAGTAGCAGAGCTACAATTACACATTAATTTCTGGCTTGCAGAGCTTAGAAACTTGCAGTTACCCCAGCATAAATACTGCGACTCTTTTGAATATAATCAAGGTCGGTGGCAACTTGGTCACGTTCAGAATCCGTTAGGTTAGTCACGCCAAGCTTCAGTCTAAACATAGGATTAATTTGATAATTCGCACCTATATCGAGCGAGCCATAACCCTCTGATTTGACATTGGCTCGTAAATACTGCTCGCCAGTATAATGGTAGGCGATAAAGGTGGATAAACCATCGAGTGCCTGCCATTGTAGTTTCAGGTTATAGCTGTCGTCCGGTGTTAAGGTAAAAGGCGCGCCATTTTGCTTATCTTCGGCATCGGTTTTACTGTAATTACCGTTTAGGCTGAGATCTTGAGTTAAATTGTACCAAGCTTGTAATTCCCAACCAGTGATCTTAGCTTCGTTCACGTTTTGGTAAGTTAATACTGTACCTGGGACTCTATTCCAAGTTTCGGTGATAATTTTATTTTCTACATCGTTATGGAAGTAGGTGATCGAGCCACCAAAATCCGTGGTTTGATATTGGGTCGATAACTCGTAGTTCACTGAGGTTTCGGGTTGTAGATCAGGATTTCCCGCAACGGTACAGGCGCCACGACAAGCGGGGATAATATAATCGGCTTGGGATTGCGCCATATTTGGCGCTTTAAAGGCTTTGCCGCCACCACCTTTAATGACCCATTCAGAGCTTAAGTTATACACTAAATACAAGCGTGGGCTAAATTCGGTGCCGTACACATCGTGGTGATCGACGCGCCCGCCTAAGGTGATATTGAGTTCGCCTAAGCTAAATTCATCTTGTAGATACAATGCCGATTGGCTGTCGTCTAAGGTGCCATCACCTAAAATATTGCGGCTATTTTCGAGCTGGGTCCAACGGTATTCTGCACCGCTGGTTAACATGTGATCGCCAAGCAGGACAGTGGTTTGACCGTCGAGATTGTGGTTGGTTTGGGTGATATTACCTATCTCGGCGATTAACGCTGAGTCGTCAGTCACCTCAACATTTTCATAGTAATAGCGCAGGCGAGTGTCGCCCCAGTTCCAGTGGCCATTATGGGTCAGACCTGAACTTATCCGCTCCGCTTGTTGGTTATTGGTGAGAATCGTGCCGTAGTTATTCCAATCAGACTCGCGTTCATCGTTGGCGTAACTTAAGTCAAATTGCAGATCTTGCTGGTTATCAATCAGCCATTGTAAATTGGCGAGGGCGCTGATTTCATCTCTGTCTTCTAACGCATCAATAGTGGGTTTTAAGTCCGAGCGCCATGCATCGCGTTTATTGCTGTCGACGATTAAGTTTGCCAGTAATTTATCTTTGATCAGCGCGCCACTGCTGTAGAAATTGTACTTAGTGCTATCGCCACCCTTGCCACTGGTAGGTGCATCGTATTGCACGCCAACGCTGGTTTGCCAGTCCTCAGTTGGTTGACGCAGTATGACGTTAACCACACCGCCCAAAGCTTCTGAGCCGTATAGGGATGACATAGGCCCACGCACAACTTCGATACGTTCAATGGCAGACATTGGAATAGAGGACAAGTCAAAATCGTTGCCATAACCAGAAGTTAATGCTTCGCGGGAGTTAATGCGGCGGCCATTAATCAAGATTAAAGTGTAATCTGAATCTAAACCTCGCAGGCTGATTTCATTGCGACCATAGGGCGTGCCTTCGCTGATGTTCACACCCTGTAAATAACGGACTGCGCTAGCAAGATCGTCTATGACTAGCGCTTCAAGTTCACTGCGGTTTATCACGGACACTGAAGCTGGCGCCGAAAGCTCCGAGTGTTTAGTTTGTGTTGCTGTGATCACCATGCGTTCCATTTCTGGAGTGGTATCTTGCGTGTTTGCAGCACTAGCCCATGCTGCAGGTAATAACAAACATAAACCAATAGCGCGCGATAGCTGGCTCAACATAGGTGTCTGTGTTGCATGAGATAGATGCGAGGTTTGGCGAGTGCGACGGATAAAGCGGGGCATATCATTCTTCCTTCGGTAATTTTGGCGAATGATAATTATTCTTAATTATAGCTTCAAGCTTGGATGTCTCTCTTTTGTGTAAAGGCAGTGTAAATTTTTTAGTGTTTAATAACAGTGTGATAGCCCGTATATTCGACGTGTTGCTCGCTGGCATGGTCATTCTGATTGAGCGCATTGAGCGCATTGAGCGGATTGAGCATAAGGCACTGAGTATGACGATCTGAGTCTGACTGTCGTCGGATAAATCACTAAAAAATAGTGAGAATAATCAGAAACTATCACCGCACAAAACTGCATAACGTAATATGAAGCTATATCAATATGATTAATATGGACATTTTAACTGGCATAAGCTTTGCTGGCGATGTGACTTTATGTCTCGTGGTGCATTCATGTTTGTGATGTGAATCGTCGCCATACAAAATGTATTGCCAATATTTACGGAGAGAATATGAATCCAGCATTTTATAGCCTAGCCACAGTCACTGTTTTAACTTTGTCACTCGCCACTACCGAACCTGCTGTTGCAACAGATGCGCCCGCATTAGCTAAAGTAGCATCAGTTAAAACGGCTGGGGCTCCACAAGCTGACATTGCGCAGCCCGCTGCTGCACTTACAGACACTTTATCTACCCAAATTGCAGCGGTGGATTTTGCTGTGTTCGACAGTTTCAATAAGTGTTCAGCCCCTGCTGAACTCAAGAAACACGCGGCGTTTTTCACTGAAGATGTGGAGTTTTACCACGACACGGGTGGCGTCACTTGGAACCGCAAGGATATGATCGCCAACACCGAAAAATATGCCTGTGGCCATTACCGCCGCGAGTTAGTTGCGGGCACGATGAAAGTGTTTCCGGTGAAAGAGTTGGCGCGATAGAGCAAGGCGTTCATCGTTTTTGCAGCCTTGAAACCGGCAATTGTGAAGGTCTAGCCGACTTTGTCATTGTGTGGCGCAAACAGGACGAGCAGTGGAAAGCCACTCGAGTGCTGAGCTATGGACACAGAACCGCTGAGGCCAAAACGGACTAAACCACTCAACCAAAGCTAGCTTTTAACAAAAAACGAGTCTTTAACAAAAAGCTAGTCTCTAACAAAATGTAGTAGTCGATTATTGGCGGGCATAGCCACATCTTGCTTCAGCGTTAGGCCTTGCTCGCTGGCTAAACTGCAAATCCATTCAATATCACGAATGCCGCTGGCGGGATCGCGCTGTTTTAAAAAGGCATCAAACTGGCGATTGCTGTCACTGCTAAATTCGCCTTGGTAGTTAAAGGGGCCGTAAATGCACAGGGTCTTGAGTTGGGGGAGATACAGACCAAGGCCAGTAAAAAACGCTTCAACCATATTTTTGCTCATAATATGCAAAGTGTTTGCAGTAAATACGCCATCAATATCAAATGTTAATCCCTTCACCGGCCATGGCGCGGTAACATCAAGGGTAAGTGGTAAGCGTAGGTTTGCCGCTGCATTGGGTCGCTTGCCTTCATGCATACACCTTGCGGTAATGACCTCAATATATTCAGCCTGATCGCTGGTTTGCCAGATTAAATGGGGAAGATTTGCTGCAAAATACACAGCATGTTGCGCTGTGCCACTGCCGATTTCGAGTACATGTTGGTTGAGTGAGAATGCTTGTGTTAATACCGCTAAAATCGGCGCTTTGTTGTTTTCACATGCTTGGGAAAACGGCAATTGGACAAGTGGTAATAGTGGCATAATGGACTCTAGGTTGCTGAGATAAAAAGAGGATGACGCCGCACAAGCCTATCTTAAACCAGCAAAAAGTATAAGGCTTAAAAGATAAAATCAGCCGCGCCTTAACATTCGGAGTCTCTATCTTAGGTAACTTAATCTTAGGTGCCTTAATCTTAGGTACCTTAATTTTAGTGCCTTAATTTTAGGTACCGCCATTTCAGAAGCTTCCATTTCAAGCACCTCCATTTCAGGTTCTTCAAGAAGGAGCCTGCAGCCAGCTCAACTCCCTTTGTCATGTCCTGCAAATAGTTATCGCAATTCAGTGTTGACCTCGATCTCAACTTAGATATACTCACAAATTCTGAACGTTTGTAAAAAATATAAAACAATTTCGGCATACTGTCGTGTTAAAACGAGCCTCCAGAACTGAGTGTCCAGAACTAAGACTTAACACTCACTTTCAGCCATCAACTTTCAACATCAAGGAATGACCATGCCAGCAGAGCGTTGCGCCTCCTACTACAATGCCACCATTGACCAAGAGTCAGATTATCCTGCGCTTGAAGGCGACATTCGAGTCGATGTAGCGATTGTCGGTGGCGGTTTTACTGGCGTGGCAACGGCGTTGGAATTATCTGAGAAGGGCTATAAAGTGGCGCTTATTGAGGCCAATAAAATTGCGTGGGGCGCAACCGGACGCAACGGTGGGCAGGTGACGGGCAGTTTGTCCGGCGATGTTGCGATGACAAAACAGCTGCGCCGTCAAATCGGCAATGAAGCTGAAGATTATGTGTGGAATATGCGTTGGCGCGGCCACGATATAATTAAAAATCGGGTGGCCAAGTACGGCATAGACTGTGATTTAAAGTTTGGTCATATCCAAACCGCTTACCAGCCAAAGCACATGCAAGAGCTTAGGGCTATGCATGATGAGGCGCAGCGCCGCGGCATGGGTGAATTTATGACGCTGGTATCCGCCGATGAAATGCCTGCCTATTTAGGCTCGCGCTTGTATCACGGTGGCTTAGTCAATCGGCGCAATATGCATTTGCACTCAGTCAATTTATGCCTGGGTGAAGGGCGCGCCGCAGCAGGTCTTGGGGCGTTAATCTTTGAACACTCACCCGTACTTGATATTGAAGAAGGCGATGTGGCGACTGTTGTCACTGCCAAGGGAAAAGTGCGCGCCAATAGTGTGCTGATCGCCGGTAATGCTTACCATAAACTCGCCCGTCCAAAACTGCGCGGTATGTTATTTCCGGCGTCCTTAGGCAATTGCGCCACTGCGATTCTGCCCGATGATATCGCTTTACAAATTAATCCGCAGGATTTAGCCGTGTACGATTGCCGCTTTGTACTGGATTACTATCGCCTGACCGCGGATAAACGGCTGATGTTCGGCGGCGGCACTAACTACAGCGGCCGCGATCCTAAAAATGTGGCTGCGGAATTACGGCCTGCGATTGAGCGTACGTTTCCACAATTAAAGGGCGTTGATATCGAATTTGCCTGGGCCGGAATGGCGGGAATTGTGATTAACCGTATCCCGCAGCTCGGCAAAGTGTCGCCTAATGTATTCTATTGCCAAGGATATTCTGGGCACGGAGTGGCGACATCGCACATTATGGCCGAGATCATGGCCAATGCGATGGATGGGCAATTGCGTGAATTTGATTTGTTTGCGGCCATGCGCCATATCCGCATTCCGTTAAATGAATGGTTTGGCAATCAAGCGCTTGCATTAGGCATGTTGTATTACACTTTGCGGGAAAACTGGCGCTAGTTTGCGCCGTGTTGTCTGCTACCAATCAATTTGCTCAAACAGTATTTAATCCTGCTCGGCGAGTTTTTCGGCAAGATAATCAACCAATACGCGGATCTTGGCCGACAGGTGGCGGTTTTGCGGATAGAGTGCCCAAATGCCTTCTTTGGCTTCGCGGTGACTGTCAAGGAAGGAGAGCAACCGTCCGGCTTGAATATCTTCTTCAATATAATAATCAGGCAGTTGAACTATCCCTATGCCTTTTAGTGCCGCATCCCTTAATGCGTAGCCGCTGTTACAATTGAGATTACCGCGGACTTTAATATTGCGCTCGCGGCCATTTTCGACAAAGCGCCAGTAATTATGATTACCGATCAAACAATTGTGCTGGTTAAGCTCAGATAAGGTATGGGGCTGACCGTATTTTTCCACATAGCTTGGTGAGGCGGCGACATAGTGGGTACGGCTGCTGAGCGGTTTGGCCATCAGGCTTGAATCGGCGAGTTTTCCGAGGCGAATCGCCAGATCATAACCGCCTTCAATCAAGTCCAAGGTGCGATTGGTCAAGTCGACGCTAAATTCAACACTGGGATATTGCACCATAAAATCATTGAGTAACGGCATGATAAATTTCTCGCCATAGGCGACGGGCGCTGTGAGCTTGACTAAGCCTTGGGGTGAGTCCTTTAGGTTTGAGATGGCGCGCTCGGCTTCTTCTAACCCAGTTTGTAATTGGCGGCAATGACGATAATAAATCGTGCCTTCTTCGGTTAACGACACTTTGCGGGTTGTGCGGTAAAAGAGTTTTGTGCCAAGGCGATTTTCTAAGGTGCTCACTTGGCGGCTAACGTGGGCGGTGGAGATATTCAGCCGCTGCGCTGCTAGGGTAAAACTTTCGGCCTCGGCCACTGCGACAAATTCAGAAATGCCATCCCAGAGATACATTGTTGTTACTCAGTAAAAATGAATTGCTTGAATACTAGATTGTCTCTCGCTGAGAAACAAATACAATCCTCCTATTCAGTAGCATCAGTACAATGGGCGCAAGAATTTGCTTGGCCTGAATTGAATTTATGATACACCAATGACTTACTCCTATTACCTATTCAAGGGACGTAACAATGTCGAACGAAAAACCGCAGTTTATTAAATCAAAGGCCGCTGTTGCTTGGGGGCCAGGACAACCACTTAAGATTGAAGAAGTGGATGTGATGTTACCTAAAGCGGGCGAAGTCTTAGTGCGCATTGTGGCTACGGGCGTGTGTCACACGGATGCCTTTACCCTGAGCGGTGATGATCCAGAAGGCGTATTCCCAGCGATTCTAGGCCACGAAGGCGGCGGTATCGTTGAGCAAGTGGGCGAGGGCGTGACGAGCGTGCAAGTGGGCGATCATGTGATCCCGCTTTATACCCCAGAGTGCGGCGAGTGTAAGTTCTGCCTATCGGGCAAGACTAACCTGTGCCAAAAAATTCGTGCGACCCAAGGTAAGGGCTTAATGCCCGATGGCACCACGCGTTTTTATCTCGATGGCAAGCCTATTTTCCATTACATGGGTTGCTCGACCTTCTCTGAATATACTGTGTTACCTGAAATCTCATTGGCTAAAGTCAATAAGAGCGCGCCATTAGAAGAAATTTGTCTGCTGGGTTGCGGCGTAACCACAGGTATGGGCGCTGTGATGAATACGGCCAAAGTGGAAGAAGGTGCGACCGTGGCGATTTTCGGCCTCGGCGGTATCGGTTTATCGGCGATCATTGGGGCGACTATGGCCAAAGCCAGCCGCATTATCGCGATTGATATCAACGAGTCTAAATTCGAGTTAGCCAAAAAACTCGGCGCGACCGATTGCATCAATCCTAAATTACTCGATAAGCCCATCCAAGAGGTGATCGTTGAAATGACCGATGGCGGCGTGGATTACTCATTCGAGTGTATCGGCAACGTCAACGTGATGCGCAGCGCCTTAGAGTGTTGCCATAAGGGTTGGGGTGAATCAGTCATCATAGGTGTTGCCGGTGCTGGTCAAGAGATTTCAACCCGTCCATTCCAATTAGTGACTGGCCGAGTATGGCGCGGTTCTGCCTTTGGCGGTGTGAAAGGGCGTTCTGAACTGCCCCACATTGTTGAGCGTTACATGGCGGGCGAATTTAAGCTCGATGATTTTATCACCCATATTATGGGACTTGAGCAAATCAATGAGGCGTTTGAGCTGATGCACGAAGGTAAGAGCATCCGTAGCGTGATCCATTTTGATAAATAAGCGATTTTGCACGCTAAGTTGATGCTTCAGCTTGATGTGACAAACCAGCAGACAGGTGCAAATCTGTCTGCTGTGTTGCCAATTGATCAGATGATTAACGCTAAGACAAGCGCTAACAGATTGAGCTAAAAGGACTTGTATGACCATAGAAAATATCAGTTGTAACAAGAGTTTCGGCGGTTGGCATAAGCAGTATCGCCATCAATCTCAGTCGTTAAACTGCGAGATGCGCTTTGCGATTTATCTGCCGCCTGAGGCGGTGAATAAACCTGTGCCTGTGCTGTATTGGCTTTCAGGTCTAACCTGTACCGATGAAAACTTTATGCAGAAGGCGGGTGCACAGCGCATGGCAGCGGTACTTGGGATGGCGATTGTCGCCCCTGATACCAGTCCTCGCGGTGACGATGTGCCCGATGCGGCTGATAAAGCTTACGATTTAGGCTTAGGCGCGGGTTTTTACCTCAATGCGACAAAAGCACCTTGGAATCGTCATTACAAAATGTACGATTACATAGTCCATGAGCTGCCTAACTTGATTGAAGCGCATTTTCCCGTCACTACCCAGCGCGCTATCTCCGGCCATTCGATGGGCGGTCACGGTGCTTTGGTGATTGGTCTGAGTAATCCGCACAGATATAGCTCAATTTCGGCTTTTAGCCCGATTTCGAATCCGAGTAATGCACCTTGGGGCATTAAAGCCTTTAGTGAGTATTTAGGTGAAAATCGTGAACATTGGCGCCAGTATGATGCCTGCGAGTTGCTTAAGCTCGCGATTAGCGAAGTGCCAATACTGATTGACCAAGGTGAAGCTGACAGCTTTTTAGATACCCAATTGATGCCACAATCGCTGGTGGATATCGCCCATACCAAGGGTTATCCCTTGGATGTGCGGATGCAAGCGGGGTACGATCACAGCTACTACTTCATCGCAAGCTTTATTGAAGAGCACCTTAAGTTCCATAGCTTGTACTTTAAGCCTTAAACCCATTTAAAATATTGATACAAAAGGCGCAGTGATATTGTTTTATCACTGCGCCTTTTGTTTACCCAATACTGTCTCTTGGTCGTTGGATAGCTTAGAAACATGTCACGCTTGAACATTAATTTGGTTGAATAAAACATTTATCAACAGTAAGTTAGTATTCAATATTTAGGGATTTGAAACGTATTTAAAGGAGATTTGATGAGGATCGTTAAACTTGCCATGTTAGGCGCATTGTTGATATTAGGGGGATGTGCATCGTACACCACCCCAGGTGGTAGTGTGCAGCTGAGTTCGTTAGCTGAATCGGATATCAACTTACTTATGTCCAAAGAGCCTGCTGCGGTGTTTCCTGCAAATATTTCGGTAGCGCGTATTCAAGCTCCCGGTTATTTATCCTATCGAGTAAGCAGTTTTGGTACAGGTCGTTATAGCGTGGTGACGACCCGAGAAGTTGAGACGGAAGCCGACTTTGCTAGGCTAGCTAAAATGCCACAAGTGTCAGGTATTGCGCCATTAAATCGCATTTTACTCCCTGAGAATTTGGACTCGATAAAATCCTTACGAGAAGCCGCTGCGAGATTAAAAGCGGATATCTTACTTATCTATACCTTCGATACTTCATTCCATGCGGGTGAACAACAGTTTGCTCCACTCAATGTGGTGTCTTTGGGTTTCTTAAAGAATAAAGAGATCAGTGTAACGACGACTGTTTCTGCTGCATTTTTTGATGTTCGGACTGAATATCTTTATGGACTTGCCGAATCTACCGCGAAAGAGACGGGAAATGCTAGCGTATGGGGAACGTCTGAAGCGGTAGATGATTTGCGGGTGATTACCGAAAAAACGGCATTTACGCAGTTAATCCCTGAAATAGAAAAAGCTTGGGCGGGTATTATTTCGCAGTATTCCCTGAAAAAATCTTAGTTATGCCAGTTGCCTCACATCTACCATCGATAGCGATTTAGGAGGCAAGTGCTAGCTAAAACAAAAATGCCGCAACTCACTGGTTGCGGCATTTTTTATGGTGCGATTTAAGCGATTAACGAGAGTTAACTAACACTCAGTACTCAGTACTCAGTACTTAGCACTCAGCACTTAGCACTTAGCACTCAACAATGTTGACCGCTAAACCACCTTTGGCGGTTTCTTTGTATTTGCTGCGCATATCTCTGCCGGTGTCCATCATGGTTTTGATCACTTTATCCAGTGAAACCTTATGGTTACCATCGCCACGCAGGGCCATACGAGAGGCGTTAATCGCTTTAATCGCGCCCATGGCATTACGTTCGATACAAGGCACTTGCACTAGGCCGCCCACAGGATCGCAGGTTAGACCTAAGTTATGTTCCATGCCGATTTCAGCCGCGTTTTCAACGTGCTCAACCGTACCGCCCATGATCTCAGTCAGTGCGCCAGCGGCCATAGAACAGGCCACACCCACTTCACCTTGGCAACCGACTTCGGCGCCCGAAATTGAGGCATTTTTCTTGTACAAAATACCAATTGCAGCGGCAGTTAATAAATAACGGGCGCAGACATCGATATCCACTTCTTGTACGAAGGTATCGTAATAGCATAATACGGCAGGAATAATTCCCGCAGCACCGTTTGTTGGCGCAGTGACGACGCGATCACCGGCCGCATTTTGCTCGTTGACCGACAGGGCGAATAAATCGACCCAATCCATAGCGGTTAATGGATCGACATTGTTACGGCCTTCGGCTTTCAAACGGCGGTACAGTGCAGGAGCACGACGACGCAGTTTTAGGCCGCCAGGTAAAATACCTTCCTTCTGATAACCGCGTTCGATACAGGTTTTCATCGTCTGCCAAATATTCCACAGCTTGGCTTTGACTTCATCTTCAGTGGCTAAACTCAGTTCGTTCGCCATCATTAAAGAAGAAATGCTGAGACCTTGTTCTCCGCATAATTCCAGTAAGTGAGCCGCACTCACAAAATCAAAAGGAGCCGATTCAATTTGTGAGGCTGGCGATGCATTACGTTGGCTAATTTCATCTTCATCTAAAATAAAGCCGCCGCCCACTGAGTAGTAAGTGCGATCAAAAATGCATTCCCCTTTACAGTAAGCGTACAAGGTCATGGCGTTAGCATGCGCAGGTAGCGTTTTGCGTCTGTGATAGGTAATGCCTTGCTCACGGGTAAACTTAACCACTTTGCCACAGTGCAGCGTTAAGGTTTCGTCCTTGGAGACGTGTTCTAAAATACCGTCGATACTGTCAGTGTCCACGGTTTCGGGATCTTCGCCCATTAAGCCTAAAATCACTGCTTTGCCCGTGCCGTGGCCTTTGCCTGTTTGGCCGAGGGAGCCAAAGAGCTCGGCTCTTAATTCATCAATCTGGGTCACGAGTCCTGAGTCAGTCAGGTTTTGCATAAAGATTTTGCCCGCTTTCATTGGGCCGACGGTATGTGAACTCGATGGACCTATGCCGATCTTGAACATGTCAAATACGCTAATCATGATAGAAGTCCTGTTGTGTCTTGTTTATTATTTTAGTCTGAGTGCATGGGATTGCTCGCTCTGCAGATTGAAGCACGCTAATCTTGCGCGTGTACTCTGGTCAGTGGCGGCGTTCTTTCATGCGAAATCTGCTTGTGTGATACTCTAACGCCAGTATCCCATAGATTAGTGTGACAATTCACATTAGTTTTTTTTATTCGTAATAGTTCGGATAAGCTGAACTTAATTGGGACTTTTTTACAGGCCATTTTATGGCCAAGAATACAGGCTTCGACAGCGCTACAAGAGTAGGTGGCTCGCTTTTTTTAGCTTTTTTGTGAGCGTGGACTACTTATGGCTTGAGTGGTTATTTTTTGAGTATTAATGAATATTTTTAGGGAGAAGTATGAGCTATTTAATGTTGGATTTACTGTCGTTGGACGTCAGTGAGGCTGAATCTGAGATGCTACGCCATCCACAGGTGGGTGGTTTAATCCTATTTTCCCGCAATTTTTCGAGCCGTGATCAGTTGATCCGTCTGGTACAACAGATACGCCAAATACGCCCAGAAATATTAATCGCCGTAGATCACGAGGGTGGCCGAGTACAACGTTTCCGTGATGGCTTTACCATTATTCCCGCCATGGGCGACATTTTACCCGCAGCAAAGGGCGATATGGTATTGGCCAAGCGTTGGGCCTGTGAGCTCGGTTTCTTGATGGCGATTGAATTACTGGCTTGCGATATCGACTTAAGTTTCGCGCCCGTGTTGGACTTAAACGGCGTGAGCCAAGTCATAGGTAAACGCAGCTTTAGCCCAGAGCCCGCCGAGGTTATTACATTGGCCGAAAGCTTTATTGCTGGCATGGCCGCAGCTGGCATGGGCGCCGTGGGTAAACATTTCCCCGGACACGGCAGTGTGGTGGCGGATTCGCACTACGAGAAACCCATTGATGATCGTGATGCCGAGGCCATTTTTGCAAAGGATATCCTGCCGTTTAAAGAATTGATCGCAAAAGAGAAATTATTAGGCGTGATGCCCGCGCACGTGGTTTACCCTAAAGTCGACCCTAACTCTGCGGGCTTCTCCGAATACTGGTTAAAACAAGTGCTGCGTAAAGAACTTGGCTTTAACGGGGTGATTTTCTCCGACGATCTCGGCATGCAAGGCGCAGGATTTGCGGGCGATTACCGTGCAAGGGCCAGCGCCGCCTTAGCCGCAGGTTGCGACATGATTTTAGTGTGTAATGACAATGCGGGCGTAATGTCGCTACTCGATGGCTTTACTTGGCCTGTGAGCGCGCCACAGTATCCTGCGAGTTTACTTAAACCCAATGCCTCGCAAACGGCAGCGGCGCTCGATAATACGGCTCGTTGGGAAAATGCCAAGCAGCTTGCCGAGCAAATTTGTTTGGCTCAACAGGCGAAAGTTTGATGTAGCGCAAGGTGTGAGAGCACTCTTTTGCTAGGGTTAGTTAATTCACTGTGATTAAAAATGATTAAAAGGCCTTGATATGATTTTCTATCTTCATGGATTTGATGCGACTAGCCCAGGTAATCACGAAAAAATGCGTCAGTTGCAATTTATTGACCCTGACGTACGTTTGATCAGTTACAGCACCTTGCACCCTAAGCACGACATGCAACACTTGCTCAAGGAAGTTGCTAAGCAAATGCAGCATTGCGACGATCCCGCGCCGTTAATGGTTGGCGCAGGACTCGGCGCTTATTGGGCCGAGCGGATTGGATTTTTAAATGGTCTTAAATCTGTGCTGATTAACCCTAATTTGCACCCAGAAAATAATATGCAGGGCAAGATTGACCGCCCAGAAGAATATGCCGACATTGCCAATAAGTGCGTGTCGAAATTTCGTGAAAAGAATACTCACAAGGCCATGTGCATATTTTCTGTGAATGATGAGATGTTCGATAATCAGCAACTCGCCAGTGAATTAAGCGCCTATTATTCGATTGATTGGGATGACGTTCAGCCCCACAAATTCCCCCAACTCGCCGCCCATCTCCCCAAAATAAAAGCCTTTAAGTTGGCTTGATTAATATCGATTGAATAAAAGTATCACTCCTCTTTTTATATTTAAGAGGGGGAGTGGATTTATCTCATCGGCTATTCCGCCTTATGGTTTTGGCTTTTAATACTTCATGCCGCGCACATTGCGACTCTGAATATGAATGTGGCTATTGGGAATATTTTTAAGTAGAGCACATTGAGGGCTCTAGATTATAAAATCGATTGTATTGGTTTTGGACTTAAATGTGTAGGAAAGTAGTCTAGGGTGACTGCGACTTTTGGTTTTGTTTTTAGGGGATTAGCGTTGGCTGGTATCTACGCATATAGGCTTGCCATGGCATTGACTCACCGACACGCAGCCAGTCCATCCTTGGATGCTCGACCGCCCCGTCCATGGGGCGGACGGTCGTCTCGCCAATCACCATGGCTCACCTTTCGTGCATTCACGTAACCTGTAGATTTAAAAGACATACGCAACACACTTTTGGACAAAACCTTGTTAGATAATTGGCTCTTTTTAGCCAAATTCGGATTAGCTATTCTTGGAGTAACGTCTTATCGATTTTCAAGTAATACAATGGCATGGTTTGTAACAAAGATAAGGTTGTTTGCCCAGTACCAAAGTCATCGATAGCCACTAAAATCCGTAACTGGCATAAGCTTTCAATACGCTGGCGCCACGTTAAACGCAATCCTAAAGCCCGAGTCAACCTTCATATCGGCAAAATCTTTTAATGCCCGCTTAAAAATATAGTTAGGGTCTGTTGATCTTTCGAGAGTAATTTTTAGACAGCATGGCAAGACGTTATAATTTGCTTCGCCAAAAGTAACCATAACCTCAAGCCATGCCAAGACTTATGCTAACCGATGCACGCTGGGAAAAGCTATTTCATTTAATGAAAAGCACAGGCCGTGTTTATGACAAACCTGAACATAGACAAACATTCGAAGGTATTCTTTACCGCCTTAGAACAGGTATCCCTTGGCGAGATTTACCTAAAGA